>NZ_CP196893.1:0-331606 GCF_051933805.1 Thermogladius sp. 4427co | reverse complement strand
CCGCCGTCCTAACCGCTCTCTTAGGCCTTAAAGTGCCTTTAGCATGGCATCTTCTGCATTTAGTGGCTCCTGGAGGGTTCAGAGCCCCGCATCTCCTGCAGACGGTTTTATTGAGGACTCTATCGTATACAATTTTAAGCTTAACAGGGTCGTTGATCGGCATAAGCACCGCCTCGGTGTTCTATAAGGTTAAGAGGTTTTAAAATTTCAAGCCAATACTTCTCAACCTATTAGCAATACTATCTTTCTCGCTGCCGAAGCTGTCTAGTGCCATATTTAATATATTTGTATTAATCCTTCCAATCATCCTATAGTATTGCTTAACCTTATCCGGGTCAATGCCTTGCCTAGCTTTTAGTACAAAGTACTGTTCCGGGTATAGGGCTTTGACTTTCAGATTATTGAGAGAGATGTTTCTAGTGTTTGAAATAATCTCTTCGGGGATGTTGAAATCCATTATATTCTCGTATAGTTCGACCTCTACAGTTTCACTGTTTACGCTTGCGATCAGTTTCAAAGTCCCTAGTTCTGTCACCCCGATTTCCCACTTCTCTCGCTCGGCAAGGTCTCTGTAGAAGTCCTCCGAGGTTAGAGGGCTAGGGTTTATCACGAATAGATCCAGGTCTCCTTCGAAGACTTCTCTATTCAATGCTAGCTCTATAGAAGTACTCCCTATTATAACAAACTCTACGCCACTCCTACTTAATTTTTCGAGTATTTCTATAAGAGCCTTCTTGCTAAACGCCAATACCCAACCCTCTCATGATTCTTGGAAAAGATTTGATTTAAAGATTATTTAACCTAGTATTTTAGCCCAGGTCTCCGCGTAGGTTGTACCGTATTCCTAGGTCGCATTCCCCGAAATTTTTCCATTCTAAGTCGCGAGGGCCTAATCTTTACAATAATCAATATTCTCCTTAGAGAACTCAGAAATAGATGGGCTAAAAGCGAGCTAGATACGCTACCTGAGACGAAACCGATTTATCCCCACCTGGGGGATACTAATTCCTGGTGGAGTAAATGTACATGGATATTGTAAAAGAAGTTGAGCAACTAGTGTGGCCTAGGAAAATGAGGCTGTTCACAGCCGGTCCTGTAGCATGTTTCCCAGAAGTGCTTGAAGCGATGAAAATACAGATGTTCAGCCACAGGTCGAAAGAGTATCAGGAGCTCCATAAAGATGCGACTCTAAGGCTTAAGAGATTTCTAGAAGCAGATAAAGCTACTGTTCTGCTAATCCCCTCTAGCGGTACAGGTTTCATGGAGGCTAGTATCAGGAACGCCGTGTCCCCACGGGGCAAGGTGCTTGTTACAGTGATCGGGGAATTTGGAAATAGGTACAAGGAGGCTGTTGAGAGAAACGGTAGGATCCCCGTAGTCCTAGAGAAACCTCTTGGCAAAGCGGTTAAACCTGAAGAGCTTGACGAAGCGTTGAAGAAGAACCCTGATGTAGAGGCTGTAACTATAACATACAACGAGACTAGTACAGGGGTATTGAACCCGCTTAGGGAATTAGCTAAGGTTGTCAAAGAACGCGGCAAGCTATTGTTCGTAGACGCTGTTTCAGCTATGGGAGCGGCTGATATAAAGGTTGATGAATGGGGTATTGACCTAGTATTCGCTAGTAGTCAGAAAGCCTTCGGTCTCCCACCGGGACTAGCTATGGCGGCTGTGAGCGAAGAAGTCTTCGAGAGAGCTAAGAAAATCCCTGAGAGAGGCCTATACTTCGATTTAATTGAGATACGGGAGTTCCTCGAGAAACAATGGTCTACCCCGACAACCCCGCCTGTTTCGATTGTGATAGGCCTAGATGTTGTACTACGTATTGTAGAGAGAATGGGGGGTAAGGAAGCCTGGCTTAAAATGTACGCGGAGAGAGCGGAGACTATTAGAAGAGGCGTTCTAGAGCTTGGTCTCGAACTATTTGCTGAACCAGGCTACTATAGCCCGACGATAACAGTCGTCTACAACCCGCCTGGGATCAAGGGTCCTGTTATATACGAGGAGCTTAGGAAGAGGGGGATCGAAATAGCGAAGGGTTATGGTAAAGTCAGGGATATTACCTTCAGGATAGGGCATATGGGTTATATAACAAGAGAAGATATCGAGGAGCTGTTCAGGAACCTACGCGAGGTCTTAGAAAGCCTCGGTTACGGCAAGAGGTGATAGATAGAATGAGTAAGAGGGTGCTGGTTGCAAGCAGGATAAGCAAGAGCGCTATAGAATTATTGAAATCAAACGGTTTCGAAGTAGTCGAAGTCCATGAGCCTCCTGAGGAAGAGCTCGCGAATATTATAAAAGGGTTTGACGCAATTATCGTGAGAAGCAAACCCAGGGTTACGAAGAAAGTTATCGAGTCGGCTGATAAGCTCCGAGTCATAGCTAGAGCCGGAGTAGGCTTAGACAATATCGATGTTGAAACAGCAGAGAAAAAAGGTATAATTGTTGTAAACGCCCCGGAGGCTGTCACACAGGCAGTAGCGGAGCTTACCGTAGGCTTAATGCTGGCTGTAGCTAGGAAGATTGCTTTCAGCGATAGGAAGATGAGGGTTGGGGAATGGGTTAAGCATGAAGCCGTGGGTTTCGAACTAAGCGGGAAGACACTAGGGATAGTAGGGTTCGGCAGGATAGGGAGGGCTGTAGCCAGAATATGCTACTATGGTTTCGGCATGAAAATAATCTATACTGATAAAACATGCAATATCGAAGCAGGCAGGGAGTTCAACGCGCAATGCGTCGACCTAGACACGTTGCTTAAGACAGCGGATGTAGTAAGTATCCACACCCCCTTAACACCCGAGACATATCATTTGATTAACGAGGATAAATTGAAATTGATGAAGAAGACAGCAATATTAATAAATACTGCTAGAGGGGCGGTAGTAGATACTAATGCGCTTGTTAAAGCATTAAAAGAAAAATGGATAGCAGGGGCCGGATTAGACGTCTTCGAAGAAGAACCGCTCCCCAAGGATCACCCCCTGTTATCGCTGGATAACGTTGTACTAACCCCCCATATTGGGGCTAGCAGTACGGAAGCACAGGATAGAGCCGGTATCGAGGTTGCTAAGAGGATTGTTGAACTATTGAAATAATCCCTATTTTATTCTTTTTCTTTTTCTAAATACTTTTCTCTAAATTATATTTAATTAGTCAGGTAGGTGAAATATCGGGCTTGGAAATTCTACGGAGCAGGAAGAATGCTAGATGGCGGGGCCTGCCTCGCGGCAGGTGATAGCGGGGGGTGGATTTGAACCACCGACCTCGGGGTTATGAGCCCCGCGGGCTACCTGGCTGCCCTACCCCGCTGCTTTGCCCCGCCGAATAATATATTATTCATACATGGGTTTTTAAACCCGAATAGGATGCGTTTTAAAATTCCCGAATCAGGTCTCTACTTTATGACTGCTAGGGTGTTTAACAATATGTTCGTAGGGAAGCGCAGAATTATATTATCGAGCGTGGCTTTCGCTAACACGTTTGCCTGGGGTATGTACTATGCTTTCACCCGAAGGTATTTAGCTACTGAACTATCTAGTAGTAGCTCAATAATTTTCCTAACAGGGCTGGAATGGCTTATGACCATGGCTTCATTGTTTTCTGGTGTATTGGAGTCTATGTTTGGAACGAGGAACCAGATACTACTCGGGGCAGTATCGTCGCTACCAATCCTTTTCTCATCGCGTTTCAGAGATCCCTACTTATTCTCTATAGTTATAAGCTTGTCTAGTTTTATCTGGGCTCTGTCTTGGCCGGCTTTCCTATCGGCTGCTCTAATAGATGTAAATGAGAGGCTTGGCTCAGCCTATAGTATTCTAACAATTGCTACAGGAATAGGATTCGGGCTAGGTTCTTTGATAATAGGTCTAATCTATGAGACGTATGGTTCTACTATACCTTTTGTCGCTATCTCTCTCGCGTTCGCAATAGTATTTGTTACCGGTGGGATAACGTATAAAGATAATAGTGTTAAAAATCGTAGAAGCAACGGATTCCAGTATAACATATCGGATAAAGGAATACTTTTATTCCTGGCCTCTGTTTCCCTAGCAGTATTCGTACGCGAGTTAACACTAGCCACAGGCTCTATAAAGCTTAACCAGAGCGTTGACGAATTGTTTCCAGGGCTTGAAAAAGGTAGAAGAAACTTCTTATTCAGTCTCCTCTACGGATTCATAGGCTCTCTTATAACGCCTTTCGCGAGACTGTCCTCGGGCCGTCTAGTAGATAGATATGGGGATTTCAAAGTCTACGCGTTATCTCTAATCTTATACTATATTATGTACTGGGGATTTATTACTACAACTGGAGCAATCCCTATAATACTATGGTGGTTACCTATCTACCCCTTCCTTGATACATCGATTTATACAAGGGCTGCTAGGTCAACGCTTCCCGAGAACAGGACAGCAGTATTCGGGTTGATACTATTCTTTACTAGCCTAGGGGGTCTAATGCTAATACCCTACCAGCTAGTGGTGGGTTCCAATAATATTATTTCAGGGGCTCTGATAACATTGGCTCTCCTATTATCTCTTATCCTCGCTTTCGAGAGCAGGGCTCCTTATAAATAGAGTGTTAAGGGCCCGGGCCGGGATTTGAACCCGGGACCTCCGGGTCTGTGCCGGCCTCTACGGCCGTCCACAGCCCGGCGCTCTACCAGGCTGAGCTACCCGGGCCATTCCTTGGGTTCATGGCCCAAGTTCTTCATCGCATTAGCTCGTAGACCGGGCCCTTACTATATTGCTGTAGTGTTGGGGAACCTATTAAATCTTCATATAACTATCCTACTCGTGGATCCCTAGCCTCGGGAAGCAGTGTGTTCTACTCCTATACTGGAACTAATGTTTTTCAGGGCTAGAGTTTAATTATTAAGTATGGCTCACGATGCTTAGACATGGTGTTTAGCGACGTCGGCTAGGAGGAAAACTTTTGCCGCTAGAGAAGACCTGATTAATGCTATTAGAGATATAGCTAGGAGTAAAGGGTATAGTCTTTACGATTTCGTTAACGAGATATTTGAAACTACTATCAGGGCTGAGAAAGCAGGGGTTTCAATGAGCACTGTAGTTAACGAGATACTGTTCCTAAAACAGGCCCGGGAATTCGGTTTCATACTAGTTCCTGAAAACATATTCTATTCGATGGTTAAGCTAGCTTATAGAGAAAAGAGTGAAGCAAGCAAGATATGGAGGGATGCTGGTGTGTGGATTGGTAAGTTATTTAAAGCAAGGTTTGGAGATGAGGCTCTATCCCAATTCAAGAACCTAGCCCCCCGTCTTTTCTGGGATATCCCGGAGCTAGAAATTAGTATTCTTGGGAGAGAACTCGAGATAGTGGCAACCAGCCCGAAGTTCACGCAGGAATATTCTGAACTATTCAAATCCATGTTGGAAGGGCTTTTGAACGCTTTCTCATACGATATAATTGTTAGCGAGATAATAGGTAAGACTGTGAGATTGAAAGGTAGGATGAGGAATGTCTGAGAGCGGGAAAAAGAAGCTAATATATGTCTCGGAAGACGTGATCGACAAGCTCGCTAGGATCTCGTACGCGAGAGGGGAATCTCTAGCCAGGCTTGTAGATAAAGTCCTAAGACGTGTAATAGAAGCATTTGAAATGGGGTATGATATAGAAGAGATAGTGAGGATACTGAAAGTCGTTGAAGTAGAGAAGAAGCTTGGCTCGATATTCGTACCGCACGAGGTCTTCGAGGTAATGCTAGAGAACAACTCTGACCTAGAAAAGGTTAAGGAAGCATTCTATGAGTCGGGTAGAGCCTACGGTATATATATCAAGAACAAATACAATGGTTCGCTTGATATCGTGAAATCATTTATCGAGAAATCCAGGTGGGATTTCAACGAGGTCTTAGTAATGAAAGACACTAATACTGTGAGAATAATGTGTGTTTCAACAGTTATGGGCGATACTGAGACAGACCTGGTTGTAAGCTTTATAAAAGGCTTGATGACAGGCCTGGATTACGCTATTGATAGAGAAGAGATCGCTAGGGGTATTATAGTAATAGACTTTAAGAGGAAATCTGGCGAATCCTGAAGAAATCCCTGGCGTCAAACCTATTCCGTGTTCTGTGCACAGGATCTAATGATCGGTTTAGGCTTGTGCACGCACCTTTAAAAACTAATCCCTGAATCGATTAGGTTATCGAGTGTGGTGGTCGGATGAATAGGATAGTCTATACTATAATATTAGCCGTATTATTCCTATCAATAGTAGCCCCTGTAACGGTGCTAGCGGGAGCAACAGGTAATCTCCAGCTACAGGTAACACCTAGCAAGGGCTCTCCTGGAGACGTAATTACGGTTACAGGCGTAGCGCCACTAGGGTACAGCGTAAACGTATCGTTTGTAAGCTTCACAGGCGCTGCTCCAGCACCCGGTAACTATACTGTGATCACAAGCCAGATCGTGCCGGTAGGCCAGGGCGGTAGATTCCAGACTGTAATGGTAGTACCAACCGTCCCATACGGCGGTAACTATGCTGTATACGCCTACGTACCAGGGTTCGAAGCCAATACCTACGACTACGTGATATTCACGATCGTACCAAAGCTAATACTGAATGTTACAACAGTGATATCGGGTACTACGGCATACCCGCCTTATACCTTCACAGGCTCTATAGTCAATATAACTGGAGTAGGCTTTACAGCCAACGCGTCTGTAACACTATACATTAACGAGACAGGGACGCCTGTAGGAACAGCAACTACAAACGTGAACGGCGTATTCACCTTCATATGGACTGTAATGAACGTGCCTAGAGGAACCTACACTATAGTGGGTACAGACGGTGTTGCTACCGCTTCGACTACTATAAGCGTAATACCAGCTCTATGGTTCTACGATGAGAACAACCAGGTGTGGACAAGGCTTCTCACGGTTTCAGGTCCTTGGGTTAGAGACTTAGAAGAAAATATTAAGGCTCTACAGGTGGTTGGCACAGGCTTCGATGCCAACGTAGGCTTGTCGTCAATAGTGTTCTCAAACACCTTCTACAATTATACTGTAAGCCTACCGTTCACTCTACCATATGCTACTGGAACAGACCAGTATGGTACATTCTACGCCCTAGTCTCGATCGGGCACTTGCCCGGCGGCACTTACACTGTGGTTGTAACAGAGTCTACTAACGCTTCCTTCACATTCAACGGTGTTGTAACATTCAACGCGTATATTGAGGCATACGACTATGGGAAGTATAGAGCACTATACGGGACGGCTTACAATGTAAACGCTGCGACAAACCCAACACTTAAGGTAACAACTCCTGGAGCGCAGGTAATAGTATTCGGCTGGGCTTTCGCACCAGGCACTATTACCACTGCTGCTGGGACTGTGAACGTACCGGCCCACATATTCATTGATGTCGACCTGCCGCAGAACACTCTTGCAATAGCCACTGTAGTTAACGGTACCCAGATAGACAGCTATAACTTCCTACCGGATGCTAACGGGTTTAACGTTGTAATAGTGCTTATACCCTCTCAGATTGTTAGAGGAGGCCATGAGATAGGTGAGACGCAGAACATTACAGCCCCGGTACAGTTAAGGTTCTCGGCTAGGACGAACATTGCTATTGGGCCGGCAGCATACTTCACTCCTCCAGCAGGAACAGTAGGCCCATACACAAGCATTGTAGGAACCGAACCAACTACGGGTATTGGTGTTGTAAGCGGTAGCTTCGCAGGACCATACTACTGCTTAGCTACCGGGATGACTGTGTGTGGTATTAATGTCACTGCAGGGACAGACATCGTACAATTATGGAAGACAGGATTAGGTACTAATGTAACTGTGACAGGAGTAGGATTCGACCCCAACCAGCCGGTGCTCATATTCATTGAGGGAGTCCCACCAGTAGACCTGAGAGTACTGTACACTAGCTACTTCGCTAAATATGGGTCTGCTTTAGCGAGCTTCCTGCCCGACGGAATACTCGTAGCATATACCACAACTGATGCGACAGGTAGCTTCTCGACATGGTTCCTCTTCCCAACACTACCTGGTGCCCAGTATAAGATATGGGTGTTCGTAGGAAGGGTTAGCGGCGGCTACGACCAGGTCTTAGCAGTCTACTTAAAGAACCCGGCTGTCCAAACATTCACTGTACAGCCGGGCTTCTACCTCAACCCTGCTGTAGCAGTTGGCCCCTATGTAGCTGAGGTAATAGCTACAGGCCTACCCTACGGTACTGCCGGTAGCGTCAGCGGTGTTGCAATTAGGACCACTGTCTTAGACACTGTAGCTGGAGGAAAGTTTAGGCAGGATCTCAACGATGGTATAATGGGTGTCAACCTACACGTGAGCAACTGGAGGATTACGCCCAACGGCACTCTCACAGACGTGTTATCGCCACAGGTCTTCCCAGGCCTATACATACCTGTGCTAGAGCCCGGTATCTACGAGCTTAGACTGATAATGCCTGACGGCAGCTTATCGCAGCCGGCTTACGTAGGCATATTCAACGCCATAGTTAACATCACCAATATAAGAGACGGTGTTGTAGCAATACAGGCTGGAGTATCCAAGATACTGGTCAACCTAGCCCAATTGAATGCCACGCTGGTCTCCGTCCAGGGCGATGTAGCCACGATTAAGACAGATGTCGGCACGATCAAGACAACTGTGCAGAACCTACAGCCGGTAGTAGTATCGATAAACGGTACCGTAGCCGATATTAAGACTGCTGTTGGGACAATACAGGGTGTAGTGCTGAGCCTCAACGGTACAGTTGCCACTATCAGCACCACGGTCGGCGTTATAAGAGCTACAGTCGACTCTCTATCAAGCGTAGTATCAGGGCTGCAGTCAACAGTTAACACCCTGAGCACTAGCGTAGGCTCACTATCAAACAGCCTCGCAAGCCTTAGCAGCAAGGTCGACTCGTACTACAGTAACCTAACCAGCGCTATCAACGCTGTATCTAGCAAAGTAGATTCTAGCACCAGCACACTAAGCAATGCTATAAGCAGTGCTCAGTCCGCATTATCGAACGCTATAAGCTCAGCCCAGTCGGCTCTATCCAGCAAGATCGACTCAGCCCAGTCGGCTCTAAGCTCGCAGGTATCAACGGTGTCAACATACGTACTGATAACACTCATACTAGCCTTGATAGCAGCTGCTGCGGCGATATACGAGGTAATAGTCTTACACAGGAAGTTAGCTGGATAAACCCCTTAAATCCCAACTCTTTTTTCTTCAAATCCCAACCTATTCCTCAATCTTATAAACCCTCCTTGTATAAATCAATTAATCAAGTGGGCCCGTCGTCTAGCCTGGTTAGGACGCCGCCCTTACAAGCCCTGCTAGGAGAGGCGGAGGCCCGGGGTTCAAGTCCCCGCGGGCCCACTCATTACTCCTCGCGTGAGATTGTTTATAAGAGGGTCCTGGGAATAATAGGATTAGAGACAACCTTCCCGCCGTAGCTCAGCGGTAGAGCGCCCGGCTGTAGGGGTGGCTCCCCACCTGCCTGACTCCCCGCGAAGGGGTTGGGTGAAGGCAGGCCGGCAGCCACCGGGTGGTCGGGGGTTCAAATCCCCCCGGCGGGATTTTTTAATTAGAGTTATTAATCTTCTGCATGGTGGTTTATATAAGCCTCGAGAAGGATGTGAACGAGGCTATAGAGTATTTCACCGTGAAAGACAGGGTTAGGGAGCTGGCTATTAAATCCTCTAGGGAAATACTGAGGTATGCTACTGAAGCAACCCGTTTAATCCACTCGGGCTTGTTGAAAGAGGCTTTAGAGAATATTGTGAAAGCTAGAGAAGAGTATGTTAGGATTTTAAACGAGCTCAGAGAACACCCAGATATATTGTATAGTGGTATACTACAGAATAGCCTAATAGAATATGTTGAAGCCTATGTAACATACTATGTTATAGCTGAAGGCAGAATACCGGGCAGGTATGAAATTAATGTAGATTATGCATCATACCTCCTAGGCCTAGGGGATACTATAGGAGAGCTGAGGAGGTACGCCTTAGACCTGCTTTTGAAGAATAGGCTTGAGGAAGCAGAGCGGATTATAGGGGTAATGAACTACATTTACGATAATCTAAGAAAGGTAAACTTCCCCGATGCCCTAATACCAGGATTAAGACATAAGGTTGACACCGCTAGAAGACTTATAGAATCAACTCTTGAACTACTAATCTACGCAAGGGCCTCTAAAAAAGTTGTAGAAAAACTAGACGGATAGTTGGTTATAGAAGAGAAATTTTTATCAGCTAGATAGAAATAGGCGAAAGCTTTTATATTGACAGACCTATTTGGTAAATTTGGTGGTATAGAAGTGGGACTGAAAAGCGCTATCTTAGTATCAATAATACTGTTACTAACCGTGGGATTAGAAACCGTATCAGCAGCATACACGACTAGCACTATTATATTTAAAGAGCTAATGGTTTCCCCGCTCTCTGAGAGAACGGTTCAGCAAGCCTACGTATTACCAATACTACCGCCTGGTGTAGCCGTGTACGCAGGTTTAGATACTAGGCCAGGTATGTCTACAGTAGGCTTCTGGAGCTGGCAGGATTACCCTGGCTATGTCCCTTCAACCCAGCCAATCGAAGTAGCCTTGTTCACTAATACTCCTTCAAATAATCTATCAGACCCTAACTATCCCCCAATCCCATCTAGCAAACTGATAACATTACCGTCAGGAACCTTCTCCAAGATCATCCTGAGGGTTAATGTAACAATGGAAAGTGCCGTGCCCGGCAGGCCTGGGGTTAACTATGATAGAGCACTCTGGATATTTGTAGACGGTATCCCATTACTAATAGGCACTACAGCGCAGAGATTCAATTACACTCTAGCAGTAGACGTAACACACCTGTACCCGATTCTAGTAGGTGGCTCACATAATTTCACAATGATACTCAATAACTGGGTTATACCCCGCCTGGGTTTAACAGGCTACTTCGTTGTAAACGCTAGCTTACTGTACTACCCTGGGAACCCGCCGCCGGACGTGCCAGATCTAGTAATACCCTTATGGAATACCAGCGGACTATCCTGGATTACATTAAATACTAGGCAGCCGAGTTTCTGGCAGGTTTCTAACATACCAGGGAACGTTGTACAAGCCTATCTCTACCTTTACGCTGAGGGAGCATCATACGATGAATTCTGGTGGACTAATATACCCACCGATAGGCTCATAATGGTGTACTCGGATGGCAGACTCATTGCGGTTACGCAGGCATTCCCCTATATTTACACTGGCGGGATACTACCATTCCTATGGAGGCCTGTTCCATCAATAGATACTTACGCATTTCATCCGTTCGTAATCGACGTAACCCCCTACCTACCATATATTGTGGGCACACACAACTTCACCATTACGGTAACGAATAACATGAACTACTGGCTAATAGGAGGATTCCTCGCTCTTAAAACAAGCAGCCAGACCGTTACCTACACATTCCTAGGAGACAACCCTGTATTGAATAGGGTTGAGTCTCAGTCCCCCACTGGCAGCGGGACAATCTATAGTGTAAGAACAATCTTCTCGAATACAGCTAGACTAAATATTACGGTAGGAGGCTCAACATATACGTACACGGTTACATACCGTGTCTACGTAGCTGGCACGCAGTCGTATAATGATGTATGGTGGAATACAACACTAACCCAGGCCTGGGGGTTTGAAAGCTACTGGGGCGGTAGCAAAGTAGCGAGGTATGAAACCTCGGATATTAGAATGAACTATTACGAGATTGTTAATCCTCAAGGAGATATAAGTAAAGCGACTGTAAGCAACCCTGTACCAGCACAAGACATCCTCAATGTCTTCATAGTGCACACCTATAGTGTTAGCCAGGTTTCTAACATAGGCGGAGTCTACAACTCTACCTATAGCAAGCAGTCTGTCTCAGCATACGGCGGGATGGCGTCAAACCTCCTGTTTATATCTCCTACGGGAGCTATAATCACCTCTATATCAAAAGTCTACGCTAGGACGACTAAGACCGAATACTACGAGCTCAAGCTCGGGGCGAGTACGTTATATAGATTTAATAGATTAACCATCGGGTTGACAAGGTATCCCCCATTAATCTACGCTATAGAAAAGGATATTGTGGGAATTTACTCTGCTAGGTAAACCTTTTTTCCCTTGTAAACATCTTCTCCTCGACTCTATCCGGGTACCCTACTATAAGCAGGTCTATATAACCTTCGAAGAAGCCTGTGGATACTACCCCAGGGATTTTCTCGACCATAGCCGCTATCTCGCCTGCGTCTCTGCCCTCCGGTATGGTTACGTCTAGTACAACCCCGCCCGTATCTGATATTACCGGGCCATACTTATGCTTCCTAAGAGTCCTAACCTGGGCTTCGAGACCCATGGCTTTTATCTTCTCTAGCACTATGCTAGTAGCGTACGGGAGTACTTCAACAGGTAGGGGGTTTCTCTCGCCAAGCCTCCTAACGATCTTTGTATAGTCTACGATAAAAACATTGAATCTAGAAGCGTAAGCTAGTATCTTCTCCAGCGTGTGAGCCGCCCCACCACCTTTGATCATACGGCCCTTTTCATCAACTTCGTCAGCGCTATCAATATATATGTCAATGCGTGTGACCCCGGTAAGGTCCAGTACTTTGAATCCTCTGTTGGCTAATGCTAGTTCTGTATCAATGGATGAAGCAACGAAGTACGCATCTAGCCTGCCGCCGGTCTTCTTGTATAGTTCTTCTATGAAGAAGCCGACAGTACTCCCGGTTCCAACCCCTACGATATTATATCTACTACTCAGCAGTATTTCGACAGCTCTCCCAGCGGCTCTCAGTTTAGCTAACTCCGTACTCAACGCAGTCACCTAATCATATTACTTTAACTCAGTTATATTAATAACCAAGTATCTAGCGCTGCCAGACCTCGAAAATAAAATATGTTACGTTTAGATAATCATGCTCTTTTAGTAAGAGTATGCTTCTGTAGGATCTTTTTTACTAGAATAATCAGTATTATGAAAACCACAGTAATAACAATTACGTTAACATAAAAATATCTCAAGGCTCGGCTACCATTCATGTTACCGGTAGTACTAGTAGGCGTGTCCGCGGTCGGCGTAGCGCAAGTTATCGTAGTCCCCGTTTTCAGTACAGTAGTGTTAGCAACTGGCTGAGGTGTCGGGCACGTAGTTGTAGGAGTTTGATAGTACGTAGTATACGAAGTAGTACTACGCCTCTCTACAGTAGTAGTTGCAGTATAGTAAGGAGTAGAGGTTGCTGTTTCCAACCACGTTGACGTATTCGAAAGATTAGAGGGTGGCGGAGATGGTTGAGACGTGGCAGTGGTAGTAGCCGGCAATGTTGGCGTCGTAGACGGTTCCATTGTTGTTAAAGGTGTTGTAGTAGCAGTAGTGGTTGTAGTAGTTGTAGTTATAGTCGTCGGAGACAGAGTTGTAGTAGGGTACTGTCGCGGGGGATACCTGGTCAAGGGCTTCCAATCTATGTTCCAGCTGTCTATTACATAGGGGGTATCCCCTATTCCATCACCGTCTATGTCGCGACCCTTGTAATCCGACCAGTAGTTTCCGTAGTAGGTGCTATTCCATGCTACGATAGTATCTTCCAGCGAGACCTGGGATAGGATATTGTCTATGAAAGCATTCCCGTGAACCATACCATTATAAACCCTGGAGAGCCTTAATCCGATAGAATTATACGAGAAAACAGTGAACGCGATAGTAATATTCGAACTGTTTAAATAGGCTCCTTCTATATTCGACCTTATAGTGGAATTAAATATTGAAATACTCGAATTAACAGCACCCACACCTGTAACACTCCTTTCTATAGTAGAGTACAAAATAGTGACATTCACCGAATCAAGTACTAGGATCCCCACTATACTATCCGATACTTCGACCCGGGATATTGTTACATTCGATGAATTAACGATGTAGATACCGTAGAGGCAGTTGGCTACTGCCAGACCGTCAAGGACAATATTGGATTTATTCTCTACAATAATACCGTAGAGTTCACTACCGCAGCTCACCTGCTGCTTAGACTCTACAAATACTTGGGGGACTGTAATAGTTGAGATGAATATGGTTAGAAACAGAATGGCGAATGCTACAGGTTTCTCTATTACCATCACTGTATCCCTAGCGCTCTATATCGGGAACCCTAGAAAAACACTAATCAGTTTTCACCGAGGCATGTAAGTAGTGCGGCGGCCGGGATTTGAACCCGGGATTTCCGGCGTGGCAGGCCGGCGTCCTAGTCCAGGCTAGACGACCGCCGCTCTATTAAACCTATTTATATAGCCGACGTTTTAAAGGTTTTGAGACGTTTTAATCTACCCTGGTAGCAAGGTCTCTCTATGAGCCTGATATGCAGAAGGAACAGTTTGAAACCAGCTTTGCTTGTCACGTGCAGGGTAGGCAAGAGGGTATGGTGCCGGGAGGAAATAGGCGATGCCCTTTTTCCGCTCGATAACAATATAGAGGTCTATGAAACGGGTTTCCCTGATCTCTTACTTGTTTGCTCGGGCATCAATCCTAGAGTGTTATATAACAGGGCTAAGAACAGGGAATATGGTTTCGTAGAGAATATTATACCCGTAGACTCTATACTTCCCGGTCTAGACTATTTAGAGAGTGCTGTAGACGGGGTTGTTATCCCAGGTGAACGACTGAAAATAAGGGTTAAAGCATACGGTGTAAGAGGCTTATCGAGCCAGGTCTGGGATAGGGTAGCTAGTGTTCTTAAAGGGAAGAGCGCTATTATAGATAAAGAGTCGGATACCTGTCTATACATATTATTGTTTGAAAAAAATATAGTACTCGGTAAAGGATTATGCAAGGCGGTTTTTAAACCAAGCATAATTTAATTAGGAGACTGAAAGTTTGGGAGATGTACTACATTGGTTAGCGAAGACGTTTGGAAGATAATCGAGGAGGAAGTTGAGAAACCTTCTATTTTCAAGAGTAAAGAGAGTCTAACACCCGAATACCTGCCTGATACACTACCCCATAGAGAGAAAGAGTTGAAGGAGCTAGCCTCGTATTTCAAACACTTGGTTACCTCACCTGGTAGCTTCTCTCAGAGGGTTTTAATCGTAGGAGGCGTGGGAACCGGTAAGACTGCTACAGCCAGGATCTTCGGGAGGGATTTCACAAGGTATGCTTCTTCAAAAGGCTATAAGATAAGATACGTTCACGTCAACTGTCACAGTAATAGAACACTATACAATGTAGTATCAGATATAGCGAGGCAGCTAGATGCCCCTATACCTTCTAGGGGTCTATCGGTTAGGGAAATGTTTGATGCTCTACTAAACTATTTGGATGAGACAGACCAGTATGCTATCATAGCCTTAGACGAGTTCCACTATTTCGCCAGCCTCGCGGGCAGAGATGCCGTTTATTTCATAGCTAGATCCTATGATGCAATAGACGTACCTGTGAAGAGGCTTAACTATATATTCATATCCCAGGATACTGCTAAGCTATCCCTGCTAGATCCTTCTCTCGAAAACTACCTTTTGAGACATATGATCAAATTAGAGCCATATTCCTCAACCCAGTTATTCGACATACTCAGGTATAGAGCTAGTAAAGCATTCTATGAGGGTACATATGATGACTCGGTACTGAAATTCATAGCCGAGTACGAAGGCTACGATAAAGGTGGAGGAGGCAACGCGAGGCATGCTATCGAAATCCTAATGCTGTCAGGGGTTATAGCGGAAAACGAAGGCTCGAGAAGGATCAACCTCGACCATGTTAGAAAAGCTATTATGAAGACAAGCAGGGAGATCGTAAGTATTTCTGAAGCAATAAATTATAGTTCTCTACACGAACTCCTTATTCTATTATCTATTGTCAGAATCCTCCGTAGGACTGGGAAACCGTATGTTAAAATCGGGGATGTTGAGAAAGAGTATGAGATAGTTTGCGAAAGCCTAAATACACAACCGAGGAAGCATACCCAGGTCTACGAGTATATCATAAACCTTAAGAAAGCTGGTGTGATCGAAGCCAGGTTGAGCGGTAAAGGCATGAGAGGGAGGACGACTCTAGTAGGGATCAACTATGGGCCTTTAGACCTCCTAGAGCAATACTTAATAGACCTTGTAAAGAAGAAAATGGCTCTTGGTGCCCAGTAGTTGCCGGATAGGAAGAAGATTGTTTTAGACACGCTCCGGGAATACGGTGAGTTGAATATCACGAAATTATCCCGTCTAACAGGGATTCATTTCAGGGCTTTAGAAAAAATCCTACTAGAGCTCAGCGAACAAGGCCTTGTAGAGGAAAAAAGATACGGGAGGCTTAGGCTTATTAGGGTTAAGACTTCTTAGCTCTGCTAGGTTTTTTCAAATAACCCAGTACTTCGTTAGCTTTGCTACCTGCTAGAAACTTAACCATGTCTTCGGTTAACTCATAGCTTCTCGCAAGTCCAGCCGCAACCTTAGGGTTCTGCGTGAAGATCACCTTTAAGAATGGTATTACATCCGATTTAACCGTGGCCTTACTCGTTAGAAGCCTCCTTGCTAATACTTCGGCTATACTATCCCTCAGCTCCCTGGATTTCTTCGTTTCGGACAGTAGCCTGAATTTTTCCGGATAATAGAATTTCCTAAATTTCCTCGAATAACTTCTCCTAGCAAAGGCTACTCCAGGACCCATTAATTCTAGAGCATAGCTTAAAAGATCCCATGAACCAGACTTGATTATTCTCCCAAAGTAGACGTCTGCGCGGCTTAGCGAATCATAGGCTCTAGCTATTTCCTCAGGGTTCTCGTAGTAGGTTGGTATATGCTCGTTAATCCATACTTTGAGCGTATCATGGTCTATGTTAGCAGAATTTATTGCTTCACGCGCCTGGAAAATGTATTGCGCGTTGAAAAGCTTTCCTAAGACCTCGAAGGGAGCGTACTCCCTATTCCTATAGGTGCTCACTGCTTTAGCTAATTCTAGGGTAACCCTACCGTATGTTTCAGCTATAGCCTGGAGATCGTTTATAGCGCTTCTCAAATCGCCTTCACTCCTCTTAGCGATCTCTTTAAGGGCTTCAATATCACATTTCACCTTCTCCTGGTTGCAGATCCTGCTTAGCACTTGGACGATATCGCTTTCTTTAAGCCTTTCAAAAGGTATAAGCAGTGATACGTCTCTCAGAGGCTTTATATTTGGATTATAAGCGTCGTTAGCAGCCATTACAATAGGGTGTTTTGATATATTAATCAATTCAATAATCGCTTCAATACCTCCCGCGTCGGCTTTAGGGTTCAACCCGTCTACCTCGTCTAGGAAAATAAGCTTCCCCTTCCCCGTTAAACTACCTGTTGAAGCAGCTATTTTCACCAATCTCTCAATATCGCTTTTCCTCCGGTAGTCGCTGGCATTCATTTCATAGAGTTCTAGATTGTATGTACTTGCGAAAGCCTGTACGAAACTAGACTTTCCTGTTCCGGCCGGGCCGTGTAGTAAAACGGCTTTCTTATCCGCTTTCCCAGCTTTCCATTCTTCATACCATTCTATAAAGGCTTTCTTAGCCTTTTCCTGGTTAACATACTCGTTGAGATTTTTAGGCCTGTATTTTATTATCCACGGCAGGTATTCGCTCAATAAACCACCTATGTAGGCTTGATTTTCTTACCCCAGAACGCTAGCTTAGCTAGGAATGCGTTAAGCTGGATCTCGTCGTCAGCTCCTTCAACCAGCCTGAACTGTATCTCCCCCGCGAGGTCGGCTATCATTATCCTTATTTCATCAGGTAGTTTAAGCTCGCCTGAGAATATTTCGCGGTGTATCTGTTTTATTATGTCTAACCCGCTCAACCCGTAGTTAATCATAAGCTCTCTCAGCATCTTCCTAGCTTCTACGAAATTCCCGTTTAGAGCGAGCTGAAGCATCTGCCTTACTTCCTTCGGGTGTGCTAGGCCTACGACCTTGTATACTGCTTCTACAGTAACCTCTCCTAGAGCTGCTGCCGCTTGGAGGATGTTAATAGCTTTCCTCATATCCCCTTCTGAAAGACTGTAAATTGTCTCAAGCGCATCCTCATTGTATTTGACATTCTCTTTCTCAGCAATATACTTCAGTCTTGCTACGACATCCTCCTGAGATAACGGGGTGAATCTGAATACGGCTGTCCTACTCTGTATAGGCTCAATTATCTTACTCGGGTAGTTCGCTATCAGTATGAATCTCGTAGTGGCCGTGTATAACTCCATCAGCCTCCTCAGAGCCTGTTGAGCGTCGGCAGTCATATTATCGGCTTCGTCTAATAGTATAATTTTAAAAGGAATGTTCCCAGCGATCCTAGTCCTTGCGAATTCCTTGACTTTACTCCTTATAACATCAATACCTCTCTCATCGCTCGCATTCAATTCAAGCATATACTGCCTATAGTTATCTCCGAAGAGGTCGTGTGCGAGACAGTGCGCCATAGTTGTCTTGCCGGTGCCCGGGGGCCCGGCGAACAGAAGGTGGGGCATGTTCTTTTCTTCGACAAACTTCTTCAACCGGGCAACAATCTCCTTCTGGTTGACTACCTCGTCTAATGTCCGCGGCCTGTATTTCTCAGCCCATAACAAAACCTGCTCGCTCAAAACATACCCCTATTGCTTCTAATAGGGTATTGGGTAAATAAACCAGTTTAAACCGATTAAATAAGAGGGTATACTTTAGGATGCTTATCGAGCTAGTGTTTGGGAAGGTTCTGGATTTCCTGAGAAGGGATTTCGAAGAGGAGAATGTGAAGGTCGAGGTATACAGGGAGGGGCTTAAGCTAATAAGCCTAGAGGGAGTGCTAGATATGAGTAAAGGTGCCGAATACACTATACCACGCTGGGTAGCAGCCTACTATGCTAAGAAGGGTTATGTTAAGATTAAAGATAGCAGGATATCTGTAGAGGATCTATCTGTTTTATCATATAATGAGGAAGCAGCATATTCGAGGACTCTAACGAATAAGCTGAAAGGCTTCTTCTACAAGGCAATGTTCACGTCTAAGAAGGATCTAGTAGAACAAGCTAAGAGAACAGGCGAGCTTTTAAAACTGGACGAGGTCAGGAGGATAGAGGATGCTCTGGATACCTTGCTGAAATCTAGAATGAAAAAAATAGTCGGCTACTCGCTAATCTCGGATATACAGCAGGATATTATTGAAAAGCTTAGCGAGGAGGAAAAATACTTGCTTCACAGCCTCCGTATCATTATAGATTCATGGAGGAGGAGCATTAGTGAATAGCACGGGAGAATACGTACAGGAGAAAGTTTCCCCGCCAATAGACTGGATTACCAAATTCTATAATTTCCTACAGTCTTTCAGAGACTCTAGCGGAGTGTTCAAATACCGTGAGAGAATTTTTAGAATGGCGCATATGTTGCAGAAGAGCCTTATCGTGGACTTCAGCGACCTGATAGTATACGATAGGTCTCTAGCAAGGCATTTAGAGGATGAACCTGATCAGGCTCTCGAAGAATTCTCACAGGCTATAATGAATTATCTGAGAAAGGAACAACCTGAGTACGCTGAGAGAGTTGGCAAAGTATATGCGAGAATTAGGCAGCCCCCTAGGGTATTGAAGATAAGAGAGTTGACAAGCGATTATATCGGTAGATTAGTAGCTATTGAAGGGATTGTCACAAGGGTTACAAGGGTCGAGGCTAAACTAGTTAAAGCACATTTCATCCATATCAGGCCTGATGGGGTAATCGATGAATTCGACTATCCGGAACACGGCGAGATGGGGGAGAGGATCGAGAAGCCTGTCGTATGCCCTGTGTGCGGTAAGCCGGGTAAATTCGAGTTAGTGCTTGAAAAAAGTAAATTCGTCGACTGGCAGAAGATAGTTGTACAGGAGAGGCCTGAGGAGATCCCGCCTGGGCAAATCCCGCGTAGTCTAGAAGTTGTAGTCACAGGCGATCTAGTTGATGCAGCACGGCCCGGTGACAGGGCACTCGTAGTAGGTGTTTTAAGAGTAATGCCTACGCAGGCATCCCAGAAGGCGACAGGAAGGTCTGTTTTCTCCTTCTATATAGATGCAAACTATATCGAGGTGCAGCAGAAGGTTCTCGAGGAGATCGAGATCACGAGAGAAGACGAGGATAAGATTAAAGAGCTAGCTAAAGACCCGTGGATCCGGGAGAAGATAATTCTAAGCATTGCCCCTTCGATCTACGGGTATTACGATATTAAAGAAGCAATAGCCCTCCTCTTGTTCGGCGGGGTACCAAAGATCATGCAGGACGGCACCCGTATAAGAGGCGATATACACGTTCTGCTTGTCGGAGACCCTGGTACGGCTAAATCCCAGCTATTACAGTATACGGCTAGGATAGCCCCCAGAGGGTTGTATACCAGCGGTAAAGGCTCTACGGCTGCTGGTTTAACAGCAACTGTTCTAAGGGATAAGAATACTGGCGAGTACTATCTTGAAGCCGGGGCAATGGTTATAGCCGATGGGGGTGTGGCAGCAATAGATGAAATAGATAAAATGAGAGAGGAAGACAGGAGCGCTATCCACGAGGCTTTAGAACAGCAGACTGTGAGTATTGCTAAAGCAGGTATTGTCGCAAGGCTGAATGCTAGGGCTAGCGTGCTAGCTGCAGGCAACCCTAAGTTCGGGCGCTACGATCTAACACAGCCTATCAGTAAGAATATCGACCTCCCACCTACTATTCTATCGAGGTTCGACCTAATCTTCGTTATACAGGATATCCCACACATCGAGAAGGATAGGAGGCTTGCTAGGCACATACTAGGCGTCCATAGCGATGCCGAGAAGGCTAGACCTTTCATCGACCCTCAGTTATTGAAAAAGTATATTAGTTATGCGAGGAAGTATGTTAGGCCGCAGTTAACGCCTGAAGCGATGAAACTAATAGAGGAATTCTATGTTGCTATGCGTAAGAGCGGGTTGAAGAATGAGGATGTGAAATCAACTCCTCCGATCGCTATAACTCCTAGGCAGTTAGAAGGATTGATTAGATTGGCTGAAGCACATGCTAAAATGGCTCTTAAAGATAAGGTTTCTATAGAAGACGTTGAGGAAGCTATTAGGCTAATGTATACTACTCTGAGAAAAGTAGGTTTCGATATAGAGTCTAAAACCCTTGATATCGATGTCCTCGAGACGGGTGTATCAAGGAGTAAGCGCGAGAAGATGAAGGAATTCTCAAGGTTCTTAAATGAAGTATTCGAGCAAACACCTGAGATTGAGATGAGCCAGTTAGTGAAAATGGCTCGTGATAAAGGGTTTGAGAAAGAGTTCGTATACGAGATGATACAGTATTTCAAGAGTATTGGGGAAATATACGAGCCTAAGCCGGGCAGGCTCTCTAAGACCTACTAGTAGGATTCGTAATCCTTCGTTTTTCATAGATCAGTGGGGCGTTAAGAGTACTTCACCATTCCGTGCTGGAACGCGTCATCATCAAAGTTTAATAATAGTCTAACAGTATTAAATGCATCACGACCTAGTTGTCTAATAGGGGTGTTTAAAGCCTTGAGTAAGGAGGCTGTATTCGTAGTAAAAATTGGTAATAAGGAGGTAGAGATAAATGAGAAGACTCTATCGGTTCTTAGAGAATACCTTAAGACGCCCATGGGTCTCGACGAACTAGCTCAGAAACTAGGGCTTGAGTCGTGGGAGGAGGCATACGAATTCTTGAAAGCAGTACCGGCATGGATTCTGTGGATGCCGCCTTCTCTATGGAGAAACGCCTCGAGATGGATTTTGGAGAAGCAAGAGGGGTCTAAGTGAGTGCTGAAATCAGACCAGGGCTTGAATGCACCCAGGATTTCATAGTAAGCGAAGAACATACTGCACGTCACATCGGTTCTGGCACGGTTCGGGTTTTAGCTACTCCAGTCATGATCGCTTTTATGGAGAAAACTAGCCTGGAATGCGTTGGGAGAATCCTTTCCGGGAACCTTACAACGGTCGGAACAATGGTTGAGGTGAAGCATTTAAACCCGGCGCCTGTCGGAGCCAGAGTCACTGTTAGAGCAAGGCTTATACAGGTAGATGGGAGGAGACTTCTGTTCGAGGTTGAAGCAGTCAGTAATAACATTGTGATTGGCCGAGGGATTCACGAGAGATATATCGTAGATGTAGAAAAGTTTCTCGAGAAAGTTAAGAAACTACAAGCGATGGGGCCGCCGGGATTTGAACCCGGGACCACCGGCGCTCCGGGAACACCTGGCTAACGGGGTATCCCCCCAGGCCGGCATCCTAGCCAGGCTAGACGACGGCCCCCTTAAAATATTCAGATTTATGTATCGTTTTATAAAATCTACCTCTGCCAGTACTAGGGATATTATAAAGATTTTAACCAGTTAGGTAGTCGATTACTCTATCTACGTCTTCTCCTTCGATAACAATCACTATTGGGCCGAGCGGGGATTCTTTAGGAGAGTCTATCAACGATATCTTCCCGACATACGCGGCTTGTTTGTGAAGCATTAGTGATGTCTCATTATTCCTCTTGTTTTTCAAAAGATAGTTTCTCACAGCTGGTTCTATTCCATTGATTTTCACCTTGTCTCTGAATCTTCTAAGGCTTTTCATATCGGATGAAACACCTCTTATAACGAGCCAGCCGTTAGGTGCTTGCTCGACCTGGAGCTCTCCCTCGTATAGGTTTTCGATTGCGTTCTTTACTTTCTCTAACTCTTCGGTAGGCCTGACTTCCGCTTCAATAATTATCTTCGCCATGTCTTATCACTTCGCTGATCAGATTCTTAGCCTCTTCAATCACCTTATTAATCTCCTTCTCGTTAACCAAGATATAGTCTGCTAACGCTATGACAGATCCTATTCCGAAACCAAGCTCTATAATATCTCTCTTCTTGAATTCCTCGAAATTCTTAGGATCGCCTGGCCTATTACGCTTAAGGAGCCTTTCAAACCTCGTTCTAGGTGAGGCGTGTACTGCTATAATCACTGTCTTGCCGATTCTCTTGAAAACACTGACTTCAGCAAGGCTTCTAACGCCGTCTACTACAACTATTTTAGAATCTCTCGGTATTCTCTCAACAGTCTTAACAGCAATATAGTCTTCGCCGTACTTCTTCCTCAATTCTATAGATACCTCTAGCATCAGCTCAGGGGTTATCCTACCATACTTTCTCAATGTTTCCTCTCTGACAATATCCCCCATATTAACAACCGTTATACCGAGCTCTCTAGCTACATTTGCTACAAGGCTTTTGCCAGAGCCCGGCATTCCCGTGACGAGTATAAGCAACATGATCTCACTTAATTAGATAGTTTATGATCGATATCACTATAAAATAATTTAATGGATACTAGCATCCCTGCAAGTAGTGGTGTTATAGATGCCATTGCACAGGATCTTTATTGCGGTAGAGATACTGGATCGAAGCGTAATAGAGAAGTTGTCTAGGGTTATAAAAGACATAGTGTCAACCGGGGCTGATGTGAAACCTGTTGAAGAAGAGAACCTCCATATTACCATAAGGTTTATCGGCGAGGTTGAAGAAAGGATTGTAGCGCAAGTATGTGAAATTCTCAAACAAATCAAGCACACCCCTTTCCAGATACACATAAGCGGTCTAGGGGCTTTCCCGAATATTGAGAAACCTAGGGTTATATGGGCGGGAGTATTAGAAGGGTCTAGGGAACTAACCGCAATCCACGACTCAGTAGAGAAGGAGTTGAGGAAGATTGGTATCCCGCCAGATAGGGAGGAATTTGTACCACATTTAACGCTAGCAAGGGTGAAGAGTGGCCGGGGGTTGAATACGTTAGTTAAGTTCATTAAATTAGCGCAGAACATAGATTTCGGTTTGGTAGCAGTAGATAAGGTTGTTCTTAAAGAAAGCTTTCTTACTCCGAGAGGCCCTATATACAAAAACCTATGCGAGGTAAGGCTGGGTTAGTGTCTGGGGCAGATATTATTCTTAGAGAGGTTTTAGAAGAGATTACGCCGACACCTGAAGAAAGAGCATACCTATTCAGTGTTTACGAGAAGATAAAGAGGGTTCTAGAGAACTATCTCAGGTCGAGCGGTGTCGAAGCCGAGGTAACGCTCCAGGGTAGTGTAGCACACGATACATGGTTGAAAGGAGACAGGGATTTAGACATATTCGTGCTCTTCCCCGAGAGCACGGATATAGATTACCTAAAGAAGAAGGGTTTTGAACTATTATTGGAAGCAGCTAGAGAGATAGGTAAGGTCGAAGTAAAGTATGCCGAACACCCGTACGTACACCTGGTTGTAGGAGATGTCGAAGCAGATATCGTACCCGCATACAAATTATCAAGCCCGGAAAGAATAAAGACTGCTGTCGACAGGACACCATTCCACACTAGGTATGTTGTAGAGCATTTGAAGGAGGGCTTGAATAATGATGTCAGGCTATTGAAGAAGTTCATGAAATCTATTAACGTCTACGGGGCGGAGGTGAAGACGAGAGGTTTCTCAGGTTACGCTGTTGAGCTACTGGTGATAGCATATAGGGGTTTTATGAATACATTGGAAGCTGTATCCCGCTGGAGCATCCCGGTTCTAGTAAATACTATAGGCGACGAGAAAGAATTCGATAGAATAATCAAATTTTTGAAGAAGAAGTACCCGGATAGTGTTATATATATGCCTGATCCAGTCGACTACTATAGGAATGTTACAGCTTCTGTAAGTCTCGAGAAATTGATGAAATTCATACTAGCAGCTAGGTGCTTCCTTAGAAAGCCCAGTAGATCGTTCTTTTCAACCTTTGACGAAAAAGCTCAGAACGAGAGTAGAATCATTGAATTAATAGATAAGAGGTGTATTGTAGCAATTGAAATAGAAGCAAGCGAAAACCTGCCTCCAGAAGTAATATGGGGTGAAGCAGACCGGATTAGAGATAGGTGTGTAAAGTTTCTCAACAATCATGATTTCAAGGTCTACAATTCTATGGCGTGGACGGATGAAAAAAAGAAAGCAGTAATTTTAATAGAGCTAGAGGATTGCCAGAGGCCAGTATTCAAACTATACGAAGGGCCATCCGTACTAGAATTTGAGAGAGCGTTGGATTTCGTAAGCAAACATATTGGGAAATCGGTGAAAATATGGGTTGATAGAAAAGGGAGGCTGGTATCAATATCTCAGAGGAAATATAGGGAGGTACTAGAACTTCTAAACCTGAAGCCTGAGGAATACCTTGTTTCTCCTCATTTCAGAGGGTGTAAGCCGGTAGTCTACAGGGTAACAAGTAGTCTGGTTAAAAATAGTCTGCCGCCTTACCTGAGGGAGTTTATTAGAAGGGTTGATAATTGGCTCCTAGAGTGCATAGCCTGAGCAATATAGACGATTACCTGAAGAGGGTTCTATGCTACCCTAGAGATTATTGTAGCGAGTTAGAATACAGGGTAAGCAAGCTTTTAAAAGCCGGTATTTCAAACATAGTTGAAGAAGGAGAGGATGTTCTAGGTCTAAAACTCCTAGGTAAAGGCTACTCCTCTATAGTCGTTTTAGCAGAACACCCTCGTATCGGATTCGGTGCTTTAAAGATCAGGAGAATCGATAGTAGGAGGGCTAGTCTAATTAGTGAAGCAGCTTTTTTAAACGAGACGAGTAGACTAGGCTGCTCACCCCAAGTCTACTATTTTGACGACGACTTCATATTCATGGAATATCTCGACCCATCTACTTGCAGGCCGTTGGACGAGGTAGTTGAGAAGGTATTACGCGATAGGGATTACGAGGGGCTTAGAAAGGTGTTGATGGAAGTATTTAGAGCATTGTTTACCCTAGATTCAAACAAGTTATTCCACAGAGAACTAAATAGGCCGGGGGATCATATCTTAATATGCGGAGACAGAGTAAAGGTTATAGACTGGGAGTCTGCAAGCAGGCATGGAAAAGCATCCAATATTCCTCAAATGGCTTCATACCTATTGTTTAGGTCGGATTATTCAGGTCAGCTCAAGACGATACTAGGTACGAGGGTAGAATGTGTTATTGAAAGCTTGAAAGCATATAAGAATGATCCTTCAATAAAAAACTTTGAATCCTTCATAAACTGCTTTGGGCTTGGATTCCGGAAGGTTGTATAACAGGTTTAAGCACGTATTGTAGCCTGGGCTCTCTTACCTTAGGTTGGATTATTATGTCCTTTATACCAGGTAGCTTAAGCTCGTTGTGACAGTTAGGGCATATGCCTCCATATAGATTGTACACTTCCTGTGGAGAGGGGATACCATAGTAGTCTTGGCCTACGAACCTGAATTCGAATAGGACTGTACCGCAATAGCTACACACGTATTTAACAGGCATTGGAACACCAGAGTATTGCTCTGGTAATACAATTGTATAAGGGGTAGCCCTGTAAGATGTTTCCGTAACCAAATAAACCTGGCTCGAGCAAGCATTTATTGTAATAAATTGATTTTTAAAATGATTATTTAATGTAATAAGAGCCAATAAATTAAAAGCTTTAATACGTGGGCGATAGTATTAATTAGAAATAGCATATTAAACCGTTTCAGAGTATTAGACTCATGTAGTCTCTTGCTACAATCGATTTCTTAAAGTATCTGTAGGCTTCTAGTAGCAGGGGCGTTTCATCACTAAACCTAGAACTTATATGGGTTAAAACAAGAAGATTTACATTGCTTTTTAAAGCTATTAAAGCAGCATCCCTTGCGGTCGAATGACCTTGTTCACGCGCTTCTTTTTCGAATTCGCTAGTGAAAGTTGCCTCGTGCACTAATATAGTAGCGTTTTTCGAATACTCTACAGTAGTATCGCAGGCTGCCGTATCGCCTGTATAGCTAATAGTCTTATTCCCTACTCTGATTAGGTAACCGTATGATTTTACAGTGTGACAGACAGGGTAGCTCTGAACAGTTATTAGATTATCCTGGAAGATTTCTGCTTCTTCAGTATCTAGTACAGTAATAGGGAAGCCGAGCTTGCCAATATATCCCTCGAGTATCCTCTCGATGAATACAGTTAGGTCTTTGGGAGCTATAATTTTCAGCTCTCTTCTCCTATCCGATAGATTCATTGTTTGTAAAAGTCCGAATAGGCCTAGGAAATGGTCCCCGTGGCTATGGGTTATAAAGATGGCTTCGACCTTCAACGGGCTTAGACCCATCTTGAACATTCTCTGCTGGCATCCTTCGCCAATATCGAAGATATAGATATTCGAATTAACCTTAAGGCTTATGCAGGGGAGCCCCCTGTATATAGGTATAGCCGCGCCTGTCCCGAGGAATACGAGACGAGCGTTCATAAGGGTTCAACCACGTATATCAGCCTCCCCAGGTCGCTGTGAACATAAGTGTAGAATTTGTCTTTAATAAGCCCGCCTGTTCTCGTAATAGTATCGTCTATATCTAGCTCGAGGCTTGAAGGAGCCATGAAAACAATCCTCCCGCCTCTCCTAGACAAACCTTCATACGCATTTACGAGAAAGCTCTCTACCAGGTCCAGTGGCCTCAAACCTTTCGTGCTCGCACCCCGGCCATAAGGAGGGTCTGTCACTACAGCATCTATATTAGTGTATTCCAGCTTCGTTGAATCCGAGAGGACTGGGATTGAAGGATACTTGTTGTAGTTAAGATTTTTCGCAAAACCATTTATCAAACTCCAGTCTATGTCTACACCTATACCCAGTATCCCCATTGAAAACGCTTCTAGTATGATCGTACCAGTTCCAACGAATGGGTCGAGTATCACATCTCCTTCCTTCACACCCGATAGATTTATTAGGGTTCTTGCAAGCCTAGGTGTGATCGCTATACTTCTATCGAATACTTTAAGATATGGCGTCTTCGACTTGTGTTTATATAGGGGCGTACCAGTAATAACCCAGTTCCCGGATATTATGACCCTACCAATCTTCCCAGAAGGTTTCCTAACCATCTCTAGTAAACTCCTCAGACTTCCTGCTCTCGCTTCATCCCATAACCCTCTGAAGACTGTCAGGTAGAGTTTGCTATACGGGTTATCGAGAGAACCCAGCTCTTTAACTAAACGGCTTAAATCATCATATTCTTCCAGCTTCTCGAATAAATCGACTTCACCAACTTCTCTAACATTAGCAGCTCTTTCCGAGATCTTAATCCAGGCACGCTCATCTGTGTGTTTCACAATGCATACCATTATATTGCATTCAATGCTATGGCCTCTATCATAAGTATTAAGCAGGGTTTTTAATTCGCCTTCTGACAGGCTCTCGTTCTCGCCTGATAAAATGTAATATATGTATTTGTCCATTATTTTTGTGTAACCTCTTCTATAACATCCTTCAGCTTATCTATTATATCAACGTATTCTATAATAGGGTCGTTATATTTCACTCCGAGAGTATCCGCTAGAATTATTTTATCGACTCCAGCACTACGTATTTTATCAATAGCGCCTTTAACCATTAACCCGTGTGATGCTGCCACGACAACTCTTCTAGCTCCAAGCCTGGCTAGGAATCTGACAGCTTCGGCAATAGTCCCTCCAGTGCTTATGATATCGTCTATGATTATAATATCTCTGCCTTCAATACTAAGAGCCCTAGGCTTTATACTGACATTCCCTGTTACCCTATCCCGTTCTTTGATCAAGTAGTCGAACTCTAACCCATGGGTATTAGCGCCGTATCTAGCTCTCTCAAAAGCTCCTTTGTCGGGGGCTATTATAACCGGGTTTGATACGTATTTTAACGCGGCATTTACAAGCACGTCTGAAACTAATACGTTAGTCCACCGCCTATCTTTTAACACCTCGGGGTTATGGACGTCTACAGTAATCCCTTTCTCGATCCCCTCCGACAAAATATTTATAATAACATTTGCCGAAACCGGCTCGCCTTCTAGGAATACCTTGTCCTGCCTCATATAAGGTAGGTAAGGCACTACAAGGATGATCCTCCTGCCCCCCATATTCAAGACAGCATCTTTAATTAAAACTGTTTCTATCAGCGAGCTATTTTGGTCGGGGTACATGGTGTTAGCTATCAGAATAGTGTCTTCCCTGATGTTAGAGCCCGTACTCTTGATTCTAACGTATATCTCTCCGTCTGGGAAGATCTTTTTCTCAACATCTAATATTTTGGCTGAAAGCTTCTTAGCTAGTTCTAGAGCATGGGTTCTGAAATTAGAGCCTGGTACTATGAGCATTTAATCCCGTGATTCTAATTCATATATGAAAGTAGTATTTAAGAGTATTGTCAGGTTTATGAGGGTTTTAACTCCATAGCCTTAAACTAAGGTGTTTGTTTGGAGGTATTGGAGAGACCTGGCGTAAGAGAAGCTATGTTCTACGAGAGATTAGACGGCGGCAAGGTTAGGTGTAATCTCTGTCATAAGAGATGCATTATCGTACCAGGCGCATATGGTGCTTGCGGTGTTAGATTTAATCAGGATGGGAGACTGTATACGCTTGTCTACGGCCTTCTAACAGCTGCTAATGCGGATCCTATCGAGAAGAAGCCTCTAATGCATTTCAATCCAGGCTCATGCGTATTCTCGATCTCAACTGTCGGATGCAATTTCTATTGTAAATTCTGCCAGAACTGGGTTCTAAGCTGGAGTAGGAGGGATAGGGTGTATGGAGAGCCATATGAGCCGGAGGAAGTCGTCGAGGAGGCTATTAGGCTGGGGTGCCAGGGTATAAGCTATACCTACAATGAGCCAACGGTTTTCTACGAGTTCATGTACGATACGGCTAGGCTAGCTAAGAAACGCGGCCTCTTCAATACAATGGTTACAAACGGCTATATGACTGAGGAAGCTATTAGGGAGATCGGGCCTTACATAGACGCAGCTACAGTTGATTTCAAAGGAGGGGGTAATGTCGAATTCTATAGGAGGTTCATGGGGGTACTTGATCCAACTCCTATATATTCGTCGATACTAGAAATGAAGAAGCAGGGCTGGTGGATCGAGATTACAAACCTAGTAGTCCCTGTCTACGGGGATAAGGAGGAGGATATCGTCAAACTAAGTAAGTGGATAGTAGAAAACCTGGGGCCTGAGACGCCATTCCACTTGCTTAGATTCCACCCCGATTTCCAGTTGAGGGATCTCCCTCCAACCCCTGTTAAAACTCTTGAGAAACTAGCTAAGGTAGCTAGGGAGCAGGGCTTGAAACACGTTTACATCGGGAATGTATGGGGTCACCCCTTAGAAAACACTTACTGCCCGAACTGCGGTAGACTGGTTGTAGAAAGAGAAGGCTTCTTCGTTAGGAAATGGGATTTGAAAGAAGATTTCAAATGCCCATCCTGTGGTTACAGGCTCAATTTCAGAGGGAGGTTCTGGGGCCCTTATAGCTCCAGGTACTATATCTGGTAGGTTGGTCTCTTTGCCGTATTATATCGTAGTAATAGGGACTGCTGGGAGCGGTAAGACAACGCTAGCCGGCAATCTTAAAAACTATCTGGAGAGCCACCAGCTCGATGCAGCTATTATAAATCTAGACCCTGCTGTGGAGAAACTATCGTACGACCCCGATGTAGATGTAAGGGAGTATGTTGATATAGAAGAGGTTATCGAGAAAACAGGCCTGGGACCGAACGGGGCCTTGATAGCATCTATGGATTTACTCGCTCTAAGAATATCCGATATAAAAAACGAGATAGAAAGCTTACGCCCAAACTACTTTATAATCGACACCCCGGGTCAGATGGAGTTATTCGCATTCAGAGAAACAGGCCCTATAATCCTGAATTCTATAATAGGCGATTACAAGAGAGTTGCCTTATTCCTTATAGACGGGTTGCTCTCCGTTAACCCTAACAATCTCCTATCATCACTATTTCTATCGGCATCGATACATGCGAGATTATCCTACCCCCAGATAAATGTTATAACAAAAATTGATCTAATACCTGATGAAGACCTAGATAAGATACTAAACTACCTGGAAAATCCTTTGGAGTTCTCGGAGTCTATATCAGCATCATCCTACCTGGTATGGGGCAGGGAGGAGATAGATGTATTAATCGAGAAACTTACGATATTCGATACAGTCCCTGTTTCAAACGTTAGCAACGAAGGATTTGACCAGCTGTATGCTTACATACAAAGGATCTTAGCTGGTGGCGAAGACTACTACACTGAGGAGCCGAACCCCGTGCTTTAAATTATTTTTAGGCAAATCTACATAATATGCTCCACGGTGCTTGCTGAATGCTGGACGTATTCTTCAATCCTTCGAGTATAGCTGTTGTCGGCGCAACACCTAAAGAAGGGAAGGTTGGGAGGGTTATACTAGAGAATTTGAAATCTAAATACAAAGGAATGATCTACCCCGTGAATCCCCATTACCAAGAGATACTTGGCTTGAAAACATACTCGAACCTTCAGGAGATACCTGGTAGAGTAGACCTCGCAGTAATAGCTACACCTGCTAGAACAGTACCCCAGATAATAGAAGATGCCGGTTTGAAAGGTGTTAGAGGCGTTATTATTATAAGCGGGGGTTTCAGAGAGACTGGTACACAGGAGGGTTTAGCGTTAGAAGAAGAGGTAAAGAAGCTTGCAAGCAGATACGGTATTAGAATAATAGGTCCAAACTGTCTGGGAGTTCTCGATAACTGGAGCGGTGTCGACACGTTCTTTCTCCCCGAGGACAAAATGAAAAGGCCTCCTAAAGGCAATGTGAGTATTATAAGCCAGAGCGGTGCATTCGCTTCAGCCCTACTAGACTGGATGTCGATACATGGTTATGGGGTCTCTAAAGTAGTTAGTTTCGGTAATAAAGTGGATGTAGACGAGGTCGAATTACTAGAGTACTTGTCAACGGATCCAACAACTAATGTTGTATTCGTGTACCTCGAGGGGGTTAGGGAAGGGCGTGGGAGAGACTTCGTTAGAATCGCTAAGAGAGTCTCAGAGGTTAAACCAGTGGTCGTGTATAAAGCAGGAAAGACAAGTAGAGGCGGAGTGGCTGCTTCAAGCCATACTGCTGCTCTGGCAGGAAATTACGAAGTCTACAAAAGCGTCTTTAGACAAACAGGGATAATTGAAGCAGAGAGCTTTGATGAAATAATGGATTTAGTCAAGGTGTTATCGACTCAGCCTCTGCTGAAAGGTAGAAGAGTCTATATTATAACAGATGCCGGCGGTGTAGGAGTTATGTTAACAGATGCTATAGAGTTAAACGGGTTGGAAGTACCCGAGACTCCTCCTGACCTAAAGGAGAAGCTGAAAAGGATACTACCGCCACATTGTATACTAGGCAACCCGATAGACTTAACCGGGGACGCTGATGATGAGAGGTTTATCAAAGTCCTAGAAGAAGTCCTGCCCCGTAGTGATGTAGACGCTGTTGTTATCGTAGCACTACCTCAGATACCTGGTTTGAGAGGGGAGTTATTCGAATATATTGCTAAAGCCAGGAAATACGGGAAGCCGGTTCTCGTAGTTATTATCGGAGGCGAGATCGCTTCTAAGTATAAGAAGATGCTTGAAGAACAAGGAGTTCCAGTTTTTGAATCCCCGGAGAGGTTAGCGAAGGCTTTGAGAGCTTTATATATTTATTCACTTATTAGATTCCAAAGGGGGCACTAATGAATCCGAGGAAGATACTTGACAAGGCTATCACGGAAGGTAGGGGTAAGCTACTAGAGCACGAAGCCCTCCAGCTGATGGAAGCCTACGGGATAAAGGTTGCTGAATACGGTTTTGCAAGCAAGCCCGAGGAAGCCGGCGAAATTTCTGAGAAGATAGGCTATCCTGTAGTAGTAAAAGTAGTGTCCCCGGATATAAGCCATAAAACAGATGTAGGGGGTGTCCTGCTAGGTTTAAGCAGTAAGAATGATGTTGTAAAGGGTTGTGAGACGATCATTGAAAACGTGAAAGCAAGACAGCCAGGGGCCAAGATAGTAGGGTTCCTTGTCCAGAAGATGATGCCTAAAGGTTTAGAAGTAATAGTCGGTTCAACTAGAGACCAAGTATTTGGCTCTGTGATAATGTTCGGTCTGGGAGGAGTTTTCGTCGAGGTATTACGTGATGTAACTTTCAGGGTTGCACCAGTCTCTTTCGAGGACGCATTAGAAATGATAGATGAGATAAAGGCGAGGAGACTGCTCGAAGGGTACAGGGGTCAGCCGCCTGTTGATAAAAAAGCGATCGCAAATATTATTGTATCTCTTTCAAACCTCATGGAGGAAAACCCTGAAGTCTACTCTGTAGATTTAAACCCGATTATAGCATACAGTGATAAAGCGATAGCAGTCGACGCTAGAGTAATACTAGCTCCAAGATAAGAGTGGTTGGATTGGAAGACGATAAAGCTTCATACGATATGCTACAGCCTCTATTAAACGAAGTATCAAACCTTAGAAGTGAGATATCGGAACTAAAAGAGAGACGCGCCCAGTTAATTAACGAGCTAAAAGACCTAAGAGCTAAACGTAGAGGGCTTGTAGAAGAATTACGTAACCTAAAGAATAATCTGAGGCAGGAGCGCGAGAAATTCAAAGCTTTGAAAGAAGAGAGGAATAAGCTTCTTAACAATTTGAGAACTGCTCGGGAGGAATATAGTACTCTACTAGAGTTGGCTAGGGATAAGAAGATTGAAGTAGAGAATTTGAGTAGAGAGGTTAAAATGCCTATCAGCGCGATCAGAGAGGAGATCAATAGGCTTGAGTGGGAGATCCAGACAAAGGTTTTAACACTAGAGCAGGAGAACGAGTTAATAAACAAAATAAAGAGATATGAGAAGCTCCTGGAGAAAGCTCTCAAAGCTGCTAACGGTAGGAATGAATACCTCGAGTTAAAAGCTACACTAGCAAGCCTCAGGCTCCAAATATCTGATCTCAGGAAGAAGATTAGCAATATATCGGAAAACATGAAAAAGATCGGGGATAATATTGCTAGGATAAAACAGGAGATAAGTGCTAGGGTGGCTCTTATCTCCGAACTTACTAACCAGATAAATGAGAAACAGAAGAATCTAGATGCTTTAATAAACGAGCTGAAGTCGAAATCGGCGAGATTAGAAGAGCTTAGGAACGAATATAATAAGCGGGTTCAAGAATTGAAGAAACAGAAAATTGCAAAGATCATTGAAGAAAAGAAGAAGCGTGTTGAGGAAAAGATCAAATCCGGTGAGAAAAGGCTTACCCTAGAAGATATAAAACTATTATATGGGTCTTCGGAAGACCTAGTAGACGAATAATAAATTTACCTCCCGAAACGTCTCTCCCTAAGCTGGTAGCTTCTAATAGCCCTCCAGAAATCGATTTTCCTAAACTCGGGCCAGTATGCATCGCAGAAGTAGAGTTCGCTGTATGCCGACTGCCATAGGAGGAAATTGCTTATCCTTACCTCGCCACTAGTTCTAATAATAAGATCCGGGTCTGGTACATTACTAGTCATGAGATACTTCCTGAAGACTTCTTCGTTCAAATCCTCTTTCCTTATGGCTCCTCTCTCGTAATCTTCTATCACCTTCTTGATCGCTTCAATAATCTCATACCTCCCTCCGTAGCAGACAGCTATAGTTAAAACCTTCTCGTTGTAAATACTGCTTTTTTCTTCAACCTTACGTATTTCGTCGATAACTTCTCCCGGAAGGAAACTTAGGTCGCCGATTATTTTAACTCTAATCTTCCTCTTATCGATCTCCCCTGACTCCAAGAGCTCTCTTATACCTTTTCTTAAAATAGAGATTAAATGGTAGAATTCTTCCCTATCCCTGTATTTACAGTTCTCGGTACTCATAGCATAGACTGTTACATATTTTACTCCTAGCTCCCACACCCAGTTAAGGACTTCTTTAAGCCTCTCGTAACCTGTCTCATGACCGACCAACGGGTTTAAACCGCGTTCTCTAGCCCACCTCCTATTCCCGTCAGGTATAATGCCAATGTGCTGAGGGAAAGGGCCGTTTTTAATTTGTAACCACAACCATCTCTCGTATATTTCCTCTAAAACCTTCTTCTCAATGCTACGGGCTACTTTAACAAATAAATTCTCGAATCTGGTTCTCGTATCCCTGATCTGCTTAACTAGCAATCCCGAACCCTTTTGCAATATGTTTGATTAGTGTAAGAAGTTTATAAGCCAGTTTCAGACTATGGTTTTGAAGGTGTCTATCTTGTCTTACTACCAAGGCAATGATTTCAAGAAGATTACAGGTGGGAAAAAAGGTAGGCGCCGTGACAAGAGGAAGTACGAGCTAGGGAGTCCTCCGACAAATACCGTTTTATCCAGCGAAGAACAACGGAGTATAGACAGGGTATTCGGCGGAAATATTAAAGTGAGGCTAAAGAAGGTTTCTTATATAAACGTGTATATCCCCGGTGAGAAGAAAACCAGGAAGGTCAAGATAATAGACGTTGAATCAACACCGTCTAACCCCCAGCTGGCTAGGTCTAAGATAATAGTGAAAGGAACTATAGTTAAGACCGAGATAGGATTGGTTAAAGTTACCTCGAGGCCTGGTCAAGACGGTGTTTTAAACGGCGTTCTACTAGAACGGAAATAACCACATATACGGTGTGTTTTTGAGCAGGGATTTCATAAAGGAGAAAATAGTTATTTACCCGATCTATATCGACTGCTCCTATACGAGGAGACTGGGTAGAAGGCTCCCGAGAAACCTCTGTGTCTCTAACCCAACTATCGAAGAAATAACTGAGGCTGCTAAAAAGCTGGGTTTAAACCCCGAGGTAGAACCGGGTAAGAGATATCCTAGAATGTGGAGGAGGATGGGGAGGGTGATCGTCGATAAAAAAGCTCCCAAGACTAAGATACTAAGAATGATCGCTCAAGAGATTAAGAAGATGAGATCATAATCTTAGAAAAAATTTTGTATAGTGAAAAAGTCTTCTAGCGTAAAATAACATAGATATGCCTTTTCCCCTTATAATTATTTACAATAATAATTTGGAAATCGTATTATTGCTGTTTTAAAAAGAATGTTGGAAGAAACAATATAATACGGCTTAATAGGCTCGTCATAGCTATTATAGTCTAATCGTTTAAAACCCTGGACGTAGAGGTATTACCAGCAGGGGATTATTTATTGAAGAAGCTTGGGATTATAGAAGTCATAGGCAGGGAAGGATTTCTAGTAATTAAGCCTTCTATAGGCGTTAGAGAAGATCTTATAGGTAGCCGCGTCTATGATTCAAACCTTAGGCGTTTAGGTAAAATAGTAGATATAATTGGTAGAGTTGAAGACCCTAGGATCATAGTTAAGCTAGAATCTAAAGACCTGGCGGCGACGATTAGAGACTACCTTGTATACTACGAGCATGTTAGAAAAGAAAGGTCGAAAGGAAGGTGAGTATGAGATATGGTAAAATTAGACAGCACCGTCCTAACCTGCCCTGTCTGCGGTAGCAGGTCTATCATATTTGACCCTTCTATAAACGCGTACGTTTGCCCTGTCTGCGGGACGGTTCTAGATGATAAACCGGTTGATTACGGTATAGAAACTATTGCCAAGGATAATAGCGTGCCTAGAGTAAGCGGCTCTTTCACTCACAGGGTTCACGACCAAGGGATCGGGGGTACAGAGATAACGGGGAGGGTTATAAAACACGTTAAAGAAGGTAGGAGCTGGGTTGCTAGGCAGAAGGATGTTAGAGTAGACAAAGATGAGAGGATTGTCGAGAAGGCTCTGAAACACCTGAACGAGTTGATCAAAATAGTTAAACCCCCATCGTCTGTATCTGAAACAGCTGCCGAGCTGTTAAGAGAAGCTGTTAAAAACAAGAATTACAAAGAGAAGACTCTCAGGAGGCTTGCTGTAGGCGCTTTATATATATCTTATAAAGTGCATGGGCATCCACGTCCGCTGAAACAGTTTGCAAGCGAGCTAGGAGTCGAACCACAAGAGATATGGGATGCTATAAAACTGATAAGTGAAGAGGTAAAGGATCTAAATAAAAAATTGAATAAGCAAGACCCTCAGACTATAATCTCTTATATTGTTAAAAAGGTAAACCTACCGCCCGAGACAGATGTGATAGCTAGTAAGATCGTTGACGAAATAAGTAGATACAACCTGGTTAGTGGTAAAGGATTATCAAGTCTCGCAGCCGCATCCGTCTATGTGGCTTCGATAATTACAGGTCATAGGAAAACCCAGATCGATATAGCTAAGAGCGTTGGGCTAACAGATGTAGCTATTAGGAATTCCTATAGTGAGATCGTTAAAAACCTGGATATTATAGTCCTTATGTAGATTAATCTTATTGTTTTTTAGTATCAAAATATAAAGCCTTCTAAATCGAAAATATATTGTCTGGAGTAACTTGAGTCCCGAGAAAGTTGACTACTGCAAGGATTGATCCTATGGACAGTTATTCTATAGACGAGAAGATACTGGAATTCCTTATTGAAAACGAAGGAAGAGACATTATTCAGAGCGAGATTAGTAAAACCCTTGGATTGAATAGTAAGGAAGTATCAAGGGTTATAAAGAAACTTGAAGACGAAGGTTTGATTCAGAGAGAGCCGCTGGTATACAAAGGTAGGAGGACGTATAGAATTATCGTCAATATCCATAATATAACAGAACAAGGTAAAACCAGTTTGTATGCTACTATAGTGAAGAGAAAGTTAGTTGAGAATATTGTCCAAGAAGTGGTTGAAATCCCTTGCGTATATTGCCCTTATATTAATAGGTGTTATGAAGGAGGATTTTACGATCCAACTAACTGCCAGTTTATAAACGAATGGTTTAAAACGAGGATTAAGCATCGCTGAACTACTTCACCGAGAAACTTAGTTGAAATCCTTATTGTAAAGTAGCTTTTCTAACTCCCTGATAGGCGCATTAGTTTTTATACCCCTAGGGTCGAGATGCGTCCTAGCCGCGATATAACCCAGGCTCCTGATTTTTTCTATAAGTGACGGAATTTTAGGCATATTCACCTTGTACTTTTTACACAGAAGGTCTAGCCTTACATAAGGTTCGTTAACTATTGATTCTTCCTTCATGTATCTGATATAATTGATGACATCCTTATTTTTCAACCAATCAGCTTTTCCTAATTTTTCTTCCAGTTTTGATACGAATTCTATAGATGCCACCGGGCATATCCAAACCGGTCCGATGAATAAGGGGGTTGAACCATCGCTGCATGAAACGCTTCCTGGCACATTCCTGGTGAAACCTCTCTCGAGCGTTTGGGGACAATACCATATAAACCCTTTGCATTCCGATAGCGTTTTCGAAGGATTCTTCCTTTCGACTACATAGAACATACGATAATAGTGGGATTTACTCAGGTATAGGATTGGTTTAATAGTGAGATTCTGCGAGGAAGCTCTCAAAGCGATATTATATGTCAAGAGCCTAATCCCGAGCTCATTTCCGAAATCTATGTTAGCGCACTCTATCCAGTATCTCTTCAGAGCCTTCTCTTTATGAACACAAGTCAGAGGACCTTTATCTGTTGCTGTAACACCTAGTAAAGCCGTCTTGCCTAGTGGTTTAATAGCGTTATCAATAAAAGGAATGGGGGAGCCGTAAGGATCTATATCCATATAGTCTACGAATAAGCCGGTGAATGTTAGGAGATTCGAAAGGGCGTTAGCCTCCATGTTTGCCGCTACAACCTTGTTCTCAACCCTGTTATAACGGATATTCTCCACGAGATATCCGTAGGCTCTAGGATCTACGTCGTTGACGATGCCTTGGCCACCTGTCTCTAGAGCTATTCTAATACCTCTAACACCTGTCCCTGCTAGAAGGTCTACGAAGTAAAAACTCTTGCCATCGAAGAAAGCTAGAAGGGCTAGAATGGTTATATCTCGCGAGAACCTGGCTTCAGGGTTGTAGAAAACAGGCATCCAAGCCGGTTCGACTACACCGTCTTCTCTAACGTACTTGGAAGGATTCGGTATATATATTTTTGCCAAGCCTTCTTCTACTATAATGCTTTCTTTAATAATCATTTACCTGCTCCTCGAACCTTCTTTAGGAGGTCTCCGGCAACTTTCTTAGGTAATTGATCCATGAGGATGTCTCTATTCTCTAGCGTAATAACAACTTTTTCAGAATTCTCAAGTAACCCTAGAATCTCAGGATCCGATAGCCTGTAGTGTACTACTGCGATAAGAGGTTTCCCTGTTTTCAACGCCTCTAATAGAAGTGGTTTGAAAACAGGGATTTTGAGCTCCATAGGACCGATCTCGTCAATCCCGATTACATCACTATTTAACACTACTCCTTTGTCTAAGGCTCTTCTAATAATCCTAGACGATTCATCGACTATAACACCGTAGGAGCCTACTCTTATGCTAGAGTAATAATCTTTCCGTGCTAGCCAGGCCCATTCACCGCTCGAGAGATCAATTATTTTAAATCCAACCCGCTGGCCACTACTATCCCGCTCCTCAAGTGTGATGATACCGGATACTTTCAAACCGTTCTCTTTTATACTCTGTATAATTTTATTGAAAAGAGTCGACTTACCGATGCCAGGCCTACCTGTAATCACTAAGGAATATTTCATTAAGCCCACTTACTCTCTCATAATCTCCATAATAATATCCTTAACCCTGACGATATCGTTCTTTCCACGTATGAATACCGGTATAGATCTTGTCATATTAGATATTTTGATCGCATTTTCTGTTTTACTATCACTTTCGTCACGATCTATTCCTTCTAAATTGATGATCGACACTGTTTTATCTTCTTTTACTATAGCCCCATCTATGGGAGCAGTCTTAAACTCGTAGTATCTTACTTCACTGGTTCCTAAAAATTCCTTTATCTCTTTCAAAACTCTATCTTCTACGGTATGTTCTTGCTCGTTGAACACGCTCTCTTTCATTAAGTCTATTTCTTCGAAAACATCTTCGCCCATGAGCCTAGCTATTCTCAAGGCTGTTTGAATAGATGTCATCGAGCGTCTGGTCTCGTACTGGTAGATGAGCTCTCTAGTTACCTGGAGCCTATTTGCCACTTCGCTTCTCGAGAGGCCGAGTTCGAGCCTTTTCTTAATGAATTTATTGCTATTTATTCTCAGGAGATACGAGCCTCTTACATTTATTATTATAGGCTTGTCTTTTTTCAGGAAATAGTTTTCGAGAAGGTTCTTGTTAACGACATACACTTTATTCCTCACGTAGACTACATCGTCTTCAATATTGTTCCTCCTGTATTTTTCAGCTACGATCAACGCAGATGCTCTATATGTAGAAGACATTTTCTTTAAATCCTCTAACTCTCTTCTGCTTAATCGCGAGGAATCGTGTGTAACTTTTAGAATTATCTTCTTATCCTGTGCTCTACCCACAATATCCACGCTTCTCTTATCTTCTGGGTACGTTATAGCCTCAACTGTAAAACCCGCTTTGCTAAGCAAGCTTAATACGTCTTCAAGTAATTCATCCAGGGTCTTATGCTTCATTGCTCACCCCGTGTATAGTGTATATAATCGTTTATCTCCTGAATCTAGCATATACCATGGCATGATCTTTATCGTATGGCTCGAGATGGACAACGTCTATGATCTCGAACCCTCTATTCTTAAGGGTCTCGATCTCTCTCTTATACACTTCGCTAGGTTCTTTCGTTACGTCAATACTCCTGGCTTTGATCGCAAGCAACAGGTAGCCGCCGTCTCTCAGGAAGAGGTCGGCATTATCTGCTACTACGGATGCCTGCTCGGGTTGCGCAATATCTGCGTATATACCGTCTACAATCTCTACGAGATGTCTGTAGAGGTGGGGTTTTCTAGCATCGGCTAGAATAGGATATAGGTTACGTCTTACATCGGCGAGTACTACAAACTCCCTCATTACTCTCGGCGCAAATTCTACACCGTATATCCTACCATTCAATCCTATAATATCCGAAATATGGCTTGCCGTAGTCCCAGTAGCAACCCCCAGGTATAGTATCTTGTGACCTTCTCTGATCGGTTGCTCGCTTAAACCATTAGCTAGTGCCCCAGCCAGCTTGCTCCTATACGTGTTCCATTCACGGTATTCGACCCCTTCGAATCTAAACAGCCTCTCACCGTATACTCTATAGCCTGGGATAAGGTTCTTCGTCGCAAGCCTAACGCTCCCATCGTCTAACTCGACAACGTATACACCATAGTATTTATCATGCGGTTTAACCGATACAACCTCGCTCATCTTGTTCACCTCTTCTCCCTCTCCCTTTTCCTACCTTTCTTCTCCGTCTTAGCTTCTTCGGGTTTCTTAGGCGGTGGTTTCGGATATAGTTTCTTTATTTCTTCTATCCTCTCTTCTAATTCCTTCACGAGCTTGTCGCCAATATACCTACCGCTATAGTAGTCTACCTTGGCAGCTATCGCCAGCTTAGCAGCTAGGGCTCTAGCGATCTTACCTCTCTGCCAGCGCGGGCTCTTGTGTATAGCAGGGTACTGGAATATTACTCCGTGCTTCGGAGGCTTCCCCCCGGTTCTCAAAGCCCTGAACAATGCTTTCTCAGCTCCTAATACTTGGATAGTGCTCGCTGGTAATTTAGCAAGTTCTTCTAAGCTACCGGCTAGGCTCAGTAGTCTCGCACCCAGCTTGCTTCCAACAATTGCTGTAATATTTGGCGCTACCTCTTTCATTACAGCATCTATATACCCTTCAAGAGTCTCCCTCAACTCGTACAAGTCTAAGATTACTCCAGCGAGTTTCCTAATGTATTCGATATCGAAATCGCTTAAGTCAGCTCCAATACTCTTCTTAGCTGCTTCAGTTATCTTGGTTACCATATCGCCGCCTAAACCAAGCTTCTTGAGTTTATCCGGGCTATAGTTCTCCCTATCACCGAGCTCGTAGACAAGTCTAGCATACAGCTCGTGGTCTTTAACCAACTCGTCTAGCTCCGGGAAGTGTATGCTATACCATTCTCTCAGCCTAGACACGTAGAGGTTGATCGTTTTATCGATATCGTCTATCGCCCTAATACTCTGTACAGCGAGCAAGTCTCTCTTTTGGGCCTCCTTCCTCAATTTCCTCCTAGTTAACTCCAGCGATATCTCGTGGAGCCTGTTGTAATATTCTTCCTCGGAGGCAACCAAGTTGTTTTCAACCGCTATCTTCGGGAGTTGCTCACGGAATCTAACTATAGGTAATGGTTTCGCCTCCAACCTAGGCGTGAGCTCGAGAGAGCTTGCTATTTTAGCATCATCCATATTCTCGACATAGACCTCCTTATACCCCATAGATTTCAGTTTATCCATGACCTCTCTAGCTTGCTGCGTCATCCTACCTTCTTCAATATCGAGTAAATAGTCGATTATCTCATCTGATTTAAACGGGGAGAAACTTGATGCTATGACGTGTCCTTCTTCATCTATAGCAAAAGCTCCTACAACGTTCTGTGTGAAATAAATATTCGCCATCGTTCCACCGTTTTTCAACACTATCTTTGTATAGGAACAGGCTTATATAAATACCCTTTAACATTAATAGAATCATAATATAGAGGTGTATCAGTATGCCGAGCCACGGTTCGCTTACTAAAGCGGGTAAAGTTAGGAGTCAGACCCCTAAGATACCACCTAAAGGGAGGAAGAATAAACCGCCTAGGGTCAGGAATAGAATAGAATACACTAGGAGGGTTTTATCGCCCCAGCAGAAATCTATAAGTATGCAGGCTTAAAGACGGTTCCAGCCAAGGGTGTAACGGTTAGAAAGCGTTTTTTAGTTGTTAGATACCGGACTCTAAGCATAGATAATCATATCAAAATATTGAATGACACGTTGCAGATATATTCTTTCTTAACACATTCATAACGTAAGGGTATGCTCTACCATGATAATCTACCATGGATATACGGGTCGTTTAGCACTGCTTCTCAGGAACGCTGGTATCGAACCAGGCGATAGAATCAGGGTTGAAGGTAATGGGGAATTCTTCGAAGGAATACTTATGCCAAAATACGCTATAAGAAGCGGCGAGGATATACTAGTGCTAAAACTAGATAATGGGTATAATGTAGGTATAAAGATAAGAGAAGGATACACAGTAAAACTGCTCGCTAAGAAAGAGAAGAGCCAGGAGTCCCAGCATGTAGCTAAACCCGGCTATACACATACCGGTAAGAGGATCCCGATCCTAATGACAGGAGGTACTATCGCATCCAAGATCGATTATGAGACAGGGGCTGTCATACCTATCTTATCGACAAGCGAGCTCTTAGAATGGGCGCCAGACCTTGAGAACATAGGCTTTTTCGAAGTCAGGGAGGTAATGAGGGTATTCAGCGAGGATATTACGCCAATCGACTGGGAGAAACTAGCCTTTGAAGTATATCGTGAGATAGAGCAGGGTGCTGACGGTGTCGTTATCGCGCACGGTACTGATATGATGGCTTACTCTGCTTCAGCACTAGCATTTGCTATAAGGGAGAAGCCTGTTCCGGTAGTCTTCGTTGGCTCCCAGAGGAGTAGTGATAGACCTAGCAGCGATTCAATCCTGAATCTCAAAGGGGCTATGATAGCAGCTGCTAATGCACCATTCGCTGAATCTGTGGTAGCTATGCATGCTTCTACCTCAGACGATCTTATAGCAGTCCATAGAGGCGTCAAAGTAAGGAAGATGCATACGAGTAGGAGGGATGCTTTCCAATCAGTGAACGATAAACCTATTGCCCTAGTCGACCCCTACAAAGGGGAGGTAAAGATCGTAGGTAGGATATGGAGGGAGAGGAAAAGAGATAGGCAGCCTGTTCTAGAAGCTAGATTCGACGACCGGGTCGCTATAGTAAAAGCCTATCCTGGAATCCAATCCGAGATCATCGATTACCTCGTGGATAAGAGGTTCCATGGGATAGTTATCGAGGGAAGCGGGCTAGGACATATAGCGAATAAGGTAATAGACTCTATTCGGAGGGCTATTGAAAACGAGATACCGGTTGTCATGACAAGCCAATGCCTCTTCGGACGCGTAAATCTCAACGTCTACTCGACAGGTAGGAGATTGCTTGAAGCCGGCGTAATACCGTTAGAAGACATGCTGCCTGAAGTAGCATATGTTAAATTATCATGGGTTCTCGGCAGTAAGACTAGGAATATCAGCGAGGTTAGAAAATGGATGCTAACAAATCTGGAAGGCGAGATTAACGATAGACACTCTCTCGACCTCTTCCCTAGGTGGTATTAATGGGGTTAAGCACGGGATCAATAGACTATAAGAGGATCGGTTTAAAAGTCGGCCTCGAAATCCATGTGCAGCTTGATACAAGCAGGAAACTGTTCTGCCATTGCCCGACAAAATTGGTAGAAGAAGGTGTAGACAGTGTTTTCTACAGGGAGCTGAGGCCTTCTAGGAGTGAAATAGGGGAGGTAGACCCTGCCGCACTACTAGAGTGGAGGAAGGGTAGGAGATTCAAGTACTTGTTCTCTAATACCTCGTCGTGTCTCGTTGAGGCGGATGAGGAACCACCGCATTCCCTAAACCCTGAAGCGCTGGAAGTAGCACTAGCTGTAGCCATGGCTCTGAATATGAGGATAATCGATGAAGTGTATGTGATGAGGAAGATCGTTATAGACGGTAGTAATGTTAGCGGGTTCCAGAGGACGAGCCTTATAGCTGTCAACGGGTGGATGGATGACGAGGAGGGTAGGATCGGTATCCAGACGCTCTGCTTAGAAGAAGATGCTGCTAGGAAAATCGAGGAGAAAGAAGGAGAGGCTGTATATAAACTGGATAGACTGGGCATACCGCTGGTCGAGATCGCGACAGCACCGGATATCCATAGCCCTGAGCAAGCGAGGAGGGTGGCTTTTAAACTAGGCCAGCTCGTGAGGCTTACGGGGAAGGCTAAACGCGGTCTGGGCTCGATTAGGCAGGATGTAAATATAAGTATCGAGGGTGGTGGTAAAGTAGAGATCAAAGGAATACAGCATCTGTATCTCATACCGAAAGTAATCGAATACGAGGTTTTGAGGCAGCTCAGGCTATTAGAGCTAAGAGACGAGTTAAGGAAGAGAGGGCTTAGTAAAGAGAATATTAGGAAAGAGTACTTCGACCTTACAGACTTCTTCGCTAACACCCAGTCGAAACTCATTAGGAAAGCTCTGTCGGATAAAAATAGTAGAGCCTATGTTCTAAAGCTAGAGGGGTTCAAAGGTCTCCTGGGATTCGAATTACAGCCTGGTAGAAGGTTCGGTTCCGAACTAGCAGATTATGCCAGGGTCTGGGCTGGGGTAGGAGGTATTATACACAGCGATGAGCTACCTGGTTACGGTATCACGAGAGAAGAGGTTGAAGCAATCTACAAGACCCTGAGCCTAGACCCTGTTAGAGACGCGTTTATCATAATAGTAGACCGCGTAGAGAAGGTGGTGAAGGCTCTCGACGTAATCGTAGAGAGGATTAAAACAGCGTTCGACGGAGTACCCGAAGAGACGAGAGCTGCGAATCCCGATGGAACTTCACGGTATATGAGGCCAAGGCCTGGCAAGGCTAGGATGTATCCCGAGACAGATATCCCTCCTGTTCTAGTAAGCGATGACTTGATAAGCAGGGCTAGAAAGATCATGCCCGAGCCTCTGGATGTAAAACTAGACAGGTTGGTCAGGGATCATGGGCTGAGTAGGGAACTGGCTTTAAAGGTATTGAACGACCTTAGACTCGATCTCTACGAGAAGCTGGTTGAGAAATGGAGAGGCAGGGTAGCACCTTCTCTCATTGCTTCAACATTAACTAATACCCTGAGAATGCTCGAGAACGAAGGTGTCCCTATTGAGAATATAGATGACTACCATATCGAGGAAGTAATAGAGCTTGTAGCGAACGGGGTGGTTGCGAAAGAGGCTATACCAGACATATTGAGAGAAGCTGCTCTAAACCCGTCTATGCGTATTGTCGAGATAGTGAAAAAGCTTAATATAGCGGTGGTCAGCAGAGACCAGGTTGTAGAGATTATAGACAAAATCATTAAAGACAATATAGAGAAAATTAAAGCAAAGCCCGATAAGGCGTTTAATATAGTCATGAGCGAAGCTATGAAAATCCTCAGAGGGAAAGTCGACGGTTCTACGGTATCTGAAATAGTTAAAAAGAGGCTAGGTGAATTAATTAAATGATGCGATGAGGAATACTCCCGTCGATGAAAAATGATTGCAAGGCATTTGACCGAGCTTGTATGTATGATGAGAAAAACGTCTCGAATCTGGGAATGAGATAACACGAGCGTGCTGAAGGTAAGAAGCCGTTTAAGGTTTTTGGAATTTACTCTTATTATTATATATGGCGATGAGGATCCTTGGCCGCTAAGGATCCTGCATGACTTAAATGGTAGCCGCTGAGCCAGATGTATCGAAAATTTCGCTGGGTAGCGTTTAAATTACCCGAGGAGCTACTAGATCTAGGATTAATCTTAAGGAAGTGCTATGGCAGGTTCGAGTGGAATATCTGACAACATGAGGATAGTTGAAACCCTTTCCAATATATCTGTAGAATTGAGAAATATTAGAGAGGCTTGCAATAGATTAGGCATTCCATATCATAGGCTTGCAAGGATCATTAATCACGCTATGGAACAGGGAGTTTTATACGAGTACTATAACACTGGGCTCCACAGGATCAAGCAGGTTGAGTTCTATATTGTAACAATGTCGCAGAAAACGCTTCCAAAACTCTGTTTAAACACTTTGGGCCCTTCTATAGTCTACTATTCTTTTACTTCAAGACCACTATTCTTAGTTTACGTCTTCAACAAATCTATTGGAGAAGGGTTGGTTCTCGACGGTTTTAGGAAACGAGTTTGTAAAACGCTTCTACAGGGCACGGTCAAAAACGTCCTAGTGCCTTTGAAGAAGAACGGCTTTTTAGAACTCGTCGAATTCGATAGTCTAGTAGAAGGAAACTCGGTTATAGACCCGGTAGATGAAGCGATATTATACACTATTTTCAGACAATATAATCCAGCAACGAAAAGCCTGAAGACTAGAGAGCTGTATGAATACACCGGCTTAGGCATATCTTATCCTAGCTTCCTGAACCATTATTATAGGCATGTCCGGAACAAGCTAATTAGGAAAAGGCTGGTCTTCAAGCAGAGCGGGAGCTACGCTATTATGATTGTCTCCGGTCCAAACATTCCTGTTCTCAGAGATCTGTTAACCGAGTTATTGAATCTGAAAATCCTGACTAGCATAGACCAGGTGAACCTACTTGAATCTTCTCCGACAATAGCTGTGGTCCATGCCTGGGTTAACCCGTTCAACCTATACTCTACGCACATATACCACGAAATTTATAATTTCACAAGCTATGAAATATTTCTCGTGCAAGCATAGGGAGGAATGTATTGGCCCTGTCCTCGATGGGAATTATCCCTCCGGAAAACTATATAAGAATAGTTAAATCGGTAGCCACAAAGATCACCGGATCTACCAGTAGTCTAAGATATAGGATGCCGGGGGTGGTAGAGATAGACCCGAGCTCTTTTGATGAAATGTATGTGATAGGGGATTTACACGGCGATATCACAGCGCTCAGAAAGCTATTGGAGTTCACTGGATTAGAGAGTGAGGAGGGAGGTAGGGAGATTAAAATCGTCTTCCTAGGCGACTACGTTGATAGAGGCGGCCACCAGATCGAGACTCTTCTAACAGTACTCGATTTAAAAAACAGGTTCCCGGATAAACTAGTGCTTCTGAGAGGGAATCACGAGCCGCCTCCTTGGCTAATGCCGTACCCACACGACTTCCCATACGTTGTTAAAAGGTATTACCATAATAGTTCAAACGAGATACTTTACCTAACATATAGGTTGTTCAATAAGCTCCCTCTTGTAGCGGTACTAGAAAATGAGGCTATACTATTGCACGGGGGCCCGCCTTATAGGTCGGTTTCCTCGAATACCCTGGAGGAAGCGTTATCTATCGGGGACGTAATGTTTGACGACATAGACCTTGAGTCGATACTGTGGAGCGATCCCGGGGAAGACGAGATTATTTTCGCTGAATCGATTAGAGGTGCAGGCTTCTTATACGGTAGGAAAACGACCGAGGCGTTTCTCAAAGCTACTAACACCAAGATCCTGATTAGAGGTCATGAAGCAGTTGAAGGATTTAAACTGAATCATGGAGGAAAGGTTGTAACAGTATTTAGCGCTCCAACACCCTACGGGTTTAGCGTGGCGGGATTACTGAAAATCGCCAGGAGGGATAATATGTATGTATACGAATTATACAAAATAAGTACATACACAAACAGAATAGTAGAAGTAGAAAGATTCGAGGCTAGAACCGAATAGGATAGTTTATAAGGATTCCTTAACTATATGTTTAAAAGAACCTGAGGCGCTTAAACGTGGTAGGCCAGTCAACGCTAGACGCGTTTCTCGATATGACTGACGAGATGCTTGGCGATATTATCGAGGAAGTCATAGAGGAATACTACGAGGATAAGATAGATATAGAAGCAGAGTACGAGGATATATTGAATTACATTGTAAAGAGACTGATAAAGAAGACCCGGGGTAAGAGCGATGCCGAGAAATACCTTAAGATACTGAGGAATCTAAGGAGGAGGGCGTCTATTGCGAAACTTGTTATAAGCTACTTAGTATCCCAGTACATAGAGGAGAGGGATACTGGGAGGCTGGAGCCTACTTCGCAGAGCGAGGAAGGTGTCTAGGGGGTTTTTATACCTAGGAAAACGCGTAAGAAAGAAGCAGAGGCAAGCGAGGAGTCTGTTAAAGAAGCTAAAAGGACTAGGACGCGTAGGAAGACTATTAGGAGGAAATCTTTTGAAGCAGAAGACCTCCTCGATAAAATGTATCCATACGTATACGAAGCAGTCGGACTGTCCCAGCTTGGGCTAGATGAAGATAAGGCTAGGAAGATAGTCTTAGAGGTTTTGGATTACGTAACGCAAGGTTTATCGTCTAAACCCGATGTCGAAACCGTGTTGAGGAGGATTAAGAGGTTTAGACCCCAGGTTAACGAGCTTATTTCGGCTAAGCTACTGGAGCTCAGCGAGAAGCCATCTATTGAACAACTCGAGTTCATTGTATTAAACGGTGGACGAGCTATAATAGGGGAGATCAGCCGCTTATACAAGCTAGCAAGGGATTATGGGAGGGAGGATCTAGTTTCTTTCCTCCGTTACAACTGGGAGAAATACGGGATAAGGTCGCCTGTCCAATGCCCTAGATGCGGGTTCTACTCTGTAATGCCTGACTACTCATGCTATATCTGCGGGGCTGTTGTCTCAGAAAAATATGTAAGAGAACAGCTAGGCTTCGAAGAGAAATTCTCCGAATTCCTTAAGTTAAGTTCTATAGCCGAATTAAGGCTCTCTATAGAGAGAGGATATGTATTGTTAGGAGAAGACGGCGTGTACAACCCTTTATATAAGCCTTCGAAACCAGCGGTTTTGTTCCAAATATATCTTAAACCTTCAGAAACTGCTCGAATTATCGAGGAGATTAATAGCAGAGATCTACCGATTTAGAAGAAAATGAATTGGGGACTCATACAAGGTTCTAGGCGGGCAAATTTATCTCAATATCCCGACTCGGTATCGGTCTGTCATGGGTTATCTTAGTGTTGCAACTATCTTTTCGCAATCGTAATAACAATCGTAATAAATTGCCTTGTAGCTCTTTATACTAAAGATTTTAGGAGAGTTTGGAGAGTTTGTGGGCTAGAATGAGGCTGGTTGTTATTTAAACCCTAAACCGGAGGTTTATTTTCTCGAAAACCGATCTAATACCTCTCCTGAGAACCATGAGGTCTAGTTCAAAGTTTCTGAAACACCCTTTCTGCTCGAAGATAATCTCTCTCTTATAGAAGACTCTTAGCACAGGCGCTTTTTCAACCCCTTCGGCTAGTTCTGGATGTGATTTAATATTTATTTTACAGAAGAGTAGTCTAGAGTCAGCTCTCTTACTTAATTCTTTAACTACCTCCGAGAAGAAATTACTTAGCGAGTTATTTGGGTCGTAGTACTCTATTATCACAGGCTCGTCGTTACTTAGAGCCCTGTCAAGCTCTTCTCTCGACGTCAGCTCTATGCTCACTATAATCCCCATTTATTCTTACGCTAACTAGTCTTATAAAACAAGCAGAGTAAAGTTTATATAGAAGCAATATCATCACGTATAAACGAAACCGGTTCTGGGGGTTGCTAAATATGGCGATGTATGGTATTCCGGTCTTAATATTGAAAGAAGGCTCGCAGAGAACTGTTGGGAGAGAGGCTCTTAGAGCGAATATAATGGCTGCTAGAGCACTAGCAGAGGTATTGAAAACCAGTCTAGGACCACGCGGACTAGACAAGATGCTAGTTGATAGTTTTGGCGATGTAACTGTTACCAACGACGGTGCTACAATTGTTAAAGAGATGGAAGTTCAGCACCCTGCTGCCAAATTACTCGTAGAGGTAGCGAAAGCCCAGGATGCTGAAGTCGGCGATGGTACTACATCGGCTGTAGTACTAGCAGGTGCATTATTGAGGAAAGCCGAGGAGCTCCTCGACCAGAACATCCACCCGACTATTATAATCGAAGGATATACGAAAGCATTAAAAGAGGCTCTAAGGCTACTCGACGAGATAGCTATTAAAGTCGACCCAACTGATAGAGAAACATTGAAGAAAGTTGTCTCGACAACTATTGCAAGCAAGTATATTGGAGGCCCTCTTGTAAGCGAGAAACTAACTAATATGGCTATCGACGCAGCTCTGACAGTAGCCGAGAAGAAGCCGGATAACACATTCGAGTTCAAAGTAGACGATGTCAAGATCGAGAAGAAGAAAGGAGGGAATGTATTAGACACCCAGTTAGTATACGGTATAGTTCTTGATAAGGAGGTAGTCCACCCAGGGATGCCTAGGAGGGTTGAGAAAGCCAAGATAGCCTTATTAGACGCTGCCCTCGAAGTAGAGAAACCGGAGATAACTGCTAAAATCAATATAACAAGCCCCGAGTTAATGAATGCGTTTATTGAGGAGGAAGCAAGGATTCTCAAGGACATGGTCGAGAAGATTGCTGCAACTGGAGCTAATGTCGTTATCACACAGAAGGGTATTGACGAGGTAGCCCAGCACTATCTAGCTAAGAAAGGGATACTAGCAGTTAGGAGGGTTAAGAGGAGCGACCTCGAGAAACTCGAGAGAGCTACTGGCGGGAAGATTGTAAGTAGTGTTAGAGATTTAAAGCCAGAGGACCTAGGGTACGCTGACCTCGTAGAGGAGAGAAGGGTAGGTAACGATAAGATGGTGTTTGTAGAAGGCTGCAAGAATCCGAAGGCTGTCACGATACTTGTTAGAGGAGCTAGCGACATGGTTTTAGACGAGATAGAGAGGAGTCTGAAAGATGCTTTAAACGTATTGAGAAACGTGTTACGCGTGCCTAAGATCGTACCTGGAGGAGGGGCTGTAGAAATAGAGCTAGCTATGAGGCTAAGAGAATACGCTTCCAAGATCGGTGGTAAGGAACAGTTAGCGATCGAAGCTTTCGCATCAGCTCTAGAGGAAATACCTCTAATACTCGCTGAGACAGCCGGGCTAGACCCGTTGGAGACACTGATGAAGCTTAGGCAATTACATAGCGAGGGCAAACTAAACGCTGGTATTGACGTCATAAACGGGGTTGTGAAAGAAGATATGACAGCTGTAAACGTGGTCGAACCCGTTCTAGTGAAGAGCAGTATGATAAAGACGGCTGCCGAAGCAGCTGTAACCATCCTGAAAATAGATGATGTTATAGCCGCTAGCCCGTTAAAGAAAGAAGAGAAGGAGAAAGAGAAGAAAGAAGGCAAGAAAGAAGAAGAGGAGACCGGGTCTAAGACAAGCTTCTAGAAAGTTTTTTAAAGATTATTTCTAATTCCTCTTCTCAGCGCAGCATTTAATGTGTTTCTAGGTGTGATTATATGAGCGATAACATAGTCCAAAGAGTATACCAGGCCCGGCTTACGAGGTTTGAGCTGGCACGTATAGTTGGGGCTAGAGCCCTCCAGCTAGCGCATGGGGCGCCTCCTTTAATAGATGTTTCGAACCTACCCTATAAGGATCCTGTGGCTATTGCTATAATAGAATTATTAAAAGGACTGCTACCAATGTCTGTTAAGAGGAGAAAAAGTGATGGAAGCTTCGAACTCGTTCCAGTATCAAGACTTCTTTCAGGAGATAATAAGAGATATCTCGAATCTATTCTCGACAGCTGGGGTAAAGATAGAAGGTATTAACACTCATTCTCTAGAAGGCCTGGGCTTAGTCGTAGATATTGTGTTATCTGAGCCTGTGAGCGAAGATCTGTTCAGGACGATCTATGGGAAATCAATGGATAAAGGATTCATGGCTCTTCAGCTGATCTCCGAGAAACCTGTTATAAGACTTGTACCCGTTACTAAGAAGAGGTCTAAGTGGAAGTTACCTTTATTCATAGCGACATTCGCCACGGTTTTCGCATCAGGGTATGGATTGTCAACAGCATTCTATACCAGCCTCTACGAAGCATTAGTATGGGGTCTGGTCTATACCATAATATTTCTATCTGCCCTAGCAGTACACGAATTCGGCCATATCCTAGCGAGCAAGAGTAGGAAGGTTATCATTGATGGCCCGTTCTTTATCCCAGCCCCGCCGATACAACTGGGTTTTATAGGTACATTCGGCGCTGTAATAAACATGAGGACCCTGCCGCCTGATAGGAGGAGCCTGTCGCTAATAGGCCTCTCAGGCCCCCTCATGGGCTTTCTAGCCGGATTAGTTATAGCGCCAATTGGAATAGTACTATCGCAGCCGGTTACAGTCCAGCAAGCCCAGGCTATGGTAGCTTCCGGGCAGGCTTCACCTCTATACGGTATCCCCCTCGTATTCCAGCTACTAGAATACTTTATCGTTCCTAAGGACTACACGATCCTACTCCACCCTCTAGCATTTATAAGCTATATCGTGTTCCTTGTCACATTCTTAAACCTCATACCTATAGGGCAATTAGATGGGGGCCATGTCGTAAGGAGTTATACTTCAGGGTCTACCTACGAGTTAATAGGCTGGGCAGTGATAGGTGTTCTACTGCTCCTAGGACTTGTATCAGGAATCTACCTATGGATCGGTTTTATAGCACTAATATTTAAACTATTGTTTGGGAGATACCCTCATCCAGGGTCTGCTAACCAGAATAGTAGGAAACCCGGTCTAATATACCTAGTATTATATCTGGTTATGCTGATTTTAACATTTCCTATCCCATAAAGTATTTTGGAAAAGACTATTGTAGTCAAGTGGCAATAACCCTGGTGTCTATACTTGCTCAAGTATGTAGACATATGGTCGCTGAAAGGAAGGGTAGTCGTAATAGCGGAGAAGCCGAAGGCTGCAAGTAAGATCGCATCAGCTGTTTTACCAAGTTATAACAAGACTCTTCTATATAAGGTTCCAGTATACTTCTATAGAGGTAGAGACATAGAAATAATTATTGCAAGCGCAGCTGGGCACCTGTTCAACCTTAATACAAGGCTTAGAGGCTATCCCGTGTTCTCATACGATTGGACCCCTCTATACGAGACCGATCCTGAAGCTAAACACACATACTACTATGTTAAAGCGTTAAACGAGGTCTGTAAGAATGCAGACTACTATGTTAATGCGTGCGACTATGATATAGAAGGTTCGGTAATAGGCTTCCTCATCATAAAATTCTTTGGTAACATTGAAAAAGCTTATAGAGCAAAATTTTCTTCTCTAACCCCTGCCGAGCTGAGGGATTCGTTCAGGAAGCTGAGTAGATTGGATTTTGAAATGGTTGAAGCGGGTTTAGCAAGGCATGAACTAGACTGGCTCTGGGGGATTAATATCAGTAGGGCTCTGATGTCGGCTGTGGAAAGCGTGGTTGGTAAGAGAATTGTACTAAGCGCGGGCAGGGTTCAGACACCTACGTTAGCCTATGTAGTATCGTTGCTCCAGGAGAGAAACCTACACATACCCTACCCGGTATTCGCATTAAGTATTGTCGTGGAAAAGAACGGGTCTAGAATAACCGCTCACAGGGAGAAAGGATTACTAGATTCGAAGTCCGATGCCTTGAGAATTGCTTCGTCGATTAAGAAATCGGGTAAAGTAAAGGTATTGGAGTATATCGAGAAGAAGAAAATAATACCGCCCCCGTACCCTTTCAACCTAGGCGACTTGCAAGAGGAGGCCTATAGGATTTACGGGTTTAGCCCCTATAAGACCCAGGAACTCGCGGAGAAATTGTATCTTGAAGCCCTAATAAGCTATCCTCGTACAAACAGCCAGAAGCTGCCTCCCACGCTTGATTACAAAGGAATACTAATCAAACTCTCAAGCAACCCCTCATATGCAAACCTTGTACGCCAGTTACTCAGCGAGACAGGTGGAGTGCTTAAACCTAGAGAAGGCCCTAAGGATGACCCTGCTCACCCGGCAATATACCCGACAGGAGTTCCCCCTCCTAGGAATCTTCCGAGCGACATGTTGAAGATATATGATCTTGTGGTGAAAAGATTTCTAGCTGTTTTCAGCAGTCATGCAGAGGTTGTTGAGCAGAAGGTTTATTTCTCTACTGAAATACCAGGCGAGGTGTTTGTAGGCGAGGGCGAGTTCCTCGTTAGAAAAGGCTGGCTGAAATACTATGATTTCTATGAAATTCCTGAGAAGAAGCTTCCATTATTTAGTAGAGGAGAGTATGTTAGGGTATTAGATGTCTCGGTTAGGAAGAAATATACAAAACCTCCCGCTAAACCTACTAAAATGAGTATTCTCAGGTGGATGGAGCATGTTGAGATCGGCACGGAGTCTACTAGGGCGAGGATAATAGAAACATTGTTTGAAAGAGGCTATCTAAGAACGTCTTCGAAAGGGGTCGATATAACGGATCTAGGCTTGGGTGTAACAGAGGTGATCTCGGAATTCTTCCCGGAGCTAACTAAAGTGGATTTGACAAGGGAGTTTGAGAAAGCATTGGAAGATATTAGGTTGGGTAAGGTCAAAAGACAAGATGTAATAGATAAGGCGAAGAAGACTATTATAGAGCTTATCGCGAGATTTGAAAGGGATAAAGCAAATGTTGGCAGAGAATTAGCTATTAGGCTAAATATTCTGAAACCACCGGTATCATGCAAGATATGTTCGAGGCAGGCGTATTCTAACGGCTTATGTAAATACCATTATATGGCATACAATAAGATAATTGATGGATACAAGGAGTGGAGTAGGAGGGAAGAGGTTTCTTTCAGCGAATATATTTCACTTCTCGCTAGTCTGAAATCCTCGGGTAAATGGATTGCTGAGGTCGCGAAAGCTATACGGGAGAGAAAGCTATAGTTGCATTTACGACCCTAAGAGCTTGTGATACCAGATCGAGAGATAGCCTAAGTAGGGTATCTTAAACGTGTGTCCTGATATAGATAATACAACGCCTACCACCCTATGGTACGAGACGCCCACGGGCTCTCCATCAACTATATCGAAGTATATATAGTCTGGGATAGGGTTGTTATCGCCTTGCGTAACGTAATAATAGTTGTTTTCGATAACGTTAACCCGTATTACTCTATGGATTATCAATTTGCCTCCAGCCGAATATATTATTATGTCTCCTATCTTTATCTGGTTGGGCGGGGGCTTATAGGTAAATACGAGGTCTCCTTCTCTCAGCAAAGGATACATGCTAGTTCCTTCGACAACAGCTATCGGTGCGTTAAAACTAGAGCCGGAGACATAACTCAATCCTGTGTTTACTAGCGGGGTGACTACCATCAAGAGGATTACTAAAAGATATAGTTTCTTACCCATTTTCTTCCTCGCCAGAGAGTATCTCGTCTAGATCCAGCACTATCTCCTTAGGCTTCCTAGTCTCCTCCTGCTCAATCTTTTTACCGCCTTCGAGCTCTACGCTAGATCCTCCTACCTTGAGTTTGCTTATCGTCGCTCTCCACCTGTATCCGCAGCTATTGCATCTCACAACCCCCATAACAGTAATTGTAATCCTCCCCGCACTATCCGGTATTGGAGAGACTAACTGCCATGTTTTCTCAATTGTTATATCAGTACTACCACACTTAGGGCATGATAAGCCTCTTTTACTCATGCCTTCACCACAACAGTATTATTAGAACAATGTATAGTAGGAATGGAGTTAATAATACTGATGCTTTTTTGTCTAATAATTTTGCGATAGTATAGTGGGTTAATAAAATGATACCAGATAGTATGACTAGGTGGGACAGCATCCCCGATTTAATCAACTTTATAGCTAGTGCGGTATATAATAGTGCGGTAGGGTAAGCTAGATATATGTCTGGATTCTTGATTTTCTTATAACAGCTTATTGTAAACAACTCATATATCGCCATAGCCAGAGTTAAAGTTATTACTGTAAAGATTGTAGCTGATAACATAGGTTAAATCCCCCGGGTGTCGAGATTGCACGTTCTACAACATACCGAATACGGCGAGTCCTTCCTAATAAAGAATGTTAGAGCTAGATGGGTTCTAGATAGTAGGGGTAATCCCACGGTTCAAGTAAAAGTAATGACAGAAGGCCTAGGTGTAGGAGTAGGCTATGCTCCAAGCGGCGCTTCAACCGGTACCCATGAAGCATTAGAACTAAGGGATGGCGGGAGGGATTTCCAGGGCAAGGGTGTTAGGAATGCTGTAGATAATGTAAATAGGATATTAGCGCCTGCTCTAATCGGGATGGATTCTCGTAGACAGTACGAGATCGATATGAAGATGATCGAGATAGATGGCACTAAGAATAAAGCCCGGATCGGCGGTAACGCTATTGTGGCTACAAGCATCGCGGTAATCAAAGCAGCTGCTTCAACAATGGAAGTACCGCTATACCAGTATATAGGGGGTAAATACGCTAGCCTGCTCCCAGTACCTATGCTGAATATTATAAACGGCGGGCTCCATGCTGGTAACAAGCTTGATTTCCAAGAGTTTATGATCGTGCCAGCTGGATTCAGTAGTTTCAGCGAAGCATTGAAAGCAAGCGTGGAAATATATGGCGAGCTCAGGAAGATCCTTAAAGAGAGATATGGCCCACAAGCTATCAACGTTGGTGATGAAGGAGGGTTCGCGCCGCCCCTGGAGAAGACTAGGGATGCCCTAGACCTGTTGATAGCATCTATTAAATCGGCGGGTTACGTCCCCGGAGACCAGGTTGCTATAGCCCTCGATGTAGCGAGTTCAAGACTTTACAATCCAGATAAAAAGACGTATACTGTAGAAGGAGCAGAGTTAAACGCCGACTCTCTTATCGAGTACTATAGTAGGCTAATTAGCGATTATCCAATTGTGAGTATTGAAGACCCGTTCCATGAAGAAGATTACGAAACATTCGCTAGGTTCACAAACGAATTCGGTAATAGAGTACTGGTTGTAGGCGACGATTTATTCGTGACAAACCCGGATAGGCTTAAGAAGGGTATTAGTATGAGAGCTGCTAACGCAATATTGGTTAAGGTTAACCAGGTGGGAACAGTATCAGAGACGTTGACAGTGGTAGAGCTCGCTTCAAGCTCTGGGCTTAGAACGATTATAAGCCACAGGAGTGGGGAGACCGAGGACACCTTCATATCCGATTTCGCTGTCGGGGTGAGAGCAGGCCTTATAAAAACCGGGGCTCCCGCTAGAGGCGAGAGGACGGCTAAATACAATAGGCTCTTGGAAATAGAGGAAGAGGTAGAGAAACCGCAATACCCAGGGTTCAAGGTGTTTCCTAGGAAACCTTAGCTTAAAAAAGATTTTTACGGTAGGATTAAGCCTAGGACTATAAGCACTGATGCTGTAACAATCATTAGTTTCAGGAAGCCGCTAACGCTCATATTAGGCAGTGCTTTTATCAGCCTTACCAGCCCGATCACTAGTAGCGATAATGCTATCACTAGTATTATAGACAGCCCTATGAAGAATAATATTGCTCCCGCTCCTCCAGCCCCTGATAGCGCGTTAGCTACACCACTAAATACTTGTGATACTACGCTCAACCCCATCCGTTATCCCCTGTTCTCAATGGGCTGAGTAAGCGTTTTAAAGGGGAGGGCTCTTAACTGATCTTGGTGATGAAGGTTAAAAGCGTGGAATAAAAGAGATGTCAGGCACCAGGCTTCTGACGCTTCCTGTATTATTCTACAACTAGCTTAGTCTCACTGTTTATAACGGATCCCATTAGGATAATCGGTTAGCTGAGGGGTAAGTATGGATATTGTAGTCGACCATATAGATGAGTATCTTGGTAAACCTGTAAGCGATCCCTATGGTAGGAGGCTAGGGTTTATCATAGGTTTCTACAGCGATTCCGATGGTAGAGTTAGATCCCTAGAGGTAAACCTGGGCGATGTAGAATTCAAACAAATTGACATAGCCAGGTTCAGGTTCGAAAACGGGGAGGTTGTGCTACTCCCTGAGTGGGAGTACCAGGCTTTACAATTAGAGAACAGGATACTAAGGCTGAAGAAGAGGATGGCCGCTCTTGAAGAGCTTAATGCTAGGAAGGATCTACCCAAACACGCCTACGACACGTTCAAGAAGAGTCTAGAGGAAGAACTAGCGAAGGTCAAAGAGGATACTAAGAACGTCAAGGATCTTTTGAGGAAGAGGATGCATGAATTAGAGGATATGATCGTTGAGTTAGAAAAAGCTATGACTAGTGTGAAAATCAGCTACCTCTCTGGTGAAATACCTGAGAAAGCATATAAAGCTGCTGTAGAACAGATCAGGAAGCACTTAGATAGTTGCGAGACCGAGAAAGAGAGCGTTAAGAAACACCTTGATAAGATTGAGGCATTGGAAGCCCAGCCTGTAGAATTAGCGCCGAAAATAGTAGCACCCAGCCAGGCCCAGCCTGCAGCCCAGCCTGCTAACCAACCTCTATCTGTCATAGTAGTAGAAGGCTAGTAATATCAGGATAAGACTCTATCGTTTTTTTAAAAACCTTTCTCAAACCATGTTGCATCCGGCTGGGTGTGAAGCTTGTCGCTGTCAAGTACTTTACGGAGCGGGAGTATTTGGTCTAGACTATTCTGGAAGCTTAAGCCTAAGGACCCTACTATAAAGAATCTCTACGATGCTATTGTTATACTAGATAAGATGATAAATAGTATCGAATCGTCTAAGAAAAGCCTCAAGCTAGCTGTAGAAGAACACACCAAAAGATCTAGGTTCGCTGCTCAAGAAGGGCGATCGGATATCCAGGTGATATTCGACGAGGAGATGAAACATATCTCAAACCTCATAGGCATATTCGAGAAAATAAGCTACGATCTGCTAAGGGTGAGGTATAGGCTTGAAACCCTGACCCTTGTCGAAGAGCCTATGAAGCTAATGCCTGAGGTTATAAGAGAGCTACAAGACCTTAGGCCTGAACTCGAGAGGTATGTTCCAGAGCTCACAGCAATGTTCAACGAAGTAGAGAGGAAGGTAGCGAGTATTATGGCGGTTTCAAACTTAGAACCCCTTGCTATGACTGTCGGCTCTTTCAGGAAAACATCTGGCGAAAACAAGGATGAAATAAAACCGAGTATTCAAATATCGCTGCCTCCTCTGCCTCCCCAGGATGAGCTGGTGTCTAAAAAGGGGAAGGATGACTACTCTAAAAATGCACAGGCGGTTAGGATAGCATCATTGGAGAAATTAGATGTGCCTATTAATGTAATAGCCCAATGGCTGCTCGAAGAAATCAGGAGCAAGGGTGGGATACTAGATGTCCAGTCGTTTGTCTCCAGGTACAAGGTAAGTAAAGAGAAAGTTTACGAAGCCCTGAAAAGCCTCGAGGATAAGGGCGTTATCAAGATCAAACGGTACTAGATAATATTTTTCCCGCAGGGGACACCTATGGCGATGCACTACCTTGTTGAAAAAGGGACAGAGTACGCTAAACTAGCTGTAGAACTAGATAAGAAGGGGGAGTACGAGAAAGCTGTGAAATACTATAAGGCTGCGATAGACTTATTCTCCAAGTACCTGTCCCTGTACCCGGATAATTCTCTAGCAGACTTCTACAAGGATTTAATTGCTAAATATAAGCTTAGAGTCGAGATCCTCGAGAAATACATGGAGAAATCCAGCCTCCCTGCTTCAGGCCCAGGGGATCGCTCAGCAGACGAAGTAGAGGTTTTAATGCCTGATAAGAGGAGTAACAAGAAGAAATTCGACGACCTAGTGGATTTGGAAGATGTTAAGAAAGCGCTTAAGAGAGCTGTAATATACCCTGTTAAAACACCCCACTTGTATCCTTTAGGATGGCCTAAGGGCATACTGTTATTTGGCCCCCCAGGGTGTGGTAAAACAGAGATTTCTATCGCGTTAGCAAACGAGATTAACGCAGCCCTGATCAATGTTAGCCCAGCTACGATTATGAGTAAATGGCTTGGCGAAGCCGAGAAGAATGTTGCGAAAGTATTTAATAAAGCAAGGGAGATAGCATCGGGCGGTACTCCGGTTATAATATTTATCGATGAAGTAGACGGATTATTCCAAGAGTTCAGCGACGAGGTCGGAGGCGAGAAGAGGATGAGAAACCAGTTCCTAATGGAGATGGATGGGTTGAAAGAGAAAGAGAATAGCAGGCTTCCGGTATTCGTTATAGGAGCGACGAACAAGCCTTGGAAGCTCGATATAGGTTTCATAAGAAGATTTGAAAAAAGGATATATGTGCCTCCGCCCGATAGAGAGGTAAGGAAGGCATTGTTCAAATACTATATCGATAAACTGGCCGTAGTCTATAAGCTTGAGGATATAGACTTCGACAAGCTGGCTGAAATGACCGAGGGCTATAGCTCGGCTGATATTGCTTCGATAGTTAAAGAAGTACAGAATAATATAGCCGAGGAATTAAACGAGAAAGGTGATGGTAAGGATAATTCAGTAGAAAGGAAGATTAGAATGGATGATTTCATACAAGTAATAAACAAAAGGAAGCCAAGTATATCCCCTAAGATGATCGAGGCTTACAAGATCTGGCAAGATCAGCATGGCGCATTGTAGTAGCCAGCTATAATATGATTTAAACAAATCATAATTAGATGAGGCAATGAGGATAGTCATGCCTCTTGAGCCGTGATAGGCTCAGGGGTATCCGAGCCGATGAGATCCACGTTCTTCATAACACTCACTGGTTTTCAAACATGTGCCGCCTTGTCCGGTAAATGTTTTCGGAGTATGGTAGGGACTCTGGCTAGGTTAACCATAATAATATGGAGATGTTATTGAATAACCTTCTCAGGGTATAATCTAATAATCCGTGAAGAATTATTATCGCAATAACTTTCCCTGTGGAATAGGATAACGTATGTTCATTCCTTTAGATGGATCTCGACTATATCCCTATCCATAACGATATGGTCTAAACCAACCCTCTCTCCTGGATATTTCGCTGAAGGACCCCATATGCGTGCGTAACCGAATTTCTCGACGAAATCCTTGTGGATCCTCTTGGCGACATCAAGTATCGTCGAGCCTTTTTTAAGAACAAGGGGTTTATCCGACACCCTCCCAGTAGGGGACTTAGTATACACTCTTACAATCTCTAGTTCTCCGAATATAGCGTTACCAATACTATCTAATCCTTCACCTGTTAATGCAGATACGCTTATAATCCTAGCGTCCCCTGCTATCCTCCTTAACCTGCTTACTTGCCCGGGGTCGCCGATATCGATCTTATTGACTAGTATAATAGACGGCTTGTACTGTACGTTCCCGAATATCGCGTACTCTACATCGTCTAGTGTTACTCTGCCTATGATCCGTACGTGGGCGTTGTATATATTGTATGAAGACAATAGCTTGCGTACATCGTCCACGGTAGCCCCAACTAGCTCACCTAGCATAGTGACCCTTATACCGCCACTACCTGTTTTAAACCTCTCGATCTCAACTCTCCCAGAGGGTTTAGAGAGGAGTATTCCAGCTGATTCAAGCTCTTTCTTCAAAGCCTGGTAGTCTGATACGATATCCCTGGTAGCATCTAGCACTATCATTACGAGGTCTGCGTTCCTGCATAATCCTATGACCCTGCCGTTAAACGGGCCTCCCCCGGGGACTATCGGGGGAGTATCTATGAGCTGGAAGTATACATCCTCGAATTTAAGCATTCCAACCTGTGGGAATGTAGTTGTGAAAGGGGCTTCTGAAACCCTTGTCTTAGCTCCTGTCAACTTGTGGACTATAAGGCTCTTACCTGAATTAGGTAGGCCTATGAGCACTACTTGTGCAGCACCTTCTTTCTCGACGAAGAAGCTAACCCCTTTCCTAGCACTCTTCTTCTTCCTTTCTTCAAGCTCTTCCCTCAGCTCGGCTAGTCTCTTAGTAGCCCACTCCCTGAGATTCTCTGTACCCTTGTGCTTGGGGACGGCGGATAAGAATTCTTCGAGCGCTTTAATTTTTTCCTCAATAGTCCTAGCTTCCATTACCTTAATCCATTTAGCTTTAGCCTCAGCCGGGAGATTCGTTACCATGCTCAGCATCCTTCTTAAAATAGTCTAAGAGATTTGAGCGAGATCCTATATACCATTTAGGTGCTAGGTGCTTAAGATTCTTCCACTTAGACCTTACTATAGGGGGCTTACTACTGTAATAGTTTTTCCTCACCCATTCGATTGTCCTAGGATCAGTTGAATAGCCAGAGCCATAGTCTCCGTAAACAATCCTGCCAGGCTCTATGCTCTCGTCTCTAAAGGTCTTAGCAATGATGCTCGCGAGGGAAACAGCAGGGTATTTAGCGTCAGCATCTGCTTCGACCACTATTGCCTTAAGCTTTTCTCCGAAAACCCTCTTGCAGAACGCTTTAAGTTCTCTACTTACTCCGGCTACTTCGTCAACGTATATCTCTACCTCTTCACGGTTCCAGAATAGACTACTATACGTGGCGATTATATCCATCATTGCTCTAAGAGTTGCCTTATTCAAATTCGTGCGGTCTATTTCCCACGGGCTGAGATAGACGGCTATAGATATCAGAGGCACGCTCTGGGAAATCTCGCTCCTAACCTTCAACCTCTTAGATGGGGTAAGCTGTTTGCTATCGGCGGCTCCAGCGAGCTGGATCTCCTTAATATACTCGGATGGGATGAATACTCCTGCGACCACCATATCTCCTAGTAGGGGCCCTCTCCCAGCTTCGTCTAGCCCGGCAACGATTTTTTCAAAGTGACGGGGTCTGCTAGCCAATGCAGTAATCCACCATCTCAATAGTCGCGGATTTCAATAATTCAATATATTTCCCGAAATAGTTGGAGCAGTCGCAGTTATAGACTTTCATAGGCGGGTATTTAACGTAGAGTTTTAGGAAGTTTTCTTCATCAGCCCTTCCTACTTTAACGAACGTGAACCTGCCAGCGTATTTCCTAGCAATCCCCCTAATATACGACTCGTTTTTAGGAGTGTAAAAGACTACTATATCATCTTTCCCGTCATAGACGATTTCATCCAGTCTTTCACAGTTTCCTGATACAAGGATTATAACGTACATTTCCAAATTTCCTTCGACTCTAATTAAATAATTATTACCCACCCGGGTTTTTATAAAGACTAGAGGAGGTGTCAATGGGGAGATTCTTCGGTACAGACGGTATCAGAGGGGTTGTCAACAAGGATTTGACTCCGGAGTTTATACTGAGAATGGCTGAAGCTATTGGGAGCTTCTTCGGCGAAGGGGCCCGTATCCTAGTAGGCAGGGACTCACGTGCCGGGGGCGATATGGTAAAGAGTATTATAATCGGAGGACTGCTCTCAGCCGGCGTCAAGGTATACGACGCAGGGTTCACGCCTACGCCAGCTCTCCAATATTGTATAAAGGAAGAAGGCTTCGATGGAGGAGTGATGATTACGGCTAGCCATAACCCTCCCGAATACAATGGGATTAAGGTAATAGGTGGAGACGGGGTTGAGATAACTAGGGAGCAGGAGAATACTATCGAAGAAATCTTTTCGACAGGAAAGTTTAGATCCGCCAGCTGGAGGAGTCTAGTAAGCAATGTCGAAGACTTCAGGACCTGTAATGACATATATGTTAGAGGGATCGTCGGCAGGGTTGATACGGAAGCTATAGCGAAAGCAGGTTTCAGGATAGTAGTAGACCCTGCCAATAGCGTTGGAGCTCTTACATCGCCTGAGATAGCCCGGAGGCTTAATGTTAGAGCTATAGTTGTAAACGGCTCCCTCGACCCGTTCTTCCCTGGCAGACACCCTGAGCCAACGCCTGAAACCCTCTCCGAAACAAGCAAGATTGTTAAAACCTATGGTGCTATAGCCGGTTTCGCACACGATGCTGATGCAGACAGGGTTATTGTTATAGATGAGAAAGGTGTCGTCCAGTGGGGTGATAGAACAGCGGTATTATTAGCCGAGTACCTGAAAAAGGATAGGGGCGAGAAAGGAGTAAAGGTATTCACAGCTGTCTCGAGTAGTATGCTTGTCGAAGAAGTCTTGAAAAAGCACGGTATCGAAGTTGTATGGCTGAAGGTTGGAAGCGTCGATATAGCTCACGAGATGAAAAAGCACGCTGATGCACTATGCGGGTTCGAGGAGAACGGCGGGTTCATGTACCCTCCGCACCAGTATGTAAGAGATGGCGGTATGACGATGGCCCTTTTCCTTGAAATGCTGGCTCGTCTAAAGGTTAAACCAAGCGAGCTCTACGAGAGCCTCCCTAGGTGGTATTTGCTTAAAACAAAATTTGCTATGGATAGAGGGAAAGCGGTAAAAGTAGTTGAGAGAGTAAAGGAAATGTTCAGGAGTGAGAGGTTGATAACAGTTGATGGCGTTAAAGTAGTCGGCCGCGATTACTGGATGCTTGTCAGGCCTAGCGGTACAGAACCGTTGTTGAGAGTCATGATCGAAGCGGTTTCAGAAGAGAAGGCTAGAGAACTCTTAGGCATAGTGGAAAACCTTGTTAAAGAAGTGGGAGAATGATGAGACACTGGGGTTTAGATTTCATAAGATGTGTTGAGTGTAAACACTACCCTCTTCAGTTTATAGTGCTTGAGCAAGAAGAGCAAGACGTAGATACAACAGGCTTGGAATTCCCTGTCTGCAAGAACTATTGTGCTTTCCTAGGGAAGCCTATTATTAAAGGAGAGAAATATCCATGCGAGAAATGCCTCAGGATAGGTATTAAGACAGGCGTGTTATACTGCCCTAACTGCGGGAGGTGGTATCCTATTAAAAACGGAATAGTATACCTACTCCCGGATAAAAGGAGGAAGCCTGAATCCGATATTAGATTCCTAGAAGCGTATAAGGATAGGCTGCCTGAGAAAATAGTCTATGAAGGAAAACCCTTTAGTTTGTCGAAGAGGTGATGCTAGGGCTTATAAAGGTGTCTACGTATTTACACCATTAAGGTTGTGGAGTGAAATTAGATGGCGGATCTCTTCTCAAACCTGGAATCGTGGGTTAAGAGGCAGATAGAGGTTAAAGAGAGTTTTAAGAAAGCTGAGTCGGATTATAAAGAGGCTGATAGACTAGCCTTGATACTCTTATCGAGGATGGCTTTCCAGCATATGATGAGGACTATTGAGGCGTTCGATCAGTGGCTTAAAGACCCGGCTATAACGGCTCATATGCCTAGAGAGATGCTTGTTGAGTTATGGGAGAAGCTCAGGCCAATATTCTATGGTTTAATAGATCTGGATATTGAGCATACGAGTAAATACAGCGAGTACTTGAAGAAGCTCTCAACCGAGGGGAAACTAAACCCGCTCCTGTTCTGGGAGAAAGGCGAAAAAGAGCATAAGAGGATACAGCCGCAGATATAATTCTAGATCCATCTCTCAGCCAGGCCTTTTCTTAACCCGGATCTCAACCTCAGCGTCTACCGGGGCGATCTTAACCCTCAGCTCGTTGACGAGTTTATCTATTGTTTCTTTCTCGTTCTTAAGGGTTGTTTCAACGTGTTTCGCTAGGAACTCCCTCCCGAGAGAGCTTATAGAGAGCTTTTTCCTTTCGTTTACCTCGACTAATCCAAGATATTTAAGCACTGTCAGATCGCTTGAGACATCCTTACTAGATGGAACCTGCCCTATTACAATAAAGTTGTATCCCATGCCATAGCCGTTTTGATGCATATAATACAATAGATAGAGGAGGGCTTTCTCGCTAATGTCCTTGAAAGACGAAATAATATACAAAAGCTTTATGAGGCGCGGGTTTTTCTCAACATCGCTGAGTGTAACAACATGCCTTGTCACAATCTTCAATTCCTTACTCTTAGTAGTCTGTGGTTGTTGAGGCGTCTTGGACAAGGTTACACCCTGTTATAAACGTGGAATTACAGCTATTTAAACATATTACACAAGAATAATATTTAATTAGACTTCGCACGGGAAAACCCGTGAACGATTAATAAAAGACTTATATTTATAAGATACCCTAGGCATGGCCTCCAGGGTGCTGCTTATGGTTGAAATAAGAGTTGAAGCTATTAGGAAGAAGGCTAGGATAAGCACCCATAGTCATATCAGGGGTCTCGGCTTAGACGAGAAAGGGAGGGCTCTACCTGTAGCAGACGGGCTGGTTGGGCAGGTTGAAGCAAGAGAAGCTGCTGGTATAGTGGTTCAAATCGTTAAATCGGGGAGAATGAGTGGCCGCGGTATACTATTAGTAGGGCCTCCTGGAACAGGTAAGACTGCTATAGCTATAGCGATAGCTAGAGAATTAGGCGAGGACACGCCATTTGTTATTATGAGCGGTAGCGAGATATACAGTAGCGAGAAAAAGAAGACTGAAATCCTTATGGAGGCTCTAAGGAGAGCCCTAGGCGTGAGGCTGAGGGAGAAGAGGCTTGTTTACGAAGGCGTTGTCAAAGATATCAAGATTAGAAGAGTGAGACACCCGATGGCGCCATACCTAGCTGTGCCTAAAGAGGCTAGGATAGTCCTAGCCACTAAGGACGAAGAGGTCCCGTTGACGGTGAGCGAGGATGTCACTGAGCAAATCATCGAATTAGGTATTAGGAAAGGAGACGTAATATGGATTGATGCGGAGACAGGGAGAGTGTTCAGGGAGGGTAAAGCAAAGGATTTCGCGGAGGCTAAAACATACGATATAGAGACTAAGAGGCTTGTTGAAATCCCGAAGGGCCCTGTTAAAAAAGAGAAAGAGATAGTTAGAACACTCACTCTCCACGAACTGGACACTTACGTAGCCAGCCAGAGAGCGTTGATAAGCTTCTTCGGTTTCGGATTCGAAAGAGAGATCCCGCCGGAGGTTAGGAGGGAGGTAGATGAGACTGTGAAGAAGTGGATTGAGAGCGGTAAAGGCGAGATCGTGCCGGGAGTTCTATTCATAGATGACGCCCATATGCTGGATATTGAAGCATTCAGCTTCTTGACGAGGGCTATGGAGAGCGAGTTCTCCCCCCTCATAATCCTGGCTACTAACAGGGGTATTGCTAGAATAAGAGGGACGGATATAGAATCACCGCACGGGATGCCATTAGACCTGCTTGATAGACTGTTGATAATCCCTACGAAACCTTATTCCCCGGATGAGATAAAGGAGATCATAAAGATCAGGGCTGAAGAAGAAGAGATCAAGCTCACAAATGAGGCTCTCGAAGAACTTGTAAGATTAGCCTCGGAGACGAGCCTGAGGTATGCTGTCCAATTGCTTGAACCAGCTAGGATTATCGCGGGAGAGAATAATAGAGAAGAGGTTACTGTAGAAGATGTGAGGAAGGCTAGAAGGCTGTTTATAGACCTTTCAGCTAGCGTGAAATATTTGAAAGAGTATGAATCGAAATTCCTCAAATAACATCTTATTCTATTAGGCAAGGTGGTTTATTGGATTATAGTAGTATCGTGCCAGTTCTTAGAGTACTTAACCGCCTCTACAATAATACCCCTAGGCACGGCGAGAGCATACTAGGGTCTATGACTACACAGCCCCTCCCGATAGCACTCTACGCTTTCACACTATTCTCGCATACGAACCTAGCCGACATAGAATTGTTCCCACCCCTTAAAGAGATGGAGGTAGAAGTCCTAGAGTACATGAAGAGACTTTATGGATCAGGCGTAGGGTATGTGACCGCGGGGGCTACAGAATCAAATATCATCGCCCTCTATACTGCGAGAACGCTTAGGGGCGGTAGAAGCAACTACGTTATAGCGCCTGATACGGTACACGTATCTGTAGACAAAGCCTGCATCATACTAGGATGCCGCCTACTTAAAATAGAGACTCGTGCCAGGCCTGTCGATCCCGGGAGGGTGGAGGATTACGTTAAGAAGTACGATCCCTTCGCAATAGTTATTACAGCTGGTACTACGGAGCTAGGACTAGTAGACCCTATCAGAGAGGTTGGTAGGATAGCTGACGAATACAATGTCTTCCTCCACGTCGACGCAGCTTACGGGGGTTTGATAATACCCTTCCTCTATGAGAAGGGTCTGATAGCCGAAAATACCTATTTCTACAAGGGTGTTTCAAGCCTTGCTGTAGATTTCCACAAGTTCGGTAGTGTTCCTGCGCCAGCTGGCATAATACTTTTCTCTAGCAGAGAGCTTATGGAGGCAAGCTGTTTCGACAACCCGTATACTCTCTCCGGCAGGAACTGCGGCTTGCTGGGAACGAGGAACGGTGGCAGCCTCGCTGGTATATGGGCTGTATTTAAATCCCTGGGGCTCGATTATTTCAGGGAGAAGGCTTTATGGGCGTTCAACCTCGCTACTATGATATATGAGCGTGTAAACAGTATAGAGGGGTTCGAGGCTTTAAAGCCTGCTACTACGATACTAGCGTTCAAGCACAGGCTTTTACCACCCGAGTACATCCTGGCGAGGCTAGCGGAGAGAAGACTTTATCTATATAAAGCGCCTAGTGTAAACGGTGTAAGGGTTGTAGTAATGCCTCATTTCAGCGAGAGGCTTGTTGACAAACTGGTCTCGTCGCTTAGAGAGATCAGTGGTGTTAAAATTGGTTAACATAGGTTTAATCTACAAGTCTCTCAGCGAGGAAGATTTCATAGTCTTGAGAGCGTTAGAGAGGCTCTCCAGGAGATTCGAGTTCGTACCGGTTGAATCTCTTCTGAGAGAGACTAGGATTTATGAAGAAAAGCTCTCTCTAATCCTCTCGAAACTCCACAGGCTCAAGCTACTAAAAGCACGTATAATAGGGTCGTCTAGAGCCTATAGGCTAACCTATCTCTCTCTGGATATGCTCGCCTTGAAGAGCCTTGTAGATAGGAATATTATTACAGCAATAGGAGACAAGATCGGGGTGGGTAAGGAGAGCGACCTTTTCCAAGCACTGGCACCAGGAAATGAGGTGGTTGTCGTGAAATTTCTGAGGATAGGCAGGACTAGTTTTAGGAGGACTAAGATCACGAGGTCTTGGACTCTATCCTCTCATGCTTCATGGTATGACCAATCCAGGGTAGCGGCTGAGCGAGAGTATAAGGCTCTCGCCGAACTCTACGCTCTGAAAGCTTATGTTCCAAAACCTTATGGATACAATAGGCATGCAACCGTGATACAGTACATAGAAGGAGAAATGCTATACGAGAGGCCGGAGCTAAGTAATCCTGAGGAGGTACTGTGGAGGATACTCGAGACCCTAAGGATTGCTTACACAGCCTCGGGTATTGTGCACGGGGATTTAAGCGAGTACAATATCATCGTCTCACGCAACGGCATACCCTATGTTATAGACTGGCCCCAGTACGTGTATAGAGATGAGCCGAATGCGCAGAGCCTATTGGAAAGGGATATAAAATACGTTCTGAGATTCTTCGAGAAAGTCTACGGCGTGCAAACAGATTTCGAGAAAGCGTTGAAATACGTTACGGGAACCTGAAGCGTTCGTCATTAACTGTGGCTTTTTATTGTTTTTAATTATTTCAATAGGTAGGTCACTACTATTTTACGGTCTCTCGCTACGGCTTGACACCTGCTGCTAGATGGACAACCCTATGGATCTAGGGGTCAGGGCTCGTTGGTAGAAAGGGGTCTAGGGGCTCAGTCCCTTACCTACAGCTTACAAACTCACCAGCTCGAGACACCTACGCTCCAGACCAGTATGTAAACAAACGTTTTTAGTGAAAGCTGTTAAGTCCTAAAAGCGACTAGAAAACTTGAGTGACGTCGTATGGCTCTCATTCCATACTCCTACAGTGTAGGGCTAAAGATATAGATAGCTACGGGACCCTCATTCGAATGCCGTTTACAACTTGTTATAGCTTTACCTGCTTGATGCAGGGTTTAAGCATCAGATTTTAATTAAGGTTATGCAATTTAGACTAATGTAGGATGTTTGAAACGCTCCGGGGCTTGTGGTAGCAGCCTGTTTAGGAGGGGTGTTAACGGTATAGGGGATAGTAGGGATTTGTGCATTATAGGCGTCGATATTCTACCCGGTTATTCGCCCGGCGGGGCTAGTGCTAGGTATGCTGTTGTAGTCTTGAAGGATGGCGATATTCTACAGGAGATTCGTGAGGCATCGCTTGGGAGGATTATTAGGATAGTATGGGAGTGCGGGAAAGCGGTGATAGCTGTAGACAATGTTTTCGAGCTAGTCCCTGATAAAAAGGGGCTTGCTAAACTACTGGAGCTACTGCCAGACTCGGCCGAGCTCGTCCAGGTAACGGCTGATGCAACAGGGTTTAAGAGCCTCGAGGAAATTGCTAGGTCCATCGACCCAACGTATTCAGGGAAGCTTGACCCGTTGAAATCAGCCTATATCATAGCCCTGGCTGCTAGCAGGGGCATAGGGCTTAAGATCGGTAAAAGCTTCCCGAAGACAAAGATCATTATTACCAGAGGTAGGAGTATTAGCCGTGGTGGGATGAGCTTAAACAGGTTCCTGAGGAGTGTGAGAGCAGGTATACTTCATGTTACCAAGGAGATTAGGAAGGTGCTAGACGAGCATAATATAGACTACGACCTCTATGTTAGGAAGAGCGAAGGGGGCTTAGAAAGGAGCCTGTTCATAGTTTACGCGCCGAGAGAAGAGCTCTACGGCCTTATAAAGCCTATTAAGACCAAGGGTGTTAGAGTAGTTATTAAACCAGTACCCGAGCCTACTCTATTCAGCGAACAGGCTACCAGGTCTAATAGGCCTGTTATAGTAGGGATAGACCCAGGCATGACAACGGGCGTAGCAGTCATCGATATAGATGGTAGGGTGCTCTACGCATTCTCGCAGAAAGACGCCGATAGGTCTACTATCATAAGCATTGTGACACAATATGGTTCTCCGATCGCTATCAGCACCGATGTAAGTAACATACCGGATCTCGTCGAGAAGATCGCTAGCCAGTTAGGTGTGCCGGTGATAGCTCCTCCGAGAGACCTAGATTCAGATGAGAAACAGAAGATTCTAGAGAGAGTGGTTGAGAGAAACAAGGATTTAATATTGAAAGACTCCCACGTGAAAGATGCTGTAGCATCCGCCTGGAAAGCCCTGAATACTATCCAGGATAAGATAGCTGAAGTGAAAAAGTATGCTAAATACGTTGGAGTAAAAGAGAACATGCCCTATATTATCAGAGAAGTCTTGAAAGGTAGGCCGGTAGCTGAAGTCGTAGAGAGCTTTATAGATAAGAGGATTAGAGAGATCGGCATCGGTGAAGGTTCGAGAAAACACGTTGAAATGAAACCTGGGGAGCATGCTGAAACAGGTAGAGAGCTTAAGCAGAGAATTATAGAACTCGAGGCTAAGATAAGGCTTCTCGAACAGGAGATAACGAGGAGGGACGAATTGATCAAGAACCTCGAACTAGAGCTTAAGACAAGCAAGTTTGCCAGTAGGGTGGAGGAGTATGAGAGAAGGATTTATCTATTAGAAACAGAAATCGAGAGTCTTAGGAAGAGCGTTGAAGACAGGGATAAGAAGATAGAGGAGTTACAGTCTGAAATCGCCAGGTTGCTAGGTGTTATTAGGGATCTCTACGCTGGGAAACTCGTAGTAATACCACGTCTCAGGAAATTCGAGGAACTAGTATCCGCAGGTTCCGATATCAGGTACGTATTTGTAGACGAGGTAAACCCTTCTGACAGCAGGATTGTAGAGTTCATGAGGTCTAAGAAGATTATCGTAGTAGCTGGGAAAGTGGTTGGGAAAGCAGGTAAGATGCCTATAATAGAATACACGCCAATACTGAGATTTGATGATTTCGTCGTAGTCGAGAAAAGCATACTGGATAAAGGAATGGAATTGAGAACCGAGTGGGAGAAGGAGCTGGAGGAAGACGAGTACAGTAGGATTGTAAAATTGATTGAGGAATACCAGGCTGAGAGAATGAAAAAACTCGGGGTGAAAGAATTCAACAGGCTAATATAGGCTTACTTTCCCTTCTAGAACAAGGTTTGTGATTCTTGTAATATTCTCTAGCTCGTTCTCCACAAGGGCTTCTATCTCGCTTACTATGTGTGATGGGGGCTCGTCTAGGGATTTGTTAACAGGGATCATCTTAACGCTTAATACCTGCGGGTTGTTTATCGGTTTCCCGATCTGACTTAGGATCTCGACGTAGACGTCTTTAGCGTATTCGCTCGCCGTTTCATAGATCTTCCTGGCTAGTAGCATAGCTAGGACGTTATATATCTTGCCGACATGGTTAACCGGGTTCTTGCCCGCTGTAGCCTCTAAGCTGATAGGCCTCATTGGAGTGATCAGGCCGTTAGCCCTATTACCTCTCCCGGTAGCACCATCGTCTCCGTGTTCAGCACTCGTACCTGTCACAGTTAGGTATACAGAGCCTTTCTCCGGCATATCCGCTGTATTAACGTTTACTTCTACCCTATAGTCCGGCATTATCTTGGATGCGAGGTCTAGAATGTCGTTTACTATTTGCTCTTTATAACTCATGTACTCGCCAATATCCCTGACGTGTCTATCGACGAAGGCTACAGCGATCGTAAGCCTTATATCCCTCTCCTTCCTTAAACCCATAACCTTTATATCTTCTCCTACAGCAGGCATCTTCTTCTTGTAGTCGCTAGAATTAAGCAGCCTCTCTGTTTCGAAAACCAGTTTCTCCAGCGGTGTTAACGGGTAGAATCCGACGCCTATACTCGTATCATTTGCTAAAGGAACGCCTTTCCTGCCTTCTTCGAAAATTGTTACAAGGTCGGCGCTACCCTTCCTAACCATGTAATCGACTACTACGTGGGAATCCGGGTCAAGGTATCGTATATTTTCCCTAATCCAGTCCCGGACAGCTTTTACAATTAGGCTACCATAAGGTATTTTAACAATACCGTCTTCAGTCCTAACCTCTGTAGTAGCCCTGCCTGCGACAATAATGTATATGGGTTCTATAACCTCGCCTCCTCCGAACCTGGGGTTAGCCTGTCCCCCTACAAGGAGTGTTTTATCCAGGTTGTGGTGTAGTATTGTCCCGAATTCCTTGAGATAGTATTTGCTCAAGGCTCTAGAAGCTGCTTCGCTAGCAGAATCAGCTATATAGTCCGGGTGTCCCAACCCCTTCCTCTCGACTAGTTCAACCTTCATATCTCGAACGCTTTGGAACCTTAGTGTTTCTACTACTATATTTTTCTTCGCCACTTTAATCACCGAGAGCCCAGGTTAATTAACGGTATTAGGTGGGAGTCTTTTAAAAATTCCTACGATCTAAATCTAACGACTGCGGATGGGCCGGGGATTCTCGACTGGATTTCCCTCAATGAGACAAAAGCTCTAACATCGCCTTTAACAATCCTATCGTATATTTCTCGGGCGATTTCTTCAACAGGCTTGTTCGATGGTTTGATTACAGCGTATGATACTGCTTTCTTCTCGACGAGTTCCTCGGGGCCGACTATAGTTCTCCAGTACTCGCCGTAGACATGATCGACCACTTTTTCTATACCAATAGCTAGTTCTAGAGGTATGGTTAAGTAATTCCTCTTACCGTATATCATGAAAGAGCCTTTTGGAAGGTATTCTCCGCTCGGGGGAGTCTTAGACACCTGTTCGCCTCTAACCCAGTATACGTCGACAAATGAAAACCCTGCTTTCCAAGCTTTAGAATAACATGCTGTCAAATACGCTGCATCCCGTATATCTTCTTCGCTAACAGTCTTCCTATAAGTCTTCAATACGACTACAGGAGCGCCATGGATATCCGCGTGCAAGAATATGTCATAGTCAGCCATATACTTCCTATAGATAAGCTCGTTCTGGTCTGCGTCTTTCCCGCCTATAGCGAGGAATCCGTTCCTTGTTATGAGCCAGTGGAATCTCTCATACCACTCTCTAGGTCTTATAGACGTTGCCAACTTCTCGGAGAGTTCTCTCTCGACTTCTTTCAAACGGTTTTCTAGGTCCTTCTTCTTCTCTAGGGCGGTTTCCAGCTTTTTCTCTATCTCACCCAGTTTCTTCTTTACTTCAATAATGTTTCTAGCGAGGTCTAATCTGATATCCAATGGTATTATTGTATCCCCGGCTTTTACCAGTACTAGACCCCTGCTCTGATCGACCGATACTATATTGCTGCAGAGCTTTACCACCGAATTCCAACCATGTTTATCGTGGGCTTCCTGCGCACATTTTAAATCCTCCTCGACTTGGTAATAATTTGTGTAGACGGCTTGAAGAATTTTCTCAAACTCCTTCTTGCTTTCTTCGAATTGAGAGATAGCCTCGTATACTGAAGCTATAGACTTCTCGATTTCTTTCCTCTTAGTCTCGAGCTCTCTTTCTCTAGCCGCTTTGACAACCCTTTTCTCATACTCGCCGAAGAAAAAGTCTATACCGGAAACAAGATCGGCTTCTTTCACAGCTAGACCGTATTCCTCTACTAGTAGACTAGGTTTGAACAGTGTGTAGAGTGTTAAACGCTCTTCATCTGTATACACCAGATGGCATTTACCCGACTCAGCTTCTTTAACCACCTCTCTGTATTTTTCTGTGAGAATGTTTAGGTCGCTTCTAGCTATATCAGAAGGCCTACTAGACTTCTTCTCGAACAAGCCCGCTCTATATAGTATCTCCTCGCCAATATACCCGGGTAGACCCCAGCCTCTTGTAACGCCTTTTATCAACGTATCGAAACCGTATAGCGTATCCACTAGGTCTTCTGAGAACGGGCTTTTACCCAAGGATGGAGGAGGCTTGTAGACTAGGCCGGTTTTAATAGCTCTGTCTTTCATCTCTACTCTTCTCGACGCAAATACAATTCTATTTTCCGGGTCAGAGACTACTAGAACACCGCGGGGGAGTAGCTCTACTATTAGATTATAGCTGCCTTCTCTCAGAGAGAGGTTTACTAAAACTATCCTCTCCCACCCTAATTGCGTGATACCGGTTATCCTCGCATTACCCAGCCCCCTTCTGATAAAGATCGTTAGGGGATCTACCTTTTTCTCCCCTGGCTCAAGATTCGATACGTGGAATCTTACCCCGGGCTCGATCTTAACGTTGAACAAGCCTTCCTTACATCTTATTTTCATAACCCAGTAGAATCCAGCAGAGTAGAAATTATCCAGGTAGCAGCCCTTTAGCTTCTCATTCAGCACTCTCGCAGTAGCATATGTGTCGATAACATCCATACTATTTTTCTCTATCCCCGGCATTAAGGATTTCCTCAGCTATCTCCCGTGGTAGCATCCTGTGTTTGAGATAATACTCTAATCCAGGAGCTAGTAGAGGCCTCCCTCCGAGGGCAGGGTACCGGTATGGTAGGTACACTGAGCCATACTCGGTCTCGATAGTGACTCCATCTACGAATTCCAGGCCTTGGACACCCCTATTTCGAAGCATGTACATTACGTAATACACTGTCCCATCGATACTGAACTGTTTATCACCAATATTCCTAGCAGGGCAACCCGGTAGCTTCGACGTAATATACTGGTATGTCCTGCCCCTGGGCGGGTGATCGCCTAGTATACCCCCTACTACAACATAGCTAGCGCTAGAGAGCTCACCGTATTCCAGGGCTTTCTCAGCTCTGGGATCTAGTATTATGGTTTTATCAGGTGGGAAAACCTTTCTCCTAACAAGTTCTACAACGCTTTCTTCCATAACCGTCCCATACTGTGCTAGAAGCCTCCGGTACTTGCCTGGTACGTTTGTAAAGATTATCCTATTAGAACCTGCTATAAGGCTGGCGTGCCTGTATTCTAGGATTAACCAGGGCGTCAATCCCTCTTCTAAATGCTCTATGACTATCCTCGGCCCTTCCAAAGCTCCCTCCTCCTCGCTTCTAGTAGATTGATCTCCAAGCCCATGTATTCAGCAGCCGTTACAATTCTCACCTTCTTCCCAGACTCTGCTAACCGGTTCCTAACGGTCTCGAAAACGCTATTGTACTCTAAATCCCTTAGGAGATGGTGGTCTACTACTATAGTAGTATCATCACGCATAGCTAGCGCAACCTCGCACAGCCCTCTTACTCCTTGCTCTACGATTCCCTTACCGTACCGGTAGTCGGGTAGATACGTTGGAGGTCCGCTGATAATCAGGAGATCGGGGTCAACCCTCTTAATATACTCGATGCCTCTAGTGCTCGAAGGGCCTTGTGCATCGCTCGCGTGTAATAGTACTCCTTCGCTAGTTCTAACAACAGTGTAGAGTACCCAGCCTAGCCTAGAGCCTTCTTGCCCGTGTGGCATCGGGGGCGAGAACTCGACTACGAGTTTGTCACCTAGCTGGAGAGACCTCCCGTCTACGAACTCGAGCCTAGCAACTCTTCCTGCTATCCCCCTCGTAACGAAGAGATTATAGGCCCTAGCCTTCTGACTGTAGTTTATATCCCTCTGGTAGTCTTTTGCGAAGACTATTTTCCCCTCGTAATAGGATTCCTCTCCCTTCCTATAGAGGTAATGGTCCCTATGGTAGTGGCTTATAACAATATAGTCGGCTTCCTCCACAAGGTCGTGTATTCTACCGAGTGCATCCTCTAGTGCCCTGAGTTCTAAAGGATGGGGTGGCAGACCAAACCTCCTAGGCGCAAGGCTTACACCGGGATCGATGAAAATAGTTGCTTCAGGTGTCTCGACGAAAGTAGCCATGCCCCTGGTACCCATGCTGTCGAATCCTATGAGAGTAACCTTCATCAAACCACTTTATACGGTGTCTTCAACTAATAGTGTTATGGTTGGAGAGGTTGATAAAAAGTCTCCAAAACCCTGATGCAAAGACGGTTTTAAACGAGGTCTTAAACGCTTGGAGGAACAAGGAGTTATTCATATTAATCGGGGAGTTCGAGGTAGAGTACGAAGGCAGGGGGTATTCTAGGCTATCTAACGGGGAAAGGATCCTACTTGTTAAAAGCGATGGAGCAGTTCTAGTGCACTCATCGCAGGGGTTTAAACCGATAAACTATCAGCCTTCATCCGATGTGTTCGAAGCATGGTTAGAACCCGATGGCAGGCTCAGCATGCTGTTTGTGAGAGATAATCCTAGGGAGGTGCTGAAGCTCGTGTTCAACTCTGTAACCCTGCTGATAAGGGGTCGGCTCGTAGACAAAGGGGTTTTCACAATGTATTTCGACGAATCAGAGCTCAGAGACTTTATTTTCAACCACCCGGAGGTGGTTGAAAAGGGTTTAGAAGTTATTGGTCGAGAGGTAAAAGTTTCTGCAGGCACAGTGGATATCCTAGCCCGGGACGTATCTGGTAGGCTTGTCGTGATAGAGGTTAAGAGAAGTACTGCGACGCGCGAATCAGCTATCCAACTATACAGGTATGTTCTATCAATAGAATACGAGAGGGGTGTCAAGCCTAGGGGGCTGCTCGTAGCACCATCGTTTACACCATCTGCGATAGATTTTATGAGGAGGAATGGGCTTGAATGGAGATATGTAGATCCTAAGAAGGTTCTAGAGTATTTGAAGGGCGGGAAGATTGGAAGACCCCTGGGGTAGGTCGGTGGTGGAACTATACGATGAGACAGCGAGAGGCTATGACCTCTTATATAGGGAGGAACAATACGCAAAGTACGATTTCTTAGCGGGTAAAAGTCTACTTGATATGAATGGCAGAGTATTAGACGCCGGGTGCGGAACCGGCCTTCTACTCGAATATGTTTTCGAGAAGAAGCTGGATGTTTTTAAAATATATGTATGTCTGGATGCTAGCGCTGGAATGATAAGGATAGCGTCTTCTAAAAGGAAGGATCCAAGGATTTTATTTATCGTCTCCTATATCGAACACCTCCCTGTTGTAGACAATTATTTCGATACAGCCTACTCTATCACTGTCTGGGATAATCTCGAGGATAAAGCGCTAGGCCTCTCGGAGTTGAAGAGGGTTTCCCGTAAGGTAGTCATCTCCCAGCACGGGAAATCTAGGGCCCCAACTCCTTCACAAATAGACCCATTTTTCACCGAGGTAGGGTTTGCTGTAGACAGGTTTTTTATAAGCAGTACGGACCAATCCTAAAATAATTTAAAAACCATTCTTTAGAATATACTAGTGAGCGTTACCAGGATTTATGGGGTGGTATATTGGCTAACCAGGCTAGAAGTATCAGGAACCCTTCGCCTCTGAAAATATTGAGAGGAGCGATCAACCAGGTAGTCCTCGTCAGGGTTAAAGACGGGAACGAGTTTATAGGGAATCTGGAGGTAGTCGACCCTACTATGAACGTGGTCTTAAGTGATTGCGAGGAAACTACGCCCGACGGGAAGCCTGTAGCACGCTACGGCAAGGCTTTGATCCGGGGTAGCCACATAGTTTTCATAAGCGTAAACTATGGGCAGGTCGCTCCAGAAAGGGCTAGGATTTAGCTGGTTATAGAGGGAGAAAGCATATTAGAAATGAAAACAGAAACATATAGTGGTGGATAGTATAGGGGCTCGACCGGTTAAATACAGGAGGGTTCAAGACCATTATAGATGGCTTAGGAGCGATGGTTCACCTAATTTCTCAAATAAAATATACGAATTCAGGAAAGAGCTCAGCCTAATCGCTAGTAAGCCGGTTGTACAGATACCTTCTACTCTACCTATTATGAAATCTATCGAGGAGATGTCGAAAGGCTACAGGGGGCTAGTGGTCTCTCGCGGGGGTGTTCTAGAAGGCATCCTGCTGGCGACTCAGGTAATAAACTATCTCGGAGGGGGCGGTTTATTCAAGATCGTCGAGCACAAGTATAACTACAACGTGTTCAACGCGCTTAATAGAGAGCCTGTTGAATCGATCTATGAGAGGAATGTTATAGTAGCGTATGATAGGGAGAGTATTCAAGAAGTCTTATTGAAGATGGTGTTACACGGTATCGGTTACATACCTGTTGTCGGAGAGGGCAACAGGGTTGTAGGCGTAGTTACAGAACACGACCTTGTTAGAGTGTTAGCGTCACTATACGAGTCGGGCGTGAAGGTATCTGATATCATGTCGAAGCCTGTTATAACGATCCCGCATAATAGTACGCTAAGCGAAGCTATGTCTAAGATGGTGGGTATCGGATTCAGGCGTCTCCCCGTGGTAGAAGACAATACTGTAGTCGGGATTATAACGGCTATGGATATCATCAGGTTCTACGGGACTCATGAAGCATTCAAGTATTGTACAACAGGCGATATAAGGGAGATAAACACGGTCAGTGTTAAACAGGTGATGAACGAGAAGCCTATCTCTATAGAACCTAGTGCCGACGTCAGCGAAGCTGTTAGGCTAATGGTGGATAACAACGTGAGCAGTATTCTAGTAGTCGATAGGGAAGGCGTGTTACAGGGTATTGTAACAGAGAGGGATATTCTATACGCTATAGTAACCCCTAGGTAGGGCTATAAAAATCAGGTAGCCTTATACATATTCAAAGCAGAGGCATATAGTGATAGATATTGAATACGGAACAACGTTTCATCGTAGACAACATGCTGGGTAGTGTTGCGAGATGGCTTAGGCTACTAGGTTATGATACGAGATACGACCGTAGGCTCGAAGATTGGCGTATCCTCAGGATAGCAAAGGAGGAAGACAGAGTTATCGTGACCAGGGATAGAGGCCTCCATAGGAGGGCTTTGAAAAACGGGTTGAGGAGCATCTATATTGAAAACGTGGAAGATATCTCAGCTATTCTAGCTTACCTCGCTGTAGTAGCAGGCATAAGGCTGAGCGTCGAGCTTGACAAGACTAGGTGCCCTCTATGCAACGGCGAGCTGATGAAGGTGGGTAAAGAGCTTGTCAAAGGGAAAGTCCCCGAGAGAGTGTACAAGTTATACAACGATTTCTGGGTGTGCTCTAGATGCGGGAATGTTTACTGGGTGGGCTCCCACTGGAGGAAGATCGAAGAGATTCTGGCAAAAGCACGTGAAAAATATGAGGAACTAATTAGGATCTATAGGGTCAGGGTATCGACATGAGCGTTGTAAACCCTTCGGAATTATCGCTTGAAGACGGTAGGTTAATTGTCAGGCTTGCTAGGGAAGCAGTTGAGAATATTGTTAGGAATAATAGGAGGATAGCTCCACCCGAAGACCTGCCAAGCATTTTTAGAAGACCGGGAATGACTTTCACCACGTTAGAACTACTAGATGAGACCGGGAAGACTAGTCTAAGGGGTTGCATCGGCTTCCTAGCCCCGGTGCATAGCCTAGCTGAGTCTATTATAGAGAGCGCGGTTAGCGCGGCAGTAAACGATCCAAGGTTCCCTCCCGTCGAGGAATGGGAGCTTGATAGGATTATTGTAGAAGTATCCGTGCTCTCGACACCTGTAGAACTCAAGCCGGATAACAGGAGGGATCTAGTAAACCTGGTGAAGATCGGTAGGCACGGTTTAATAGTTGAATACGGGCGGTTCTACCAGGGGACTCTACTACCCGAGGTGCCGATAGAGTATTGCTGGGATGAAGAGACCTTCCTCAGCGAGACATGCCTTAAAGCAGGTTTGAAACCATCCTGCTGGCTAAACCCGGCTGTTAAAATCTATGCTTACGAAGGAAGGGTTTTCAGAGAGAAGAGTCCCAGAGGAGAAGTATACGAGAGGTCTCTAGAAGAAGAATACAGGTCTCAGTGCTTGAAACACTAGTAGGGGGCCTACTAGCAAGGATTGAAGGAGCTGGTCTCGGTTGAGGATCTCCCTGGAAAACATCTTGGATTTCCCATTGGATAAAACAGTTAGCGAGATTACTGAAGGGTTGAGGAGTTTTGTGAGAGACTCAGGTGCTAAGCTAGCGGTCATAGGTTTAAGCGGGGGCCTGGACTCATCTGTTACTGCTACACTACTGGCTAAGGCTCTCCCGAGAGAGATGGTTCTCGCTCTCGTAATGCCTGATACAAGGGTAAACAAGCCTGCTGATACAATCGATGCTATCGAACTAGCTGAATCCCTTGGTATCAAATATTATGTTATCCCTATTGACCCGATAGTAAATGCCTACATGGTTTTACCTAATATCGGCACCGGGGATAGGCTACCGGTTGGTAATTTAAGGGCGAGGATAAGGATGAACATACTATACCTCTACGCTAACAAATTCGGGGGCGTTGTTATCGGGACTGGGGATCGAAGCGAGATCCTGATCGGTTACTTCACTAAATATGGTGATGGAGGAGTAGACTTCCAGCCTGTAGCATCACTATACAAGACCCAGCTGAGAGCACTAGCAAGATATCTAGGGCTACCGGACAGGATAGTCGAGAAGCCTAGTAGCCCCGGTTTATGGGAGTCCCACCTAGCTGAAGAAGAGATCGGTTTGAAGTACGAGGACGTAGACAGGATACTCTACGCCCTATTCGATATGAGGCTGAGTGTTAGAGAAGCCTCTGAAGCCACTGGTCTCCCGCTCCCCCTCGTGGAAAAAGTGTTGGATATGCATAGGTCTTCGAGGCATAAGAGGAAGGGTTTGAACTATCTTAAGCTAAGCTGGGTTGAAAACCCTCTTGCCGAGATATAGTTTCTTTCCTCGGCTGTCTGCTGGATACAGCTATGTTTATCCCCGTGAATTCTCTTTCCATGTATACTACGCCTTCATCAATATACAGCCAGGCTGACAGGAAAGGGGATAGTATGGCATTTAAATATATCCTCCCGTTTTCGATCTTTACCGTAATACTAGATGCTTTAAACGAGTATTTATAATTAAGCTTTACTAATACGTGCTTATCTGCGTTTACAGACATTATCAGGGGCTTGGAGTAGCCGTAGACTACATTATCTTCTATTATGAAATCCTCCCGCTCAATCCTGGTTACTAAAGGTAGTTCGATGGATTCTATCGTTATAAGGTCTCCTTCGTCAACAACCTTGAGTTCACCCGGGGCGGTCCCATTGAATTTAAAAGAGCCGGGAGCGAGCTCAATTATGAAATCGCCGCTGGATTTTATCGAGAACTGTACGGCATTAAACCTTTTGTCATCGACTTCTACGAGAGTAGAATTCACATTTATCCTATGGATATCTGTTGGAGCCATTATCTATTCCGTTAAGGCATATTTATTCTAGGGCTTATTAAACTTCACTAGACGCTACAGGCTGGTTGTGAATATTTATTTTAACCCGATTTGATAATAGAAAAAGAGGTATAATCGTTTGAGCCGGGATCTACCCTTATATGAGAAACTCTTAGCCCTATTCCCAGGGTATAAGGGTTACAAGGAGAAGGAGCTTATCCGTGAAACAGACAAGGTTGTTAGAGAAAGGTTATACCGTATGCTTAAAGAAGCAGAGTATGTGTTGAGAGAAGCCTATTCGAGAGCCGTATCAATGTCCGCTACCGGGATAGATGTAAACGTGATGGATTCGGTAATATACAGGCTTGATAGCATAGCCGAGAAAATCCTCCACGCCCCCCACGGGTACAAGCCTTTATTCAATATAGTGAAAGTAGATGAGACAAAGTTGAATAAGCTCCTCGAGTTCGACCTTTCCCTCGGCGAGGCTGTTAGCAGGTTCCTCGAAGAGGTGAAGAATAGGTCTGTTAAAATAGCTTCCTTAGAAGATGCTAGGGGATTATTCCAGTATGTATCATCGAAGATTACCGAAATCGAAGACCTGGTTAATAAGAGGGAGAACTACCTTCTGCTAATAGGGTGAGGCTAGGTGTCGACTAGGCAGACTAATGTAATCGAATGGGTTAACCCGGGGCCGGACGATATACTCTGGGTCTACCCACACGAGGATATAAGATGGGGTAGTGTTGTAGTAGTCCACGAGTATGAAGTAGCCGTCTTTATGAGAGACGGGAAAGTCTACGATATCCTGCCTCCCGGCAGACACATTATTACAACACAGAATATCCCTCTATTGACTAGAGCCTACAATCTGGTTATGGGCTACGGGGAGACACCGTTTAAAGCTAGGATAGTTTTTGTATCCACAAAGCAGTTTAGAGGAAGGTTCGGGCTCTCTACGCGTGTGAAGCTAGGCCCCCGCACTCTCTACATGACCGAACTCCAAATGTACGGAGACTTCTGGTTCAGGGTTATCGATCCAGCGTTATTTCTAACGCAGATAGCAGGGGCAGCCCCCGCACTCTCCACCCAGGCGGTAGTAGAATTCCTCAGGTCGTATTTCACAGAGCTATTTATGCAGGAGGTTTCAAAGTTCACTGCTATAGACATCTATACGAATCTTAGAGATGTCGAGACAAAGGTTAAGTCGAGTAGCGTATACGAAGCTTTTAGAAGCAGGGGCTTGGAGCTAATAGATATTAAAATCGCCGGCGTATCCCTCCCGCAGCTAGAGAAAATGGAGAAAGAAGACCCTACCTACGGGCTCCCGCTACTACTAGCTATCCAGAAAGGTGACGAGGACAAGGTTCTAGAGATCATTAGAACCGTCGAGAGCCTGAGGGCCCTGGGCAGAGCACCTGGAGCAGGCATTCTCGGCGCTCTAGTGGCGCTACCGAGTATCATGCAGCCTGTCACCCAGCAACCCCCGCAACAGCCTTCTAGAGAGGGGAAGCCTGTTATAGACAAGCTGAGGGAGCTTAAGAAAATGCTGGATGAAGGCCTTATAACGCAAGAAGAGTACGAGAGGTTGAAGAAAGAGCTTCTCGAAGAGTTTAAGAGAGAATAGTAGCTTGAGAGGATTCTATTGCTGAAATTCTGGAAGAGCGATCGCGAGAAATTCGATGAGGAAATGAGTAAAGCATTCGACTCTAGGAACAAGGGTAGGATAGATGAAGCAATAGAGCATTTTATGAAAGCCTACGAGATAGCTTCTAGGTCTAAAGACGAGACGCTTAACCGCGAGGCGATAAAAGCATACGCGTACGCGACAATCTATAAGGCGCTTCAAGCGAGAAGAGTAGAGTACTTCGATGAGGCTCTAAAGACGTTGGCTTCTATAGATGGAGACTACGAGTTCGACCTCGCCCTGGCATCTAAGGTTAAGAACAGGGATCTAATAAGAGATTTCGAGATGCTCAGAGTATTGTATAGCCTGCCCCAGGTGGACCTCTCCAATCCCCGGGCCTACAGCCTCGATGTAGCAGGCAGGTATGAGGAGGCGGCTAAAAAATTCTTATCGGGAGGCAGCGGGAGATTCGTTATCGAAGACCTTGTGGATATCCGTGAAACCTTCGAATCTATCGGCTTTAGGCTGCTAGCAGTATCCAGGATTATACAAGCATCCCATGTCGAAGAAGAAGACCCGTCTAGAGCAATAGAGATCTATTCGGAAGCCCTGGGATACCTGTCTTCTTCAGCGAAAGCGGATGCCTACGTTAAGAGGGTTAGCGAGAAGATTAACAAGCTCGGTAAAGCAACAAGGTGCTGGATATGCGGTAGGCCTATACAGGGAGAGGAGGTAAACTTCATATACCTAGATACTTTCACAACCAAGTATATGCTCAAGAACTATGGTGGTGAAGACCCGAATATGCTTCTAGAAGGGCGGGTGGCTGTATGCTCAGTATGCTACGGGGCGATCTACAAGCTTAGCGACAAGATCTCAACCTATTACTACCATAAGACTCTCGAAGAAATGAAGAAGCTTGAAGAAAGGCTCATGGCCCAGATAATGGCTTTAAGAGCAGAAATCGAATCGTTGAGGGCTTCAGTAATTGCTATTAGAGCGGGAATGAGGAGGAGTGGTCCAGGTATATAGTCTTAGATGCTCGCACTGCGGGGCACCTCTCCCTCCTCCTAAGCCAGGAGAAGAATACGTGAGGTGCGAGTACTGCGGGTATTGGAATAGGGTCGACGAGTCTAAGAAGTATACCGAGGCATTGCTCGAAGAGGTTAAGAAATGGGTTTCAAGCATTATACCCAGGCAGGTGATCACTAGTACTGTAGCAGACATGGTTGCGAGACACCATTTATTCCAGGCTTACGTACTACCTAGGATAACGCCTATTCTCGCATCGGCTAAAGCAGACCTCTACAAGTCTCTTTCTAAGAGTCTAGTCGATATAAGAGGATTGTTTACAAGCCCTCCCTCTCAGGACCCTAAGAAATACTTTGAGGAAGCGGTTAGACTCAGTAGTCTGGCGGAATTGGCTGGAGGCGATGAGGATAGCCGTATGGTCAATACCCTTATAGCATATTATAATGTACTAGCCTACTTAAACAACGCCTTCTTCAATGCGGGGAACGAGAACTATGCTGAGGCATATAAGAATATGAGAGAAGCCGCAGAAATGATAGGGCTCACAGGCGAGGCGAGATTCGTTGACAGGCTTAGGGCTGCGGCTGCAGTATATAACGCGCTTGCTGAGATAAAGAATAGGAATCCTAAATCAGCCGAGGCATTGCTTAATAGTATTGAAAACATCGACCCAGCCGAGAGAGCCGTGTTCAGGGTGGTTAGAGAGATAGCTCGCTGGGCAGGCACATGGTTTGAACACGGTAGGGATCCTCTGGAACCTTACGTTAAGACTGTAGAGTACCTGCAGGCTCTGCAAAATCTGGATAGGAGACTCTTCGAAGAATGCAAGGAGGGGTTGGTTGAATTAGTAGGAGAATACTCTCTCCTAAATACTTCCAGGCTGGGGGCGGCAACAATTAAACTCGTTGAAGGAGAGGGAGATTACTATATCCCATTCTACCTGTCGAAAACCAGTATAACATTCGTGCAGACAGGGTTCTTTAGTAAAAAAGGTAAGGGATACATTTATAATACGATAATACCTGCTACAACCCCTGTTACCCATCCACCAGTTCTAGAGACGGGTGTTATAGACAGTTTAAAAGGGAAAACCCTGGCCGAGAAGCTTGATTCCATAGCGGGAACATGTCTGAATAGCATAGTATCGAGGATTAGAGACTCCTACCCGCCTCCAGGCTCTCGGTTTATACCACCGTTTACTCCGAGAAAAATAGCTGAGGAATTATTCTACCGTTACTGGAGGCCCTATTTCGACAAGTATAAGATTACGAATATAGCTGTAGACGTCGGTGGAGTCATATACGTACCCGGGAGGCTACGGGCTGGTAACATAGAGTTCTGCAACGGGCTCCTGAAGATCGCTGTTAAAAACCAGGAGTTTATTGTTAAATACGTAGTGTGAGGATTATGTTGAAGTATAAGGCTCTATACGATTTCCTCGCTCTTATAATAGCCGTTATAATCGGGATATCAGCCTCGTTTACAACCACAGCTATTAAATCGTTCGGGGCAGGCCTACTAGCTATATCGGTATGGCTTTCTCTAACCGGTGTCCTCCTAGAGAGAGAAAAGGGCTACTATGTCTCCAGGCGTAGTGTGAGAGGTGCTCTCGGAGTCGTATTCACCGCTATATCAATAGCTCTGATAACAGCACCGATCGACTTTAGGATCCAGCTTATAATAATCCTAGCAGGGCTAGGGCTTGCAGGCGTTTACGCCTACTACCTAGAGAAGTAGGGGCTGAAAGTAACCGGTTACCCGCCTAGGAGCTCTGGGATCCTCTAAAGGGAGAGTCTATCGGTTTTCGCCTTTAACTTTACTAAGAATTCATTAATATTATCCGATACAATGTAGAGCCCTTCGGGCTGGTATTCTATAGAATGACAATCCGGAGAGTAGGTTTTCGAATAAGGTATGATCTTCCCTACAAGGTAGCCCTCACTCTTCTGGAAGCATAGGATGTATGCTGGCTCACCTTTCTGGTATAGGATGAACATCCTATACTCTCCCTGCTCCTCTTCTCGTACTTTCTCGAATAGTTTCTCTAGCTCTTCTTTGAGAGGCATCCTGCCGGGCCCTATACGCTCTCTACGAGCTTCCTAACCTCGTCCGGAAGATCCTGGGCTCTAACTACGATTGCTCTGCTAGGGGGCTTCCTCGTTTTAACCGTTGTAACCACGTAGTTTGAAGGATCATTTATATCGCCTTCGTTCTCACCCTTCTTTCTAAACCTTATCCCTAGGAGCCGTATCTTCACGTAGTAGCCGTCGCTTCTCTCGGCATAGACGTACTTCCCGTGTTTCAAACCCATGAGACCACCCTTTAACCTATGAAAAGTATATTAAGAGGCTTTATAGGATTAACGCTAGCTCCTCCATGCGTAGAACCTGCTTACAACATAGTTTACTAGGAAGCCTAGTATTATGCCGGCTGCGAGGCTAAGGGTATAATTGAATCCTAGCACTACATTCCCTAAGTGGACGCATGCGATCTGTGTTACGAGACTCCCTACTGAGGCTACGTGGAATTTCAACAGCCTGTAGAAAGCCGGGCTGACGCTTCTAGAAGAAAGATCGCGGAATGTCCAATGCTCGTGTAGAGCGAAATTCCATACAGTGCTAGCTTCGAACCCGGCTAGGGTAGAGTAGTAAGGGTTGAGGATACCGAGGTAGTAGAAAAGTCCTGAGACAAGCAGGTTTACGATAAAACCGGTTAATCCCACAAGGCCGAATTTAATTATCCTAACAGGCTCGGAAACAAGGATTCGAATAGGCTTTGGTAGGCGTGATACCAGGAGATTGTATAGTGACCCGTAGCCCAACCCTATTTCGAACACTTCAATACCCGAGACGGGTAGATTGCCGGATAGGAGTTCGAGTACTTCATCTACCCTACCGTAGACGCCTACAACGCCTTTAAACAGCTGCCCGAGCGTATTCCTAGGCCCAGGCAGATTAGAAGCCTTGAATACGAGGACGCTGTCTCCGTGATGCCTGCTAGATAACTCTAGGAGGAGGTCTACATCCCTACTCGACAAGAAGTCTAGATACACCAGCACCCTACTGTCCTGGCTATAGTTTTTTCCTAATTCTCCTAGGAGGCTCCAGTCTATCTCTCTAACCGGGAGTCTCTCAACCCTTCGTTCATCCAGCTCTCCAATTATAGGGTACACCATTTTTATCAACCCGCGGGGATATTTTTAAGTATTAGCGGTGTTCCCCTGTGGGGCAGGATGAGGTAGACAGCTGGGATAGGATCGTAGACGATATCATCCATTGTACTAAATGCCCTCTATACAGGTACAGGAAGAACCCTGTTCCCGGGGAGGGCGATTTAAACGCTCCCGTTATGTTCGTAGGGGAGGCTCCGGGTCGGACCGAGGATGAGACCGGTAGGCCTTTCGTAGGCTCGGCTGGACAGTACTTGACACAACTCTTAGAGTCTATTGGTTTAAGCAGGGAGAAAGTGTTTATAACAAACGTTGTCAAATGCCGTCCTCCGAACAATAGGGATCCAACGGATGAAGAAATAGAAGCATGCTCCCCGTATCTTATCCGGCAGATAAAGTTGATCAAGCCTAAAGCTATTATAGCCCTAGGTAGGCACTCTGGCAGGTTCCTATACAGCCTAGCCGGGTTGGAATGGACTAGTATGACGCAGGAGCACGGGAGGGTTAGGAGCGTCGAGATACTAGGTTTGAGAATAAAGCTTGTCGCAACATACCACCCTGCTTCAGCACTATACAACCCGGGGTTGAGAGAGAAGATAGAGAAGGATTTCAAAACCGTTATCAAACAAGTAGTCGACGAAGCCTTCGGAAGGGAGGCGGCAGGGCTACTGAAATACCTGGGGAAAGGCAGGGGCTCAGAGTAACACTGATATATCATAGCCTGCGCTCAAACTTGCCGGGTAGTCATCACCAATTATAAGAATACTCTGTATGCTACTATATAACGTTATATTCATCAAAGTATTCACTAGGTTTAGAAAAATTTTTTACCTTGTAGAAAAAACATAAATAGTTTGGAGGCAAGGATGGTGAAGTCCATAATATCCTCAGTACTATTTACAATTCTAATTGTGCTAGCGGGAACCACTAATATAGTGGTTGGAGAGGAGCCGGTCTACCCCACCGGGGAATACTGGGCAACAAAATTCGGGTACGTGTTAAGCGGTCTACAAATAGCATTGCGGAATCTAACTGGTACAAACTATTGTACGTTAGGATATTTTGTCAAAGATAATGGATGGGTAGGCTTAGTAAGTGCCGGGCATTGCTACCTGAATCTTGCTCCACCTGTCGATACAAACATATATCAGCCAACACACAATTATCCCTCTATAGCTTTAGTCGCGAAAGCGGTAGTAGATAACCGGTCTCGGGTAGATTATTTGATAGCACTGCTCTGTCCGGGTGTAAAATATGCTACGGCAGTTATTAATATAGTGAATAGTTCAACTTACAACATTCTGGTGTTCCAAGACTATTATGATTCAGAGACGCTCCGAAGTTGCTGTTTAAATAGGACTGTCTGGATAACAGGTAGAACTTCTGGGACTTATAATGGGACACTTGTATTTGCTCTGCGAGACCGTATAATTATAACAACAAGTGATCTAAGAGCTCGACTCGGTGATTCAGGAGGACCAATATTCATCAAAGAGAATGATCAAGATGCTACTTTAACCGGTCATATGATCGGATTTGTGAATACTGAAGACTCAATCCAAATGATAATTGGAAATCCCGTAGATGTTTTAATAGATAGTGGTGCTCAAATCTGTGCGCACGGGTGTCCGCCATGAGAAAGATGTATAATTACCTATGTAAACATTGTCTAGCTTTATTTATAATTGCTATTTTCGCTATGACTATTGTCCAACCTGTACTAGCTAATACTCCACAGCCCGCTAACCCGTCTCAAGAGCTCAAACCCCAAAGTTTAGAGCCCTGTAGCTTTTTCGAATCTCATGTAGATACTAATTTATCCGTCATAGTTTTCAGGATAGATCTCTTCGAAAAGATCAGGGAGAATGTCTACGTTCTATGGCTGCCGGAAGGAGATAATCCGGAATGGATTGCAATTAAGCTTTGCTTATGCCTGCTAAAATTCGAGAAAGAATCTATGGCTAGGATGATCCAACAGAACTCTCCTCAAGCATATAGCGAGCCCGATAGGTATTTAATGCGTCGAAGCAATGGAACATGGATTTACACAGTATCCTACTCTTTCAAACCATATATCACTATAGGTCGCGAAGAGTTCGATAGGGTTCTCAGGTCGAAAGGTGTGAGAAACGGTTTAGATAGCTTGATTGCCCTGGATGAGAGACTCTCTGTCGACGAGATACTTATATATGTAGCTAACGATACCAGGCCCTTAGTAATAGAATTCCACACGCTTAGGAGTGTTAGCGCACGGGATGTCGCCCAGTTAGCGAGGAAGATTCTAGATGCTGATACGTCAATCCTTTTGAAAATCATCCCGGGTCCAAGACTGTTACCTCCGAAACCAGAAAAAATTATTGAAGATGTTTTCGGTTATGATGTAGTAGAATTAGGACAAGGTATATGGGGTGCAGTGTTTATAACCTACCGTGATAGATTAGAATCCCTCGCATCCATGTATAATGTGACTATGAGAGGAGCCCTTGAGCTAGTAGCCGACAAGCTACTCCCTAGGCTTAAACCCCTAAACTACATGATAATTATCGTAGGCGACGATACTCCTCTACCGGTCACGCTCGCCCAACAAGCGGCAGTTCCTTTAGCAACCGAAACCCTGTCTAGCCAGCCTGCAAGGCCAGTTGATACTACTACGGTTACCACAACTAGTGTAGTGAATAGAACGAGCGGTTATAGTGGAGGCTTAGCCGAGGCCCCGGCTGGTACTAGCCGGGGCCAGCCTGCTAACGACATTCTTCTTCTTGTACTGATTGTATTGATAGCTATAACAATGCCATTCACAATCCTTCCCCTACTACGGTATAAGAGGAAGAATAAGAGGAAGAGCTAAACCCGGTTTCTTTTTCCCTCTTTCCACTATACCCCTGGGCTTTTTTCCACCAATTATTCGTAGTATGTATTAATAGGTCTCTGAAAACGTTAATATAAACTAGGGGTGTGTGGTTTTGGAAGCTAGCGCTAGCGATATGCCTTTCAAGGTTTTAGCAGATACGTTCGAGGCTTTAGAGAGTATTACTGCTAGGACACAGATGACGAATATTCTAGTAGGCTTGTTTAAGAAGACGCCTCCGGATATTATCGATAAAGTAGTGTATTTCCTAGAAGAAAGGCTCTGGCCTGACTGGAAGGGCTTGCCGGAGCTTGGTGTTGCCGAGAAATCTATTATTAAAGCTATTGCGTTAGCAACAGGCCAGAGCGAGGACTCTGTCGAGAAAACAGCTAAAACACTAGGAGACCTGGGGAAAGCAGCTGAGGCCCTCCTATCAGCCTACAGGGATAAGGCTAGGAAATCAGCCGGCCTCCTAGCATTCGCATCCTCTAGGAGGGAGCTTACCGTTAAGAGAGTATACGATACCCTGGCTAGGATCGCTATGGCCCAGGGCGAGGGGAGTAAGGATATTAAGATCAGGCTTCTAGTAGGCTTGTTGACAGAAGCCTCTCCTAAGGAAGCGAGGTATATCGTTAGATTCGTCGAGGGGAAGCTGAGGCTAGGCGTTGGAGAGGCTACGATAATGGATGCTCTCGCGATAGCTTTCGGTGGAGGCTCTTTCGCAAGGCCTATTATAGAGAGAGCTTTCAATCTGAGGGCTGACCTAGGCGAGGTCGCTAAGATAATAGCTATTAAAGGCATTGAGGAATTGAAGGCTCTGAAACCAACGGTAGGCATCCCGATAAGGCCTATGCTAGCAGAGAGGCATAACGACCCGAAGGAGATACTCGAGAAGGTTGGCGGGGCCGGGTTCGTAGAGTACAAGTATGATGGGGAGAGAGCCCAGATACACAAGAGCGGGAGCAATGTTATCATATTCTCGAGAAGGCTAGAGAATATCACGCACCAGTACCCTGATGTAGTAGAGTATGTTAGGAAGGGGATTAAAGCAAACGAGGCTATTGTGGAAGGTGAGATAGTTGCAATAGACCCTGACACAGGGGAGTTTAAACCGTTCCAGGAGCTAATGCATAGGAAGAGGAAGTATGATGTACATGCTGTCGTGAAAGAGATCCCTGTGAAAGTATTCTTATTCGATGTATTATACGCTGATGGAGTAGATTACACTGTTAGACCGCTCGTCGAGAGGAGGAAGGTTCTCGAGGGGATAGTCGAGAGATCCGAAGGCTTAGATATAGCAGAGTATATTACAGTAAAAGACCCTGTGGAGCTAGAGAAATTCTTCATGAAGGCTATTAATGAAGGTGCCGAGGGGGTAATGGTTAAGGCGATACACAAGGATTCTATATACCAGGCTGGTACAAGAGGCTGGTTGTGGATTAAATTCAAGAGGGATTACAGGAGCGAGATGATCGATACGGTCGACCTAGTCGTAGTAGGAGCATTCTATGGCAGAGGCAGGAGGGGAGGGAAGTTCGGCGCGTTGCTAATGGCTGCCTACAACGATGAGAAAGACGTTTTCGAAACAGTCTGTAAAGTAGGTAGCGGCTTCACCGATGAAGACCTTGCGAAGCTACCAGACCTGTTGAAGCCGTATATTGTTGACAAGAAGCCTGCTAGGGTTGTCTCAAATATTGAGCCGGATGTATGGGTAGTCCCCAAGCTGGTTGCCGAGATAATAGGGGCGGAGCTAACCCTCTCCCCGCTACACACATGTGCTCTAGGCAAGGTTAGGAGTGATGCGGGTATCTCGATTAGATTCCCTAGGTTCATCAGGTGGAGGGATGATAAAGGCCCGGAGGATGCTACTACTTCAAACGAGCTCGTAGAAATGTACAAGAGGCAGTTGAAGAAGATAGCTGAGAAAACAGGTGAAGGAGAAGCAGCGTAATATAGAATATTTCCGGGCTAAGCCGCAGGTGTCGTAAATGGTTGTAATAGCTGTTTTTACCGGTGTCGCCGGGTCGGGTAAGTCTTCTCTAATAGCATCATATTATAGGTGGTTGAAGAAGAAGCTGGTGACAAGAGTAGCGATCGTGAACCTCGACCCTGGTGCTGAAGTACTACAGTATAAGCCTGTCTTCGATATCAGAGAGCTCTTTACACTAGAGGATGTCATGAAGAAATATAATCTAGGCCCTAACGGAGCATTTATTAAAGCAGCCGAGCTTGTAGGCGAGAGCTTAGAAACCATATTGTCAAGAAGACCGTTCGATGACGTTAGCAAATGGGATATCGTACTAGTCGACACGCCCGGCCAGCTAGAAGCATTTATCCTGAGACCTGCTGGAAGCAAGGTTTTAAGCGAGCTGTCTAGACTAGCTAATACGGTTATAGTCTATCTCATAGATTCTTCGGCGATAGATAATTTAATCGATGCTATAACGCTGTGGCTTCTAGGGTTTTTAATACAGGTAAAGACGGGTCTCGACGTAGTACCAGTGATCAGCAAATCCGATATAGCGAGGAATATCGAGGCTCTAAAAGCGTTGGTAGACAAGAGGTTTAGCGTGCGCGAGCTAGAGCCATTACTGGCTATCAGAGGTTTAGCCGCAGACCTCCTGTCAGATTTTATGAGCCTGCTGGATAAGACCCAGGGCGCTTTCAGAGCTGTAGCCGTATCGGCTGTGACAGGAGAAGGTCTCGAAGACCTCCACTTCCTAGTACACGAAGCTTTCTGCGGTTGCGGAGACCTCACGTAGCAACGTAGACGGGTTAAATATTTTAGTCTAGGGATTTGAAAATGATAGTTAAGCAGGGTGCTGTCTCCCATGAATATCTTTCTAAGCCTTGGAGAGCTACTTAATATCCCTGTTAGCGAGTTCACCCGGGTAGGCTTTTACACTGCTTTGATACTGCTCCTAGCAGGGATTGTTTTACTATTCGCCGGGAAGCTATTGATCAAAGTTGTCGTAGGAGTCGGTTTCGGGGTTTTACTAGCGTACCTAGCGCTATTATTGTTAACGTATTTGAAAACGGGCACTGTTATTCAAATACTCGGTATTGTCATTGCTTTCATAATAGGCTTCATTACGGGCTGGGCTGTGTTCAAACTATCGCTATCTATCGTAGCAGGATTATGGGTTGCTATTACAGTAGCAAAGTACTTGTCGCTAAGCCTTCTTTCAATGTTCCTGCTGGCAATAATTCTAATAGTAGCGTTCTACCTCATAATCGAGCCTTTAACATCTATCATAGCAGCACTAGCCGGCCTAGCCTTGATATATTTCTCGGTAAACGCCCTAGCAGGGCCTCAAATAGCTATTGCGGTAACCCTGGTCCTCCTGATCCTAGCAATAGCAGCTAGAATGAGACGTAGAAGGAAATAGGGTTGAATAGTTTTGAAACTGTACAAGCCTAGATCGAGTGTAAGCCGGTACTATACTGTATTATTCTCCCTCCCCCACTGGCGTCTCCTAGCAGGGGTTATAATCCTCTTACTCGCTACTGTTATCTTATTAATGGGTAGTTCGTCAGAACCCTACATAACGTATTTCACGGTAGTCCTCGCCCTCCTCTATATCTATTCGAGACTTTATGGGAAAACAGTTTTCTGGAAGACTAAGAGGATTCTAGGGCTGAGTCTAACAGCTTTAATCTACGTCCTCCTCTACGGTTTCATACTCGGCGACTGGAGAGCTTCAGTAGTAGCGTCGGCATCTCTCCTCTCTGTGGTAATACTGGGCTTAGACGGGACTAGTCTCTGGAGGTATTCTATACCTGTAGCGGGTTCAACATTATCTATCGTATTATACGAGTTTATCCACGGAGTCAAGAAGGTTAGTTTAATAGCGTATTCTCTAGCCGGGTCTATCCTAGTATCGCTAGTAGACTATGTTATCTACAAGTATATTAATAGGAGGAAGGTTGGCGGCGTAGGCTCGGCTGATATCGGGACTTTATTCATGAAAAACTGGCTGGATAAAGATAGCTCAATAGAGTCTTTTTTCAATAGCGTGGCATCGGAGAGGGAGACAGAGCTAGTCGTATTGAAATCAGGGAGTACTATACTCTTGAGCACGAATCTCCACTACGGGCCTTTCTCGAACATAGGGGGGAGTTTACTACCCGAGCTCGTTGAATCTACGTTCTCAAGAGATTATAATATGGTAGTACTCCACGGTTTCGGAGGACACGACAGGGATATTCCTTCTAGAGAAGAGGCTACTAGGGTATTAGGGGCTTTGCGGAGACTTGTTACTGAAAGGGATAGCATAGAGTTACTATATCACGGCTCCTTCGAGCTTGAGACAGAGAAAGGGTGGAGGATCGTAGGCTTGGTATTCGACAAACTCGTTATGCTATTCGTGTCGAGACCTTGTTGCGGGACTGATGACCTACCGTACTCGTTTTATCTAAAATACTCATCAATATTCGAGAGTAGATTAGGGTCTAAGCTCATCCTCGTCGAATCCCATAATAGGGAGGCTGAGAAGAAGCCTAGCACCGAGGGCTTAGACGAGGCTCTGCGCAAATCGGTTGAATTAGTTGAAGGGTTGAAGAAGAAGGAGCCTGTTAAAACACTAGTCCGGTCGGTAACCCAGAGGATAGTATCGCCAGGTGTTATAGGAGGCGTTTTCAGAATGATCGAGGTCAAGGGTATAGATGGTAGAGACCCTGTTCTACTAGTCTACTTCAGGGGTAATAATATGGCTCCTGGTGTAAGAGATTCTATTATTAACAAGCTTAAAGAATCGTATAGCGGGATAATAGAGGTTGTCACAAACGATGAACACACCGAGACCGGTGTGAGAGCGCATGTAACGTATATCCCAGTCCACGTCGACATAGACAGGCTTGGGCAGGTTGAGGAAGGATTGAGGAAATTGTTGGAAACCACCTATTCCGAGGGATTAGAGATGTCTAGTACTAGGATCACAGTTAAATTACTTAATAATGCTGCCTACGAGCTCGAGTATCTTCTTAGGAAAAGCTATCTTGAAACAAGCATACTACTAGTACTCTACGTTTTCGTAGTATCCCCTATGTTATCAAAAATTTTGATCCCACTATTTTCATAAACCTAGCTACCGACCCCTCCCCAGACTAAAGGGCGGGGTCTTCTATAGCAAATAGTGTGGAGTAGCTTTATAATGTATACTTAAATACTTTAGAACGAAAATATTTAGGGTAGGCGGTGTTCTTAACATGCAGCCTATTGTGAAACCGACTACACGTATCGAGAATATTGTAGCAACAGTTATACTAGAGCATGGTATAGACCTAGACCTACTTGAAGCAAGGATCCCTAATATAACGTTCAGGCCGGACCAGTTTCCAGGGCTTATATTCAGGATGGATAAACCTAAGGCTACAGCCCTGATATTCAGGTCTGGTAAAATGGTGGTCACAGGGACGAAGAGCACGGCAGAGCTCGTAGACGTAGTTAAGAAGATGATTAAGATTATGATGAGGCATGGTATCAAGATTACGGGCAGGCCTAGGATACAGATACAGAATATTGTTGCTAGCGGAGATATAGGGGCGCTTGTTAACTTAGAGAAGGCAGCTTATATGCTAGAGGAAAGCATGTATGAGCCGGAGCAGTTCCCGGGTTTAATACATAGGATGAGGGAGCCGAGGGTCGTCCTACTGATTTTTAGCAGCGGGAAGATGGTTATAACGGGTGCTAAAGAAGAGAGAGAGGTTGAGGAAGCGGTTAAGAAAATAGCTAGCCAGCTAGAAGAACTAGGGTGTATAATCGGGCCTAGGCCCGAGGAGGAAGAGTAGCCTTTTAAAAAATATTTTGGTCTAAAACCCATCATAGTAAACTAGTGATGACGTGGGCAGCTTCGGACAAGGGATGAAGACCTCTAGCTCACACTGAATTCATGCTCTAATTGGTTTTTCTGAAAGCTGGTCTAGGAATCTAATCCTCTTGGGTATAGGCGGGTGTGTGCTGAAGAATTCTTCAGGACCCGTCTTCTCTCTTCTCAATTCTTCTATCACATCGTCTACGTCAACATTTCTCATATCTCCCGGAGGCCTAGGTATATACGCTGGATAGTAGGGGTTAGCATATGCTTCTGTGAAGGCATAGATGAATAATGCTTTAATCTTGCTCTCGCTAACAATGGTCTTAGCGTACTTGTTGTAATTATAGTATATATGGAGTTTAGCCAGAGACCTCTGCATATTGCGGACCCCGGCTACGAGAGCGCCGTGGGCGTCAGCATAGTATTCCCTCAGCCTGCTGAAAGCTAGTACTAATATCTGGATTAGGAAGCTGAGAGCCACAGCTACGACCCCTGCTAGCAAGAAGACTATCCCGCCATTACCCCTATCCCTCCTAGATGATAGGCCGGCCCTGTAGAAACTTGACTGTATTAGGATTAATCCTAGATAGTACAGGACGCTCGGGATCATGCCCATGAAGAGCATTATAGCGTTATCACTATGTTTATGGTGGCCTAGCTCGTGGCCTACTACTGCTTTCAACTCGTCTTCGCTAGTAATCCTAAGCATCTCGCTTGATACAGCAACCCATCTCCCGGCTAGGAAATTCCCGTAGGCGAAAGCATTCGGAGGGCCTTCTACTACTACTGCTTTAGGCGGTTTCCTAAACCCGGCTTTCTCCGAGACCTCATTGACAATCCTTTGTAGGTATTCGTCTTTCCTAGCTCTATACATTAGATTTATAAGCCATGGAGAGATCAAATAGGTTACTCCATTCAGGAACAATATAAATAGTACGATCCCTAGGATAATCGAAGCTCCTAGAGATACGTCTCCTTGAACCCCTAATGCTGCTAGTATAAACCCTGTAATCAGTAGTATTCCGGCTATACCTCCAGCTATGATGATAAGGCCGAGGACCGCCATTGAAGCCTTGAGAGATAGTTTACCGCTTAGCTTGCCTGCTATCCTGGGTGCTATATAATAGGAGCCTAGGATCATGACTAGCATTCCAATAATATAGGCTATCATAAGGGATACTAGCGCTAACGGATTATACCACCACCATCCGTAGAATAAACTCATGCGACCACCTCTCTAGGTGTTATGTGTTGAAAACCGTTTAAACCTACTAGTCCAGGACTTGTTTTCTACCGGATCCTACGGTAGTTGCCCAACGACACGGATAGCAGGATAACCCAACCCGCGACACTTAGAGTATAGAATGTAGATATGCTTAGAGGAAATATTGTAGCAACCCCATAGAACACTGGATCTCCGCACTGTTTGGCAAGCCTTAGGAAGAAGCCTCCTAGGCCTACGTAGCCTACTGCGAATAGTAGTGGCGATAACGGTAGTAGAACAAGTACTGCGGACGCTAGGAGACCGGTTAGCAATCCAATAGATATCATTGTGTTTACAGCCCTTAGGAAGCCGTCTGCTGAAAGAGCGTTCATAAACTTTCTCAGGTAGATGAAACCAGCTAACTGAATGAGGGAGCCGAGTTCTGCGAGAACAGTTGCCGGAGTAAGAGTCAGGTAACTAATAGTGTTGATTAACCTCGCAATGTATAGGGTCAACGGTACCATGGCTGTTATCGATAATAGTACACCCGCAGCCCAGACTGGTAGGCCGATCGAGAAGAGTATGCTAGCTACGCGAATGTCCCTCAAAATACCCGGGGAATAAACGCCTCGGCAGATGTTTAGGGGCTTCAATACTATGTTCCCATCCTACTCCTTACTAGTAAGAATATGCCTATTATCAGCGAGACTAGAGCGATCAGACTTATCAGTAAAGCTGTCGCTATAGGCATCTTCAATGTTTGAGGAGTGGTAGTCTCAGGAGGCGTACCCGTAGCACTAACCGGGGTCTGTGTAGACGACCCGCTTGTGGCCGACGGCGTCGCTACCTGTGTTACTGTTATCCCAGTTGCGCCAGGGGGTGTTGTAACAGCCTGTTCTAACACCTGGGAGTATAATATTGACGCTGAGAAAGCGGCTAACGATTCCTCAAGGGAGGATGCTTTCAACGCTTCTAAACCGTATTCATAGTATAATAGTGCCATGAAAGATGTGAAATTCGCCCTTGATAGCAGGCAGTAGGCTTCTCCACCTATTGTTTCAACAAGGTCTCGCGTAATCGCCTGTCCTTGCGAGAACATTTGGTGCAGAGCTAGGATCGAGTATGCTGAAGCATATACTCCCAGCCCTATGAGAGCTAGAGTGTTGTTGGAGGCAAGGGCTTGCTGGGCCGCACCGTAATAGTCTTCGGCTAGCGCTAGACTGCTCGCGCTCACCCCGGCTTCGCTGGCAAGGGTTTCAGCGTATGGGACGTTTGTAGACGCTAGCGAGTACAGCATGTATGCGAGTTTGTTGGCTGTAGCAGGGTCTACTACAGGCCCGCCTGAAACCATTTTCGTTAGCTTGAGCCATTCTGGGAGCAGTCTCAGCTCTGTGTAAGAGTATGCCAGCTGGTTTAATTGGCTAGTTAGTGAGGTAGCATTCAATCCGTTGTAGAATTGTATTAGGGCGTCATAGTATGATGCCAGGTTATCAATGAATGTTTCGAAAGCCGCATATGTCTGATTAAACGGGTTGATAGAACCCAGGACCTGGGCGGTTTCTGTGATAGTAGCATTTATATTTCTAACGATATCGTCAATGCTTAGTTTGTTCATCAAATACTGACCTAGCCATAGAGAATATGTTGAGTAGACGAGTGATCTAAAAGCATAAGAATACCCTATTAGGAACATCCCCTGCCGGGTATAGTTTTCAGCCCCTTGTAGATAGCTCTTAGCTTGTGATAGAACCTGATTTAAATAACCGTAGTACATCCAGTTCCCTGATAGAGAGCTGGCTACGTCCGCGGCATTCATGAAGGTATTGTTTGCTTCACTGATCGTTCTAATAGTAATATTCCTTATGAAATCAGCTATGATAGCCGGTAGCGTGATATTTGCCATAGGCTGACATTTTAGAGTATACCCTGTCAAATACTCTAGAGCCTCTCTAACAGTTTTAACTTCCACTACGTCGACGCCAATACTCCTACCGTAGCTAACAAGGTCGATCGTCTGGTAGGTTACACGCCTTATTATCCCGAACGGTGTTATAGTCTGGTTTACAACAGGATAGGTGTAGAACCTCTGGCCGTAGGGTATCAGGAATAATTTAAACCCCATCTCTCTGGCTGCGTCAAGCTTCTCTCTAATCCCTCCTACAGGACCAATAGACCCGTCCGGGTTTATCATACCAGTCATCGTAGCATATGGTTTAATCGAGATATTCAAGAATAAACTCAGGAATCCCACTGTCATTAACGCGCTCGCGCTAGGTCCTCCTACAGTCGGTGCCTGCGACTCCATTGATACGAAGAAATCGTAGTCGTAGAACCTTACACCAGCCAGGCTAGAAGCAACCCATGCCGCAACCCTTGCCGCAGCCTGAGTATCTAGCTCTGTGAAAGGCAGGGCAGAGAAGAATACTCTGCCGGAACCAGGGTATGCGATACTCAGTCTGATATTCGTCAACACTCCGGCACCGCTGGAAGTAACTGCTGGAGCATATATTGTAACTGTTCTCACATAGCTATAATTCAAATAACCTGATGCAGCCTCTAGGGTATACGGGGTTAGAATCGATAATATTAAAACAAATACTAGGACAACTATCGCGGTATGCCTCGCCAAAGTACCACCTAGGGAGAAGTATATCCCAGGATCTTATATTAAATCTTAAAGTTTCATGTTTGCGGCAATATAAATATTGGCATACACGGTTATGCTGACTACGATATGTCTGAACATGTTTATATATTGGACCAGTAGCTAGAATATATATTTTTGTAACCGGTTTCATGAAGCATAAGTGGGGTTTATGCCCGGACAAATGTTCAGCGTTCTCATCCCGAAAAACCTGCCCCTTGAACTAGCCTATGCATTCCTCCTCCTACTCCTTGTATTGAGTAGCCTGATCATTACGAGGAGAACGTATCGGTTAATGAAGGAGAAAGGTATGAGGGATAATGTTGCGGTCTACTATAATAGGAAGATCGTCCATATGCTGGCCGGCGGTGTCACAGCCCTGCTCGTACCTATCCTTTTCACATCCCCGCTAATACCATTTGTTTTCGCAATAGCCTTAGCTGTCCTATTATATATCCCGCATAAGAGGGGTCTGCTACTAGAATGGTTCCAGACGAGTGAGAACATGTACGAAGTAAACTTCTGCCTAGGCTGGGGCTTCTCCCTCCTATTGATTTGGGTTTTAACCGGGAGCAGTTACTACGCTGTAATACCGCCGCTATTCATAAGCTTCGGCGATGCTGTAACAGGCATTATAAGAAACCTCATGTACAAGAGGAGGACCAAGTCCTGGTTCGGGAACATAGGTATGCTAGCTGTAACGACAATAATAGGGTATGTTTACGGGGGATTACTAGGAGTAGTATCCGGCATCGTAGCTTCCATCATCGAGCATTTCGAGGTATATCCCTACCTAGACGATAATATACTCATATCTCTTGCCTCAGCACTCGTCATCTTAATTGGCTGGATAGCATTCTGAGTTCTAGCCGTGTCTGAACCAATATCATGTTTTCCTTATATGCTCTGTTTTTATTATTTACCCGACATTATAGTAACCAGGGGTTTGCATGTATTCGGCTGTAGGCAAGTCCATCAGGTTGTCTAGGATATTGAAGAACGGTAGGGCCGTGGTATTCGCATTCGACCACGGTGTGGAGCATGGCCCAAAGGATTTTCCACTCGAGTACATTGATCCTAAGAAGATTATTTCCAGAGTTGTAGAAGGTGGTGTAGACGCTATCATGATGCTGCCTGGAATGGCCTACCTAACCCGTGACGTATGGGCTGGCAGGACTAGTCTAATAGTGAAACTGACTAGTAAAACAAATATGAGGCCCGAGAACGAGAGGCTCCTACAGAGCGTTTTTGGCTTGTTTGAAGACGCGATCGCGCTGGGCGCTGACGCCGTGGCTGCTACCGTTTACTGGGGTAGCCAGTACGAGGATCAGATGCTAAGGCAATGGTTTGCTATCAGAAAGAAGGCTAACACCTATGGAATCCCCTGTCTACAACTAGCATATCCGAGAGGCCCCGCTATAAAAACATGTATGATGTAGAGATACTGACCTCCTCACCGCCCTAAAGGGCGATGGTTCCCTTTAGGGGGTTCATTGGTTCTCCGCATCTATTCGGGGATACATCTTTCATCTGCGGAGCAGTCGGGGTGGTCAGAGATCCCCCCATCTGGATTTTTTCAAGAGCTCTCTTCTCAATGTTTAAGATAGCGATCGTATCTCTGTCTCCTTCGAAACCGCACTTAGGGCATTTTAGCCTTCTATAGCCGTTCTCCCTCAGCTTAGTCCCGCATACTGGGCACGTGGTTGATGTCCCCCTAGGGTCTACGATTATTACTGGAACCCCATGCTTTTCTGATTGCCAATCGATCCAGTAAACAAGCTTTCTATAAGATAGTAGTATTAGTTTCTTCCTATGGCTCTTGGGAAGCTCTCTAACGCTCTCTATCAGACCATTCAAATCCTCTCTAGCAACTGCGTATGAATTTTCTTTAGCTTCTCTAACTATAGTTAAGCCTGTTTTCCTTGCCCAATCAATTATAATGTTTCTCGCTTTTCTATGGAATGCTTTTATTCTTTCTAAGACACCTCTTCTAGTCCATGCTTTGTATTTGCCGAAGCTATATTTCCTCATTAGGTTCTCTGCAATCATTTTGAGGTGTAGAGCTCTTTCAATCGATGTCACAATTCTCTTCTCGAGAACGCTATTCCCCAAGACAATATGCCTCTCATTAACATCTACAGCCAGGATGCCTCTAGGAGCATACTTCGCAGGTTTTGGGATCCTTTTAGTTATCATTAGAAGCATTTTGCCATCTTTATACACTAGCCTAGCTTCCCTATTCTCATATTCATCATATCTTCTATCCCAGCCGATTATCTCTAGCTTAAACCCACCGATTATTTCAATATATCCATCTTTAACTCTATACCCTTGTTCATGTGTCAGCCACATTCTAAGCGTTTTTACACTCGGTATCCTACCCCTCCTCTTGTTTCTAAGCCAAGATCTAGTAATTGCAATAGCCTCTCTATAGCAATCCTGGGCAATTCTAGAGGGCAGTCCAAAGTATTTCTTCAGCTTCTCGTAGAGTAGTTTATGGGCTTTAGAGATAGATGTGGTTTTGCTCTCGATCAAAACCCTAATAGAGTAGTTGAGGGCATCTCTATACCTCTTCAAAAGCTCTACTACTCTGGGCTCGGGGCTAACCTTCATCCCAATTGTCAAAGTTAGCACTCCTTCATCGCCCACAGCAAGGACACTTATTACTTGTTTTAAACAAAAAGAAATAAACTTTTTTCATCCCGCCCTAAAGGGCGAGGCTTTCAGTTGTAAAGGTGATAGTCATCGAGGAAAGCAAGTAGAGACAATAGGAGATTAAAACATACTTGGTATTTAGAAGTATTTATAGGGGAATTAAAATTATTTTTAGTCCATGACGGCTCGTAGTAAGCGAGTTCCCTAGACCGGACCAGGAGGCAGACGTGTTAAAACAAACGTGGGGGGCTGGAGGGTCGGCTGTAAACGTCTCGATAGCTGGTAGTAGGCTTGGTTTAAAGACTTCTATAATAGCTAAAATAGGATTCGACAACTTCGGCCGGATAGTAGTAGACGAATTGCTCAGGGAGAACGTTGATATAAGCGGTTTAAGGGTGGGCTTCTCCCCTACCGGGGTTACAATCGTCGTTATCAACTCCCGAGGCGAGATAATAATGTTTGGACACAAGGGTGCTGCCGAAGAACTATCTCCCCAGGAAGTAAGCGAGTATATTATATCGAGGAGCAAATGGGTTCATATAGCAAGCCTGAACCTAGATACTACGCTGAAGGTAATCGAGATATCGAGCAAATACAGTGTACCCGTCTCCTGGGATCCAGGTAGGCTCCTGTCTAAGAAGCCTTGGAGCGATCTCGAGAAGGTTATAAAATCTGTTAGGATAGTCTTCGCCAACGAGCAGGAGTATGCTAATATGACAGGTGTAGACGATTATAGGAAAGCGGCAGAGAAGATAGTTGAAGCGGGAGCAGAGATCGCCGTGGTTAAGAGAGGTGAGAAAGGAGCGTATCTTAAAACTAGAGAGATCGAGGAGGAATCCCCAGCTTACCAGGTTAGGGAAGTTGTGGATACTACTGGGGCGGGGGATGCTTTCGCAGCAGGCTTTATAGCAGGGATCCTCAGGGGGTACAGCCTTAGGAAAGCCCTCTCCTACGCTAATGCGGTAGCAGCATTAAAGATAACCAGGCTCGGCTCACACGAAGTACCTAGGCATGAAGAAGTAGTAGACTTCATATGGGAGAGAGGGGTTGTCTAAGCTTTTTTAATCAGTTGTGAAAATTCCCTATAATTCAACTTTTTTCATCAAATAAGCGTTTTTAGAAAAAGTTTTAAACTTAGGCGTTGTAGTTATATATACATGGGTGTAGTAGATGAATCCTATTGCTAGAAACATATTCTATATACTAACCCTATCAATACTCATCATATCGCTAGCTAGCATCCCTGGATACACACGAGGTGCGAACAAGAGCCTTCCAGAGCCCGTGGTTGGGAGTGTAACCCAAACACTTGTATCAGGCAACTATACCTATGCTACAACCATCTCGCCGAATACAATCGCTTTCGGGGGCAAGATATACGTACCATACCTTAACATAACCCATTCAACTTATGCTGAGGGCAACGTCTTACTATACATATATGATCCGGTCCAGGCTTCAGGAGTCCAGGTGGTAGTTGACAACTCTACTCTCGCAATAGACGTTTATGCTGTTGCGGGCAGGGACTCGATACTAATAGCGGTGACTGATTTTGTAACAGGCAGGTATAGGGATCTCTACGTATACTTGTACAATGTGACGGAAGCCAAGCTAGTAGGCCCCTTCCCTGTCTCAACGACTGTATACTACGAAGAATACCCTGTAATAGCCTACAATCCTAGCAAAGACGTGTTCGCGGTAGCATACTTCCTATCCGGTACTACAACAGTACCGCTTTCTATAACACAATTCAATGTCACACTACTAAAATTCTCAGGTGATACAGTCGTCAGTAATGTTACCATAGGGCCTTTCACGACGGTAGGAGGCAATATCTCTTACACAACGGTGAGTTTAAATATTGCCCCGTTCCTAGACGGTTTCATATTCGCACACCAGATAATCAACAATACTGATACAACTAACAGAGACTTAGCGTTACACTATATCATGGCTAACGGGAGCGTAGTAGACCTACCGATTATTGTGACACCAGGCGAGAATGAGAGCCTAGGAGACATCCTTTACATTTACAACCCGGTTACCCAGAATTACAGCACGATCTACAGGCCGTACGGATACACTATAGCAGGAGGAATACTATACATCCCCGTCTACACTTACGGGACAGGACACGTTAAGCTACTAGCTGTTAAACCAGATTTAACCTCATACTATATTGATGTAGACGCCGGTTTAAGGCCTTCAGTAGCATCCGGCCCATCTACTTATACAGTAGCATATATCAAGGGTACTAGTCCTTCAGGAGGTTATCCTGTAGCAGTAATATACAATACGACAACAGGCTCGGTAGTAAACTCGGTTATACTGTCGGCAGGCGGCGGAAGCTCTTTCATGAGCCCTCAGGACATGCCTCTGATAACTTTCACAGGAGGCTACTATGTCAGCACCTGGCTTGCTAATAATCCTTCGAGCGTTTTCGCATTCGCATTCGACGAGCTAGGCAACGGGGTTATGCTCTACTCGCCAATAATAGCTACAGACGGCTTCTTCAATATGACTCCTCTAGGGATTGCTGCTTCCGGAAATAACATAGTAATTGCTTACGCCGGGGTTAATTCAACCTATACTTCAACACTCAGTTTGTACCACGGCGTCCTAGGAGTAGACCTCCCTATATCAACCAAAGTGGGAGTCTTATACGACCCGTTAAACGATGATTTCGGAGCAGGCAGCATAACCTATCCAACGAATTCAGTGTTCCAGCCCGGCGTATTCGATATCAAAGCATTCTACGTATACCAGGATTCGAACAATATATACTTAAAGGTCCAGTTCAGGAATCTCGGAGACAACCCGTGGAATGGCCCTGCGGGTTTCTGCCTGCAATATATACACATCTACGTTAGGACTACGTTAGCATTGTACTCTAATGTATCGACTTTCGGTTTGAACATATCTGTTAAACCAGGATGGCACTACGCTATCCTACTAGCCCCTGGCTGGGGCGATACACCTGTGCCTAGCGGCCAGGCTTCAGCTATATATGATGCTGCCGGTAACCTGGTTGCCAATGTAACAATGGCGAACGTATTCAAGGTTACAGTAGATCCGATCAATAATACGGTTCTAGCTGTAGTATCGAAATCCTTGCTCAAAGATACTGCTAACGTAGCTAACTGGGCTTTCACAGTCGCGGTTGCCGGCTACGATGGTTACGCGCCTATGAAAGTAAGGCCTATACAAACAGGTTCTCCAAGCGAATGGGTGTTTGGAGGAGGCGATAGCAAGGCTATATCGGCAGGGGTCCAGCCTCTCGCAATCGACATCCTACTTCCTAGCGTAGACCTCCAGAAATCGATGTTATCATCCTACTCTGTGTCACCACCGATATACGCTAGCGTCTACATGGTCACGCTATCAGGCCAGGTATTGACGCCTACTACAACTACTCCGCCAGCAACAACCCCGCCTACTACAACCCCAACTCCGACAACTACTCCAACAACTACTACTACAACACCCGCTACTACAACGACCACGACTACAACTACTACAACTACCCCGCCTACAACAACGACAACCACTACGACTACGCCGCCTGCCACAACACCTACTCAAACAACTACCACGACTCCGACAACTACTACAACCACTACTGTAACCACGACTCCTCCAGCTACGACAACACCTACTACTACCACAGCGCCGACTCTCAAGCTATTGGGAGCTGTATCGGACCCTGTAGGCGATGATAAAGGCTATGGAGGGCTCAAATACCCGACAGCAGACGTCTTTAAACCAGGCGTATTCGATATTACGAAATTCGCTGTCTACACCGATGGCAACTTCCTCTACTTCAAGGTGACATTTAAGAACCTCGGCGGCAACCCGTGGAATGGCCCTGCAGGTTTCTGCCTACAGTATGTCCACATATATGTACTAACCACTGATAAAACGCTACCAGTAAACACCACTACCTTCGGCCTGAATATTACAGACGGGAACGGCTGGAACTACGCTATCCTACTAGCCCCTGGCTGGGGCGATACTCCTGTTCCCGACGGTCAGGTCTCGGCGATATACGATGCTACAGGCAAGCTTATCGCTAATGCCTACAATATGACAAATGTATTCAAAGTCTACGTGGATCCAGCCGATAACAATACTATAGTAGCACAGGTAGCCATGAGCCTGCTCAAGGATGCTGCTAACGCTGATAAATGGATCTACCTAGTAGGTGTTGCTAGCTACGATGGCTTTGCTCCTATGAAAGTAAGGCCAGCCCAGCCCGGCGATCCAGGTCAATGGGTATTAGGCGGGGCTGATCCTAAGGCTGTTCTAGCAGGCGTACAGCCTCTAGTAATCGACATAGTAGCGCCTACTGCACAAGACCAGTATAGCATGCTGAGCAGCTACGATGTATCAACAGGGAAATTCGCTGTAGTCTACGGTGTAACTCTAACAGGCCAGTTGGCTACCCCAGTAGCCCCTCCGACACTACCCAGCGTGCCTCCGACAACAGTTACCGTAAGCGTATCTACAACCGTTACTGAGACTATTACCCAGACCCAGACGGCAACATACTCGACCACGGTTACTACTACTTCGCCAGTATATACAACAGTATACGACTACACGCCTACGATCGCGATAAGCGGGGTACTCGTCGTTATAGCCCTCGGCCTACTAGTACCCTTGCTGAGGAGGAAGTAGGATCTAACCTACCTGTTTTTTAAACCAAACACATCCACCATACGTGTTTCTCGGTTCCTGGGAACTATTCTGGCTTAAAACATTCAGACAATCGACCCATCTTCACCAATCCGACTATGTCGGCTTCATCACTCTCTAGAATTCGCAAAAAAGCTGGAGGGAGACAGGGTTCTTGAACCATGTCATTGTAACATATCTATCTCCGTACTTAAAATCCTTAAGACTAATTACTGGGTTCTCAAATACTGGGCTATATGGTTGGAAAGTTTCAGCTTCCTGTCCAGTCTCAATCCACGATATAAACTCTGTGCTATCGAGTTCTCCATAATTCTTTATCAGCGGGGAAAGGTAGTCTTCAGGGTTTAAGGTAAAGCTTGTTCCCGGATGGTACGGACCTGTCGCAGGGATTACAAGGATCTTTCCACCTGTTTTCAGAGGGATTAGGAAGAAAGAGGGTATTTTCTGGCCTGAGAAACACCTGATACTCGGGTGCTCGTGCCCGATTACGACTAGCTCGTAACCGGTTGGATCTATATCGCTGTGACCATGTGTTATCAAAATCTTCCCCTTGTTCAACTCGATCGAGTCAACGACTAAGACATCATTCCTCTCTAGCACTCCTTTAATAAAATTATCATGGTTTCCTCTGACAAGTGTAATATCGTCTACCCCGTTAGACCGTATGAATTCTATTAATTGGAGGGTCTCATCCCTCTCCTGCTTCAGAAGCCTGTCGAAAGCATGTTTCAAATCCCCGTTTATTACCACACGGGATGGCTTATGGATTCTAAAAGCTTTCCCAAGCATTTCAACAGTTCTCCTAAACTGGATCCTTGGGAGGAAAACACCAGCGTACCCGCTCCTACCACGGAGGCTGTACTCTAGCCCTCTAGCAGCTGCTTCTTCAAACCCTAGGTGGAGGTCTGCCATGACGAGTGCATCGATACTTTTAATATACGCGAAGGGGAGTCCTGGGTAAACGTAGACTCCTTCCGTAATCCTGAAAAGCCTCTCAACCATGTCTTGCTCCGACCAAGATAATTGTATAAACACCTATTAACCTAGATCCCCAGGTGTTTTAGCGGGTTAAATATAAAAAGCCGGGGATTGTTAGGATTTGAAGGGGGCCCGTAGCTCAGCCTGGTAGAGCGGCGGGCTCTTAACCCGTAGGTCCCGGGTTCAAATCCCGGCGGGCCCGCTCCAATATACTGTCCTTCTACGTCTAGACCCTTTCTGAAACATACAAGGCTATGAATGAGATAAGTAGTATGGAGCCTAGTAGAAATAGCAGGATAGCTGGGATGGCGAGGTATGAGAAAGGCATTTCCCTTCTGCTGAAGCTGTATATGAAAGTCAGATTACCAGAGTCTACAACATCTATCAGTATGTTCGACGTATTGGAATTTACATATAGGCCTGAACCAGGGCCTACTATAGCTGTAGCCAGGTCGCCGTAGATTGTCGTCATATTTATTCTCACAGGCTTATCCCCGTTGTTTATAATGGTGAGATTACAGGGTGTCTCGGGATTAATGCTAAAGCCTAGTTTAGACAATAGATTGAACGATAGCGGCGGAGTTGATACAGCTATTTGAAAACTATATGCTTCAACCCTTTCTACTTCTCTACTAGCTATGAGAGACAATATATTGGATGCTAGCAGTAGTACGATAGATGATAGTAGGAAGAGTAGTAGCGTCCTCTCCATATAGGTCACACATAGTCACATTATTTATCTAAGGTTCGAATTAATTATATGTCTCTCTAATTAATAATTTAGAGAGAGCTTGTATGGCTGGGAGAACTAGTAGGGGGAAGCGTGGGAGAGGTAAACTACTCGGTAAGCTATTGCTCTTGCTTACAGTAGTATTTGTCATATTGTCAATGGCGATATATTTTACACCTCCTATTGAAATAGCTAGGGGGGAGCCCGTATATGCGGAGGTAGGCTATTCTACAGTATTCTATTGTCCTAACATCCTGAATGCCACATTATACCTGCAGCCAATCGGCAGCATTTCACAGGATATCCCGGTACTAGCCTATGTGTACTCCCAGAACAAAACGCTGATCTACCAGATTGCCACAATCAGGTATATTAGCAACATTACCTTCTACGAGGATATAGGAGGAACCTGTATAAGGCTTGGACCTGAATACGCGAATATTTCTCTCAATACTGAATTTAGGCTCTTAATTAAAATACCAGGCTACCAGCTATCCCCAATGCCGCCCTCGGCTATTGCAGGAGTAGGCAATGGCTCCTACCTGCTACTCTATCACGAACCAGGCTATTCAACAGTATACATGGTTCTCACAATTGTTATTAGCGAGCCTAGGATAGTGATCGAGAACAAGCTCGGGAAACCTGTTGAAATAGAGGTTTACGCTAGGAGAACAGACGGGAGTATAGAATCAAACCATATTGTGGTCGAAGGGTATTCGGGAACTAGTCTCGTGCTAAGAGGGAACTATACGGTTGTCGATACATTGATATATTCATCGATCTTCTTCCTTAAAACGAGGATTGCAAATGGAACAGAGATCCTGACTCTAGCCGATAACTATATAGTAATACTAGGTATTCTTAGCATTGCATACATAATCGTACTCGCAATGATTATTGTTAAAACTAGATATATGGGCTAGTTAAAGAAACGTTTATATATTAGCCTGCCTCCTTTAAATATAGATGGTGTAGTATAATGGAATACACTGGTGGAATACCTATTATTTTACTCGTTATACTATCTATAACTATATTACCCATAGTAACAAATATAACAACTGCCCAAGCCACTCAGCCCGGGCCAGCATCAGACCAGATCACATTTGTAAGAGTAGACATACCCCAGGTTCCTGATGCTATCAAAAGCGGCCAGATAGACGCTTACTACTACGCTCTAAGACCCTTGCAAGCACAGCAGATACAGCAAAGCGTTCCCAATGCCGTGTTATGGCAGGCTCCTGCTGGATTAATCGATCTAATCCTTAATCCAGCACCCGTATCCGTCATAACTCTCAATGGTACTTATAGCATTAAACAGGCTGCCGCAATACTGGGAGTCCCACTAGCTGCTATAGTAGGCTTCCAGACAGCAGGCGGCCAGACTATTGTCCAACTAGGCGCTAATCCTAATACGAGCGCAATAAACCCGTTTGCATTCAAGGAAGTAAGGTGGGCTATGAACTATCTCGTCGACAGGGATACTGTTGTATCTCAGATCCTGAAAGGCTTCGGAGTACCAATGTATACGTTCCTCAGCCAGTATGATCCAACTTATACAATTATCGCGGATATAGTAGCTAAGTACGAGTTCAGGTACGACCCATCTTATGCAGACTCTATTATAACGAACGTTCTAACAAGTGTCGGTGCTGTTAAACAGGCTGGTGTATGGTATTACATGGGTAAACCGATTACTATAAAGTTCATTATAAGAATTGAAGACGAAAGATACGATATCGGTAACATGATAGCAACAGACTTGAAACTACTAGGTTTCAACGTTCAAGTACTACCGATGAGGTTTTCAGATGCCATCAATACTGTCTATGGTACAGACCCGGCAGAATTCAACTGGCATATCTACACCGAAGGATGGGGTAAGGGTGGTTTAACAAGGTGGGATACTGTATCAATAGCACAGTTTGGAGCACCATGGTTCGGCTACATGCCTGGATGGCAAGAGCCAACTTTCTGGAACTATGCTAATAGTACTATAGATGATTTAACCCTAAGGATATACCAGGGTAATTTCAGTAGCCAGGACGAGTTTGTTAAACTCTACAGGCAGGCAACCGAGATGATCATTCAGGAATCTATCAGGATATGGATTGCTACAAGGCTTGATACATGGGTTACAACGAACCAGGTCCAGGGTGTCACACTAGACCTTGGTGCAGGTCTTAGAGGAATCTGGAATGTAAGAGAGATGTTCGTGCCTGGTAAGAATTCCCTGACAATAGGTCACCTATGGGTGTATACAGCTGGTGATGCCTGGAACTACTGGGGCGGATTCCAGAGCGTATACTATGTGGATCAAATGTATGCTACCTACGACCCACTGACATGGAACCACCCATTCAACGGTGAGCCAATACCTTTCAGAGCAAGCTACGTAGTGACAACTGCTGGGCCAACCGGTAAGCTAGATGTGCCTTCAAACGCTGTGATATGGGATGTGAAACAGAAGAAGTGGGTTCCGGTACCTAGCGGTACAAAAGCTGCGAGTATGGTGGTCTTCGACCTAAGCAAGCTGGTTGGAACCAAATGGCATAACGGTATAACTATTACAATGGCGGATGTAGCAGCAACATGGGCTTACGCATTCGATATCACCTACGACCCAGTCTACAGCTCGCTAGAAGCCAGGATATCGTCCAGCCTTAAACCGACACTAGATATGATTAAAGGACTGGTCTTCGACGCCCAGAACAAGAGGCTCGTAGTATACATAGACTACTGGTTCTTCGATACCAACTACATTGCTTCTATGGCCACTCTAGGTATTGCAAACCCGCTTGAGATCCACACCGTCACCTGGCAGCTAGCATTAGACCAGAGGAACCAGACTAACCTAGTCCTTTACCAGAGGAAAGGATACCAGTGGTTTAGCCTAGTGTACCCAGACCATGTAGCTCTAGTAAAGGCAACTCTCCAGACGTATTTGAACAACCAGACCGTATTCCAGAAGGCTAACGCCTACGCTGACGGATTCCTGACTATGGACGAGTGGAATGCTAGGATACAAGCAGACCTAAACTGGATAAACACTTACGGGAACGCATGGATTAGCGACGGCCCGTTCATGCTAGTCAAGTTTGATAAAGACGCCCAGATAGCAGTCTACAAGGCTTTTAGAGACCCGACATACCCGTTTAAGAAAGGAGACTGGTATTTCGGCAAGCCTATAACTACTCTGATCACCGGTTACACAATAACCTCCCCGATAGCAGGTAAGATACTCCCCGGTGCGAACGCTACTATTACTATAGGTGTGAACGGTCTACCGCCATTACACGTTGAGTACATCATCAAAGACGCCTCAGGCAACATACTCCTAACCGGCTACGCTACGCAGATCAACCAGACAGCCTTCCAGATTGATCTCCCATCAGACTTTACAAGCAACCTCGACTATAAAGCTACATACTATCTAATACTCCTAGCCTACTCCGATGTTGTAGCCGTACCAGACATGAAGAAAGTTGAAGTCGTAACAGCCTCGATACCAGAAGCACAGCAATACCAGAACCTGTTAACGCAACAAGCTCTTAGTAAACTCCAGAGCGCTATGAACCAGAGTATAACTAATATTGCCAACCAGGTTAACCAGCTCGGCACCCAGCTTACACAGTTAAACCAGACGTTAACCGCTCTCCTAGGGCAGCAGATACAGAATGTTATGACAGCTCTAACCCAGGAGCTGGGTGCTATAAAGAATGCTCTATCTGGTCTAACCGATATAGTTAATGCGACACAGAGCAGTCTCGCAAGCTTCCAGAGCTCGACAGCAAGCCAGTTGTCGTCTATATCCAGTGACTTGTCGACAGTCAAGAGCACGCTAGCTAGCGTGCAGACTACGCTCCAAGGTGTTTCGACTACTAGCGACATCGAATCGCTCAAGAGCCAGGTGTCGACGCTACAGACACTAGTATACGCTACGCTTGGACTAGTAGTCATCGCGATAATAGTTGAAGGAGTAGCTTTAGTCAGGAAGAAGTAGCTCATGGAGAATAATTATAAAAACTAATTCATATTTTTTAACCCACATAGAAACTCCTCCTCCCGAAAGTTATCTATAAATACTTTTTCACAACCCAATATTATAAGGCATAGGTGTGTCTGTAATGCCTGGGGCAGGAAGGGTTATATTAAGGAGAGCCGTCTTATTAGCGATAGCTTTTATACTAATAGTGATACTGACAGCCGTTATATTAGAAGGCACCGGGTTCGCCCAGAGAATCTACCAGGCGCTAGTAACCCAGAATGTTCAGGCGGATGTCCAAGTCTACGCTAGGACTCATCCAGGCGCCTCTCCGACAGATATCCAGGAATTTAAAAATAAAATGACAATATACTGGATGCAGTACTATGGAATAATAGATGCCCAGGGCAACCCGGTACCACCGTACATCAGGATGTGGAAGCTTGTATTTAACAGCCTCAGGCTCGATTTCGGTTACACCAGCCAGGACGCTATAACAGCGCTTATAGGGAAACTACCGCCTCAGCCGGTAATAGATGTAATTGCTGGCGTGTTGCCGAGGACTATTCTAATGGCTACAGTAGCGGAATTAATATGCGCTGCTATAGCCCTACCTCTCGCTCCGAGAATTGCTTACAAACACGGCTCTCTATGGGATAGGCTGATAGTAAGCTACGCAGCATTATTCAACGCCGTACCTGTCTGGTGGCTAGCTATGATAATGCTATCTCTATTCGGATACACGCTCCGAATATTCCCCACAAACTACAGGCTACTAGCTACATATATGAATAACTTCTGGTCCGACCCTCTGGTGAACATGGGCTACATAGCATGGTATTCAGTCCTGCCTGTTGTAACACTTGTTATAGCATTTTTGAGTACATGGCTTTACTCTATTAGAGCAATGGTGCTAAGGATTGTTAGAGAGGATTATGTAATGGTAGCTAAAGCCAAGGGCTTGCCGGAGAAAGATATCGCTAGAAAGTATATAGTAAGGGTAATGGCGCCTCCTATAGTAACATACGTTATACTAGCTCTAGCAGGCTCGCTAGGTGGCCTGATAATAACAGAGTCTGTATTCGACTGGCCTGGAATGGGCACTCTAACATATGCAGCTATAACCACAGCAGACGTCAATACTGTAATGGGAGTGTTCTTCATACTAGTTTTAGTATACATATTAGCTAGGCTGGTACTCGAAATACTGTACATTCTTCTCGACCCTAGAGTCAGGTATAGGTGAGGTGAGAGCCGATGAGTATGCAGAAGCCTTCTATAACCAGGACGATAAGCCAGAGATTCATCAAACCACTTGCCAGCGGAATCAGGGAAGTATGGAGCTATGGGACAGGTAAGATAGGTTTAATCCTCCTAGTAATACTAGTAGCTGTATCAATATCGGCTACTATAACAATGCCTTCTAACCTGCTCGCAATGTGGGAGAGCCCTTCATTCTGGGATGAAAACCCGCTTCTAGTTCCCCCGCAGTGGGTTAGCGTCTTCGGCCAGCCAGTAGCCCCTCAAAAAGTAGTTGTATTAACCATGCCTGCTTCGACAGTCGAAAAAGCAGGCTTCATATACTATACCTACACAGCAACTTATAGACTCCAAGTTCCACAGTACCCGCAGGATGTAATAGCGAAAGTTTTAGGTGTAGCCGTATTTAATATTACGACAAATGGGAGTTGGAAGATTATATCCCCGACTATCACATTTGTGTTGAATAGGCCGGATAATCTAACCCTAGTCCTTGCAACATCTACTCCAGCAGTACCAGGTGTAACAGGCCTCTATGCGAGGACGGATACAAAACTATCTTTGACAAATTATAACGACATAGCAGCAGCCTTAGTAAATAAATACGTTAACGAGACGCAGATAGCCCAGGTGATAGGGAGTAATACTACTCTAGTAGGCACAGTTAAATTAGGAATAATCAATAATATAGCGACACTAATGAGGTCGTTTTCGCAGTTCTACGTATTCGGCAGGCTCTTTGTTAATATAACTTTAGGTAATATAACAGCAGCTATTCTACCGATATACAGTAGCGTGAGAGAAGTATACGAGAGCTTGCCTCAGACCGGGGAGGGTGTGGAAATCGTTCGCTCAAGCCTGAACAGGACGCTGGTAGAATTAGGCCTAGCCATGAGCTCTAAAACGCCTTCAGATATGATCCCGCACTTATACAACGCCCTGGGGAACGCCACCCAAGCCTACGCGCTTTCAATACCCTACAATATCCTAACCGCAAACCAGTCGTCTACGCTATCGTCTTCGATAAACGGTCTTTCGAAAGTAATAAGCGATTTAGAGACTACGACCAAGTATTACAATATCGATGTGAGAACAGAACCGCTTCAAGGAGTATATACTGCCCAAGTAATTGTTTCGTATTCCACCGAAGCACCAGTAAACCAGATCCAGGGACTCCCGGTTAACACTGTCAGAGTTATTTTCAAAGGCTCCGCATACGGCTTGCTTGGAACAGATGACATGGGCAGGGATCTAGCTGTGATCTTATACTATGGCTTCCCAGTAGCAATGGCAATAGGATTGACAGCGGCTATCGCAACGACTTTAATAGGTCTTATACTAGGGGTTATAAGCGGGTACTACGGTGGCTGGGTTGACGAGTTGATCCAGAGGACTGTTGACGTAATAGGGAATATACCGCTACTCCCGATTCTGATACTGCTAGGGCAGATAGCGTTAATGGTATTCGTGAACAATCCTTTCATGGTGTTAATGACGATAATTACCGTCCTAATAGTATTCGGATGGGGCGGGTTAGCTATAACGGTTAGGACTATGACTCTGAGTATTAAGGAAGAGCCTTATATAGAGGCAGCTCTCGCACTAGGCGCTAGCCACTCAAGGATTATAGTCAAACACATATTGCCACAGGTCGCAGCGTACGGAGTGGCTTCAATGGTGTTCTCTGTGCCAGGTGCTATTCTGACAGAGGCTGGTCTCAGCGTGCTAGGTATTAGATCCGGGTATCCTACGTGGGGTGCTGTCTTAAGCAGGGCCAGGGATTCTAACAGGTTTGACGTATGGTGGTGGATATTCCCGCCAGGACTACTAATATCGATAACGAGCCTAGCTTTCGTCCTAGTAGGGCTGGCTATAGAGAGGATTGTTGAGCCAAGGCTTAGAACGCTCTAGGGAATAGTTTTTCAGCCAGGTAAGTTTTCTTCACCCATCATACCGGGAGTAAGTCATCATTCGTAAGCAAATATGTTTTAAAGAATGTTTAAACTCTTATCTTAAAAAACTTTTGTTAACCCTAGTCACTGTTTAACCTGTTCTTGTTCAAGCTTCTTGAGTTCTTCTTCGATCTCTTTCTCGATTTCTTCAATGGGTTTAGGCGGTGGAGTCGTCGCTAGCGTGTAGCCTATCCAGGCGAGTATCCCGAAAACGCCTACAACAGCTATCATCGCAGTTATCTGTAGTAGGATCTGCGAGTATTGTGTCGCGAACAGAATGTAGCCGTATGCTATTATGACTATAATGCTGACAACTACCAAAACCCATCCAACAACCTGGTCCCTGCTCAATCCAGACCCCTCTTATTGGAAAGGGTTTTCAGAATAAAAATATTGCACCCAGTATTTAACGCATTAAATATTCCTGCAGCGTGAGATAGCCCTCGAAAGCCTTATCTCCATCCTCTTAAGGTAGAAAGTAATAAGTGCTAGGGCAAGGCTTATTAAACCAGATGTTGTAAGCACAGCCCCCATCAAAGCCCTTACGTGGTGTATCGTATGGTAGAATAAATATCTTAGGATAACGTAGAAGTCGAAATATAGGCCTGGTATGAGGAGTAATGCTCCTAGCAGGAATACTGTGAAAGTCGGGTTATACCTCCATGTGAGCAGGATGATACTAAGCAGGATCGAGAATCCGTGTCTAACACCAAGCTTCTTCCTGCCGACACGCTTCCTATAGTATATAGGTATCTCGGAAATCCTATACCCCATCGACGCGAAATGCGAGACTATTTCCGCTTCGACACTGAAACCTTTGAACTCGAACCCAACCTCCCTAAGCAAGCTTGTTCTAGCAGCATACATACCGCTTAATACATCTGTGAGATTAATACCATAGAATAGGTCGAACAATTTTGTGAGCACCCAGTTGCCGAATCTGTATACGAGCCCCTGGGCACCCTTCTCGAATTTTCTCCTAGCACCTATAACTAGATCGTATCCTTCGGATAGTTTGCTAAGCAATCTCCTAATATATTCTGCGGGATAGGTGTAGTCCCCGTCTATTACAACTGTGTACTCGGTATCCAAGTATTTCAAAGCGGTTTTAATAGCGGCAGCCTTACCCCTGCCATCCTGCCTGATAATCCTCACACCATACATCTTGGCTACTTCAATAGTACCGTCTGTAGAACCCCCGTCTACTACCAGGACCCTCGAAACCTCGTAACCTTGCTCTACCAGCTCTTGCAGAGTCTTCTCTAACCCATCTTTCTCGTTGAGTACAGGAATAACAATAGTGTAATCAGGGTTTTCCATGTTCCCGATTATATTAATTAGTTTTGGTTATAGTATTTAAATCCGAACAACTAGCCTGCTAGAATTAGCCAGAAGGAATCTCTATGGTTAAATGTTCGTTCTGCGAGAGAGAGGCTGTAGCACGCATACCTTATGCTAGGCTGAATCTATGCAAGACCCATTTAGAAGAGTACTTGCTGAAGAAGCTTGGGAAAACGATTACGAGGTACAGGATGATTAGGAGAGGGGGGAGGATTGTAGTAGGGGTTTCAGGCGGCGTAGATAGTGTTTCGCTAGCGGACATGCTGGATAAACTAGGGTTGTTCAAACTACTCGTGCTTCACATAAACCTCGGTATAGGCGAGTACTCTGGGAAATCTGCTGAAATAGTTAAGAGGTTTAGCGAGGAGAGAGGACTCGACTATTTCATAATCGATCTAAGGGAGACAGACTTGTCGATACCCCAGGTTAAAGCAGTAGTTAAGAAGCGGAGTCCGTGTAGTATATGCGGATTAGTCAAAAGATATATTCTAAATGCTTTCACACTAGATGTAGGCTATGAAGCAGTGGCGACAGCGCATCACGCGGACGACCTGATCATCTATCTGATAAAAGGGTTTATCACACAGGACTCGACAGCACTAGAGAAGCTGGCCCCGGTAAATGCTGAAATACCCGGGGTAGCGGCTAGGAGGATTAAACCCTTCTACGAATTCTACAAGAGCGAGATAGAAGACTATGCCCGGGCTGGACATCTCCCATATATAGATTTCCACTGCCCGTTCAAATATGTTGGTTGGATGGAGGATGCTATTAGAGATTTCGTTGAGAAAATAGAGAGGGAGGCGCCAGGCTTTAAAATCTCACTACTGAGAGCCCACGCTAAGAGAATGCTCCAAAAGCCTCAGCGCGCATCTGAGAAGCCTACTATATGCAGGAGTTGTGGCTTGTTATCTAGTGGTAGCGAGTGCTCTTTCTGCCGTCTCACTAGGAGAATACTCGGATATCCTGCCGGACTCTCTGTTAGAAGGTACATTATATCAGAATACTTCGCCGGAAACCGGGTTCAGATACAGGAGCCTCCCTAATCAATACACGGCGTCTCCTATTCCCGCTTTCTTGCTCGAGAAAACGAAGAGTAGTAACCCGGTTATAACTACGAGGATTGCTAGGATAGATACTGCTATTAGAAGCCCTGCGGCAGGTCCGGAGCCGAAGCATATTGGTATAATGAACAATAGTATACAGACACCTGTTGAAACGCTTGAGGAAGCCCCCGATTCTAACGCAAGGTATAACATACCTACTAAAGAGACAATTATTCCTACAACAAACAATACCATGCCTATAGCCAGGAGATTCTTCAAGACACAACCCTCTAAGCTAGTAGTGTAATCAGTATTATGAAAACAACGATTAACACGAGGCCTATCACAGCTGATATCAGGGCAGTTCTTTTACTAGTGCCGAATATTATTGGGATAGGCCCAATTATTAGAACACCTCCTGCTTCAACATCCTTCTTCTCACCTCTCTTCTCGGTAATTGCTCCAATAGCAACTAATAGGAAACCGATCAAGCTTATTAAAAAGCCTAGTAGAACGATAATCAACCCTGTTATAACCACCACCTTTAATATACAATACTTTAAACAGCTTAAAATATCATTGAATTATTACCTCGCTCAAGCAGGCATGCAATTACTGAATTATTACCTGATTTCATGCCTGTGAAAACAGAGAAACCATAGTTATGAGCATAGGCAAGCTCTAAATACGGATCTGCATCAGCTTTCGCATGCCAAGAATTCTAAAACCCTTTCATCTAGTTCCTAGGTTATTTTAGACCTGCTGGAATATGGACGACGGGGACTACTGCAAGGCCCGCGGCTATTTCAAGGGGTTGTATCAGCGTCTCCAGTATACCCTTCCTAAAGGCTATCTCAAGGAGGTCTACGTAGCTGATAAAAACCCTGCCGCTATCACAGGAGATCCTCCAATACCTCTTCTTATCCTTCTCGATAGCATTCTTTCTCGACTCTAGTATCTCTCTAATTAATCGTTCATCACGTTTTTCAAGGGCTCTGAGAGAACTAGAAACATTCTCCTCGTAGGAGTCTAGAATACTGTAGTCAGCTATCCTCAAGTGTAGTTTCCAGCTTTTCAAATCGAGTTCTCTGCATGTTCTCACCGTAGATACTGCTAAACTAGTTATAGTGTTGGAAAAGGTTTCACCGATTAATAGTGAAGGGGAGATGTATGTGGATGAGAAGATAAGTAGCTCCGACACCTCTAGTGGTATCCCGCCGGCTTCCGCCAATTTACCAACGAGTTCTCCAAGTTCTCGAATAGGTAGTACAAGCTCTCTAAACGGGTTACCGTTTAGATAATCTTTGATCCTATCCCTGAACCTATCGGCTATAACTGGTGTGACACCGAGGTTTCTATACCTGAACCTCTTCTTCAACCAGGTAATACTATCCCAGACACCTTCTTCGTTTAAATCGAATAATGCTACTCCTCTAAGGTTTTTGACTATAGAAGCGTATAGAGCGAACATCCAGCCCCCTCTTTAAAAAGATGAGGTACCTGATTAAAATCGGTGTATGCGGAGTATCGTTTAAACTACTACAGGTTAACAAGGTGAGCACCGGCTTGTCAGGTAGAATGATCGTAGGCGGTCTAATAGTATCTCTACTACTAGGATCCCTAATCGCTGGGAGTCGCAATCCTAGAATCCCTGTCTGGAGCATAATGTCTTTTACAGCGTTTATCACAATAGCACTAGGGCTGGTGAAAGTAGACGAGGTTGGTAGCGTTATAGACTGGGATGTTATACTGTTCCTTATAGGGATGTTTAGTATAACGGGTTTAGCCGAGAGCTCCGGTCTATTGGACTATCTAGCAGGAAGATTCATTTCTATTTTTAAAACTAGAAAGGGGCTCATAATAGGTTCTTCAATATTATTCGGGTTAATGGCTTCAATACTTATGAATGATACGATTGCTCTAATGGGCCCGCCTATTGCTTATACTATTGCTAAAGCGCTAAACATAGACCCGAGATTTATGTTCCTACTCCTAGCATTCTCTCTAACAATAGGTTCCGTGATGACCCCTATTGGAAACCCCCAAAATGTATTAATAGCCGTCAGATCGGGTATTGAAGCACCATTCGTCAAATTCGTAGCACTCCTATCTATCCCAACTTTCGTAAACCTAGTAGCGACTCCTTTGGTGTTAATGCATGTGTTCAGAATAAGAGATGGGAGCTACAGTAACGTATTGATAATCCCTTATGAAAGGATAAGGAATAGGAGAGACGCTCTCCTAGCGGCTACGGGATTAGTCGTAACTGTGATATCCCTAATACTTAACGATATCTTCCAGATTCTAGGCTTACCTTCAATCGAGTACAGGGGTTTCATCCCGTTTATTATAGCGGCCTCACTCTACATATTTACGAGTAATCCTAGAAGAACGCTTTCAAACGTCGACTGGGGGACGATCGTCTTCTTTATATCAATGTTTATCACTATGGAGGGTGTTTGGAGAAGTGGGGTGCTACAGCCCTTGCTAGAAGCATTCCTACCTGCGTCAGCGAACGAATTAAATTTCCAGACAATACTCATGTTATCCATTTTATCGATACTAGGGAGCCAGCTAGTAAGCAATGTACCGTTCACTAAGCTCTTGATATCCTATATCAGCGCCAACCATAGTCTGGCTAGCTACGATATAACCTGGATCACCATGGCTATGTCTACAACTATCGCAGGGAATCTTACTTTACTAGGGGCGGCGTCTAATATAATAATCATAGAGTACCTGGAATCGAGAATGAATACTACAATAGGCTTCGTAGACTTCCTTAAGGCAGGTCTTCTAGTAACATTAATCAATCTTGGAATATACCTTGTTTTCCTATATCCTGTAACAGTTATCACATAGACATAACTCATGTTATCAACGGCTTTAATTGAAAAACCCTTGTGATAATGATAATTCTTTGGGGGTAGACTCGTGGCAGACGAACTGCCTGATGAAATCAGGTTAAAGCTTATGAAGAAGCTATTATCCACCTCTACAACTAGGAAAGAAGAGAGTTCCCGTAACCTCGTAGATCCCGAGGCAATCGTATACGGAAATCTATCAGATGAGAGAGCGCGCGAAATACTTGAGAAAACGAAAGCGTTGTACCCCGACGAGTACAAAACCGTTGTCTTAGTATTATATGAACTTCTGAGGAGAAAGGCCGTGGATAAACTAGATGGGTTAACGGTCTTAGCCGTGGCGAGGAGGCTGGGTTTGGATGTAAGGCCTGACCTAAGGATTAGGTTTGTAAAACATGGTAGGGAAGTAGATTTTGATGAGTATATAGGAAAGTAAGGAAAAGAGTAAAAAATTACTTAACTCCATACATTGTTAGAGCTAGTACAGCCATCTTAGTCCATAATCCGTTTTCAGCCTGCTCGTATATCACAGAGCGCTTCGGGTCGTCTATTACATCGTCGTCGGCTTCGAACCCTCTGAATATTGGGAGCACGTGCATTAGGACGCCGTGTTTATCCATGAGATCCATTAACTCCCTCGTAACCTTCCAGTTCTTGTACTTCTCGTAGATCTTCAGCTCTTCATCTTTGAACTTGCTATACCCTACTTGGACTAGAGTCGGTGAAGCCCAGTTCCTAGGGAAAACTGCGTGAGCACCTCTCAGAGCCTCCTGTAAGTTGTCTGTAACCTCGAATGTAGCTCCATGCTCTCTAGCCAGCTCTTTAGCTTTCTCAACGAGCTTCGGGTCTAAGTCGAATCCTGGAGGCCTGGCGACTACGACGTCTACCCCGAACCTTGGGAATAGTATCATGTCTTCCTGGGGGCTGCACCAACCTCTTATCTCGGGGCTATAGGCCCACATTATGACATATTTCTTGCCCCGCGGGTTTTTGAATCTCTCTATAAAGGTGTAGATGTCGGCTAAGCCCTGTGTCGGGTGGAACATGTCGTCAGCCATGTTTATTACAGGTATCTTAGCAGCTTTAGCCATCTCTCTAATATATGCGTTGCCAACACCATACAGGTAGTCTATTGCTTTATCAAGGATCCTTATGCCCAGCCCGTGGCCGTAGAGGTCGTACATTGCTGCAACATCTTTAATAGCCTCACCGACTTTCTCCTGTTTCCCAAAAGCCATTCTGGTAGTTGTAGCATCTATGTATGCGGCGTGCCCTCCGAGGAAGTACATCCCTGATTCGAAAGCCGCCCTGGTCCTAGTCGAGGGGGCGAAGAATAGCATGTAGAATACTTTCCTCTCCAGTACCTTGGGTATTGCTTCTACCCCGTAGTAGTTAGCTATATATTTGAACTCTTCTGCTAGCTTCAACGCTATTTCTAATTCTTCATCGCTCCATTCAAGCGTCGATATAAGGTCTTTACCGCTTAGTTCTCTAACCAGGTATCTTAGAGATGGCATTATACCACCTTTATACCTGTCTGTTTTAACAGAGGGCCTGGGTTAAATATTTAAACCAGCCGGTATCTATTTAACGCGGGCTGTAGGTATTTGCTTACTCCGAGAGATGTAGAGAAACAGTAATAACTACATTTACTCCAGACGTATTAACGTTATTGAAAGTGCTTTAGGCAAACGGGTCTTGTTTTAAAACCTAAAATTGTTTAAGCAATAACCTAGTGTCTGAGATGAAGAAACTAGCTCTGGCCATACTAATAGCTGTATTGATAGCTAGCTTAGCCGCCTACTTTTATTATACTAGCCATAGAGGATATGCCGAGAAGATCGTTGTCTACGCGTATAACGATAGGATTACCGGCATAGACCCTAGTCTAGAAGATGACACAGGACTTGTAGTGCTTGGATCAGTTTATGAACCGCTCTTATACTATGACCCTATAAATAATCAGACAATACCCGCTCTCGCAGAGAGATGGGAGGCGAGGGAGAATAATACAGTATGGATCTTCTACCTTAGGAAAGGCGTAGTATTCCACGATGGCACACCGTTCAATTCTTCCGCTGTAGTAGTCAGTGTGAAGAGGGCTAAAGAAGTCTACGAGATGTATGGTATAGGCTTAGGGTATATTTGGGATGCTGTAGAAGACGTTACTCCATTAGACGACTACACGGTAGAATTCAAACTAAGGTATCCGCAGAGGCTCGACCTTATAGCAGCATCCAGCTACGCAGCATACATATTTAATCCAAACGCTTTAATCAAGGCAGGTGTGCAGAACTATACAGATTTAAAGCTTAGAGACTGGTTCAACACCGGAAGAGATGAGGGGACAGGGCCTTATAGAATCGTATCCTACGACCCGTATAATGAGGTGGTACTTGTTAAATTCGATAAATGGTGGGGTTGGAGTATTGTAAACAACGATAAAGCACCAGACAAGGTTATTATCAAGATTAAAACCGACCCGCAGGAGCAGTACAACGGGCTAGTTAGCGGCGATATCGACATTGTTACAAGTATTCCAAGGATAAGTATAAGGGATGTTATCTCGAGAGGGTTTAAATACGTTAACCTCACGACATTCCACAGTTATTTCCTAGTCTTTAACACGAGGAGGTATCCGACGAATATCACGGAATTCAGGCTTGCTATACTGTATGCAATACCCTGGGATAGGATAGTAGAAGACGCTATGAAAGGCTACGCTCTCCTAGGGAGCGGATACCTACCACACTACTTCCCTGGTTTCCAGCCAGGGTTGACATACCAGTACAATATTACTAAAGCGAGGGAATTGATGGAGAAGAGCGGTGTAAAACCTGGTGTAACAATAGAATTCATGTATCAAACCGATTATAAGGAGGAAGAGGATTTCGCGAGCATTCTCAAGAGCAGTCTAGCTCAGATAGGTGTAAACGTTAAGCTAGTACCCGCTACATGGGATGCTATGAAAGATGCTGGTAAAGCAGTCTGGGAGAATCCCGAGAACACGCCCCACATGCTCATAAATGACTGGTGGCCTACTATTATATCGCCATACGACTACCTTTACAATCTATTCCATAGTGATAGCAAAGAATGGAATTGGAGCGGTTTCGCAAACGAGACATTCAATAACCTTGTGGATAACGCTTTCATGCTCGAAGGAACCGACTACGGGAAAGCCATGGAGCTATATAGGCAAGCCCAGGAAATATTATTCGAGCAAGGTGTTGCAGCTAATTTGTGGGATGAGATAAAAGTCTTCGTATACAACCCGAGGATCAATATCCCTAACAACGCGGTAAACCCCTTGTACATGTATGTAATATTCTTCCAATACGTCCAGGTGACAGCATAGTTGGTTGTCAGCCTGAACTATGTTTTTAAACGCGTTTTTTACTCTACCCTCATAGTCCTAGGTATTATTATCGTAACGTATTATCTCATAATACTGTCCCCTGGCGATCCGGCTGTGAGGTGGGCTGGAAACCCGAGGGGGCCTGGTGCTGATAAAGCTATCGAGATAGCTAGGAGAGAGCTAAATCTCGATAAACCTTTTTACATACAGGTTGTTTTATTCATCATGAACATTTTCACAGGTAATATCGGGTACTCGATTAGCACTAAATCCCCTGTTCTACCAACTATTTGGTCTCATATGTCTTCTACATTAGAACTCCTTATAGTAGCATATTTGATTGGTATTCCGGTCGGGGTCTTTATGGGCGTGTACTCGTCTTTGAACAGGGGGAGTTTCAGGGGTGACTCGATAGATGTTTTCGGATTTATCCTGGCTAACACTCCATCTTTCTGGATTGGTATTGGAGTTTTCATCCTACTAGCTGAGTTCTTAGGGGTCTCTTCGTATGGGAGAATAAATGCTCGTCTAGCAGCCTCCCTTGGTTTCCACCCTATAACAGGGTTCTATCTAATAGATACATTGTTAGAAGGCGAGCCAATACTCTTCCTAGACGTATTAAAGAGGCTTATACCACCTGCTCTAGTAGTCTCAGTATACCCTATTGGTGTAGGTATTAGGGTAGTCAGGGCCCTCATGGCTGAAGCATTAAACGAGGATTATGTTAGACAGGCTGTTGCTCTAGGCTTAAAGAGGAATACGATAGTTTGGGGCTATGCTTTCAGAGGCACTATACCAGCTCTGACACAGGTCTTCGGCCTAGCTTTCGCATACAGCCTTGTAGATGCTATGATAGTCGAATACATCTTTGGACGCGAGGGCTTGGGTAACCTACTCGTGAACTCTATTGTCTCTAACGATTTCAAACTCGCAGTATCCATACTCATAGTTGTCGGAGTATTCTACATTATCGTCAATACTCTAGCTGATATTATCCAATCCATTATCGACCCGAGGATCAGGCTATGAGAAAACCCGAACCATATTTTACAACCATTATAAATACCGGTAGAAGGGCTTGGAGAAAGAGGTTGAGGTTTAGAATCGGGATAATTATTATCACAGCAATCATCGTTATGGCAATATCAGCTCCTTTCATAGCCCCTTACCCCGAAGAAGGATGGGGGCTAATCCCATTGAATCAGACCGATAGAGTAGGACAGCCTCCTAGCCTGTCTCATTTATTCGGAACCGACGATAAAGGGAGAGACCTTTTATCTAGAGTCCTCATCGGGGCTTCTACAGCATTGCTGCAGATAGTCCTAGTCACGGGTATAAGCTTGTTAATCGGCCTTATACTAGGTATAGTAGCTGCCTATTACAAAGGATTTATCGAACACGTCCTCAACTATATTATAGAAGTATTCCTAGCAATGCCGGCCATACTCCTTGCAGCCCCCTTGAAAATGGTTTTCGGTCCCGGTCTACAGGTAGTGGTAGCGAGCATGGTTCTAACCTGGTGGGCCTGGTATGGCCGTATCGCCTACGTCTATGCTAGAAGCATTACTGAAATGGATTACGTCACTCTATCCAAGCTGGCTTACATACCCGGCTACAAGATTATTTACAGACATATAATAAGGAACGCGAGCCCTCCTGTAGTAGTCCAGGCTATTACAGACCTTGGCAGTGTGCTGCTAGAAGCATCATCCATTAACTTCTTAGGATTCGGGCTCCCCCCAGACTCCCCTGACTGGGGAGTAATAGCTCAAAACGGGTTCTACTACATACTTAAAATGCCTTGGATAAGCCTCATACCAGGATTCTTCATCCTGATTACAGCGCTTGGTTTCAGCATGGTAGGCGACTCGTTAAGAGAGGAGATAGACCCTAAGCTCAGGAGGAGGTGGAAGCTATGGTTCTAGCTGTAAGGTCTGTTGGATTTAGAGTAGGGTATTTGAATGAAGAAAACAAGGTGTTGTGGGTTGTGCGGAACATAGACTTATCGGTCGAGGAGGGGAGTATCCACTGTATTGTAGGAGAGAGCGGTTGTGGTAAGACGACTCTCGGGCTCGCTATTACCGGCATTCTGCCTCCATACGCTGTTACTAGAGGGGAGTTATACATATTCGGCAAACTGGTTTTAAAAGACGATTCATGGAGATATGAAGGTGTTAGAGGGAGGGTTACAGCATACATACCACAGAACCCGGGCTCATCTCTTAATCCTTTCATAAAGATCTGGAGGCAGTTCTGGAACGTGTTGAAAGAACGTGGTTACAACGAGGTTGATGCTAAGAATTACGCGGCTGAAATCTTGAAGACTGTAGGACTCAACCCGAGCGTCCTAGATTACTATCCTAACGAATTAAGCGGTGGGATGCAGCAGAGGGTTGCCATCGGGTTAAGTCTCGCAACAGGGGCTAAGCTAATCGTCGCTGATGAACCGACTTCCAACGTAGACGCCCACCTAAAGCTCCATTTAATGAGGGTGTTTAAAGAGATCAGGGATTCCTATAAGACAACTATCATAATAATAACCCACGACATATTATTAGCTGGGAAAATATGCGATAGGATATCGGTCATGTATGCCGGCGAAATACTAGAAGAAGGCGGGGCATTAAGCATCCTGGAGAATCCCTCCCACCCCTATACGAGGCTACTGCTCAATGTTGTACCTGTTCTAGGAGTCAAGAAACCCCTGAGATCAATACCCGGGGAGCCCCCCTCGGCTTTATACATTGAAGATGCTAGATGTAGTTTCTACGATAGATGTCCTTTTAGAGACAGTACGTGTCTCATTAAGCCTCCTATAATAGAAGTAGATGGGAAGAGGGTTAAGTGTTGGAAGCCGCTGGCCAAGGAGACTGCGTAGTAAAGCTTGATAATGTAATAGCGGGCTATTACATAATTAGATCAGGTCTTTCAATAGTAAAAAGCTTCAACCCGGTATTGAAAGGAATAAGCTTGTGTATTAGACAAGGCGAGAGAGTTGCTGTAATAGGCGAGAGTGGAAGCGGTAAAACAACACTCTTGAAAGTGATCCTAGGCCTACTTAGACCTCTTAGGGGAAGGGTTTTCGTCAACGGGTTGGATATTTATGCTTCAAAAAAGAATTGGATGGAGGCTATTAAAAACATCGGCTACGTACCTCAAGACCCTTATAAAGCATTAGATCCGAGAGTAAAGATTAAAACCAGCATCCTTGAACCAGTCGAGAGATCGAAGATACCTAGTGGGGAGCTCAATAGGATACTTCTCGACACAATTAAAATGGTTGGGTTACGGGAGGAGGTGTTAGAAACATACCCGTCGAGCTTAAGCGGTGGGATGCTACAAAGGGTTTTGATCGCTAGGGCAATCATATCAAGGCCTAGAATACTCTTGTTAGACGAACCTACTTCAGCACTAGACGTCTCGACCCAGGCCCAGATCATTAATACGATAAATGAGATCTACAGTAGGCTCAAGATGAGTATCCTCCTAGTAACCCACGACCTTGCCGTAGCCCAGTACCTGGCTGATAAGGCTATTATCTTGAAAGATGGGATGATAGTGGATGAAGGGGTTTTAGAAGAGATAATTTTGAGACCAAAACATGAATATACAAGGATCCTGGTTAAGAGCTATCTACTAGAAATCCTCTAAAAGGTATTAGGAAAAACCTAATTTATATAAAACGTTGGCACCAAAGGATATATAAAACGGTAGTTTAACGAGGTGGTTTATTGACGGAGAAGGTGTTTGTAACAGAGAGACAGTATGAGATACTGAAGGCGGTTGCGGATTTAGCTGAAGCAGATGCGAAAACGCTTTCAAACCTTCTAAAAACGGAACCAGAAGACCTGATGAGGGATATAGCTGAGTTAGCAAGCAAAAAGCTTGTTGAAGTGGAGACTAGGACAGTGACCGTGTACGAGTTAACAGATTACGGTAGGAGATACCTTGAAAGAGGGCTGCCCGAGGAGGTTGCTTTAAGGTTTTACAGGTCCTGTCTCGGCAAGACGGCAAGCGAATTCGTAAAATGCTTATCGAATAAGTCGGGACTTGATAGCGAGGATTCTAATATAGCATTTCAGGTGCTGGTGAAAAACAAGTGCATAAAGGTAGAGAATGGTATCGTGAAAATCGATGACGAAACCAGATGTGTTGAGATAGCTGAAGAATCGGCGTATGTTAGAATATCGCTCAGGAAAATAGAACAAGGTGATACACAGATAGATCTATTAGACTTGCTGAGAAAGCGTAAAATGGTTTCCGCGAGGAAGAAGAGCCTTATCATAGTCAAAGGCTCTAGTAACCTGAAGCGGCTGCTCGAATCAGATGTGATACTGCCCAAGAAACTTCTTACAGTAGTCCTACCCGAGCATAGCAATCGTTTCGAGGAATACGTTATCAAGAGATTCGACCTTAGCATCCCCCCGCCTAGGCTCAAGCCATCCCTATACCATCCGTTCATGGATTTCATTAGGCAACTACGCGAAATACTTATATTTATGGGGTTCGAAGAAGTCAGAGGCCCCCACGTTGAAGCAGAGCTCTGGAATTTCGACGTCTTATTCCAAGCTCAGGATCACCCGGCCCGCGAGATACACGATACGTTCTACGTTGCTAACAAAATCGTAGGAGACCTCCCCAAGGATCTGGTAGAGAGGGTTGGGGCTGTCCACGAGAAGGGGTGGAGGTATAAATGGGATCCTTCGAGAGCGTTCAGATTAGTTCTGAGGACGCAGTGTACAGCCGTGTCTGCGAGAACGATTTATTCACGAGGCGGAGGGGAGTACAGGGCTTTCACAATAGACAGGGTATTTAGGCCTGAAAACCTTGACGCAAAGCATAGCATGGAGTTCTATCAGTTAGACGGTATTATAGTCGGGAAGGATGTTAATTTCAAACACCTCCTCTACTTCTTTAAAGAATTCGCTGCGGCACTTGGTATCAAGGAGGTATGGTTTAAACCAGGATACTTCCCGTTTACAGAACCAAGTGTTGAAGGATATATCAAGCATCCCCGGCTAGGATGGGTCGAGGTATTTCCAGGAGGAGTGTTCAGGCCTGAGGTGATGGAGATGCTTGGCGCAAAAGGCTACAAGGCTATAGCATGGGGGATTGGAGTAGATAGACTAGCTATGTGGTATCTAGGCATCGACGATATAAGGCTCTTATTCTCCAAAGATATAGAATTCCTCAGGTCTGTGAAACGCAGGCCTCTACCATTTTACTACAGCAAGACTAGTGGTAGTAGTGTAGTAGTTAAACCTATACCGGATTAGTATGGCAGGCTATCAGGTACCTGTAAGAGACATCAGGTTCTTTATATCGCAGTTGCTGCGTATTGTAACATCTAGGAACGTGAGTTTCGAGCAAGCTTTTAAGGCGATAACAAGGAAATACAGGTTTCCTGCCAGCAAGCTCAGGGAGCTTTACAAACTAGGTTTTGATACACTAATACATTATCATACAATAAGACTACTAGCTAGAATAGAAGGCTATCCAACCACACCCTACGGGATATCAGGGTATTTGTCATCTATTGGTTTCGATATTGAAAAACTAAAAGATAAGGCATCTTTATATGAGGGTAGGTTCGGTAGCGTAGAGTTTATCTCGCTAAAATACGGCTTCCCAGTATTAATTGTAAGGAAGCTAGCAGACTATTTGGAGATTGGGGAGTTAGAGAAAATCCTTGGGTCTCTTAATGAGAGGAAAAGGTGGCTTAGGATAAATGTTTTAAAAACAAATTATCAAGACGGGCTAGCCTGCCTTAGGAAAGAGAATTTGAATTTCCAGCAGTCTAAATACATAGATATCGCAGTAAAACTACTCGGAGACCCCTATACTCCGATCGGTAGACTAGACTGTGTTAGGAAAGGGGTTCTAATACCCCATGATATCTCGAGCATCCTATCAGTGCACGCCGGCAGACCATACGACGGTACTCTGCTAGATGCCTGCAGCGCTCCCGGCCTAAAACTACAGTTCGTCCTAGCTATGAGTTCGAGTACTAGGGCTGTCGCAGTCGACTACTCGCTGAAGAGGATTAGATATGTGGCCAACACGTTATCTAAATACGGCGGGTTGGAGAGAGCTATAGTTGTAGCAGGCGACTCTATTCTAAACAATTATAGTAGGATATTCGACAAGGCTATTGTCGATGCTCCGTGTACTGGAACAGGTGCGATATACTCGGACCCCACCGTTAAAATAAGGTTTTCGGAAGTCGCTTTAAGACATTATACTAGGATCCAATATAGGATCCTTAAAAATGTCTTAAAGCAAAGCCGTATCACGATTTATATAACCTGTAGTATACTGCCCGAGGAAGGAGAAGGGGTGGTAGACCAGGTTATTCGAGAAGATATGGCAGAAGCGATCCCTTTGAAAGAACCCTATCTATCCCCCGCCTACCCTGGTTTTAGATCAAGTGATTATACTTATAGAATTATGCCGCATATAGTGGATGGGCAAGGGATGTATATAGCCTTATTAGAAAGCAAGGTGTTTAATAAATGAGACTAGAACCGGTCTACGGCCCACATCCAAGTAGGTGTTTCGGCAGCTCTCTAGGGCTAGACCCTCTTAATTTTACTGTTAAATGTCCTCTATCCTGTGCTTTCTGCCCTATACCAGTAAAGAAATCCTCTTTGAAAAAATATAGCCCCGGTGAATTAGAGATGTTGGTCGAGGAGAGTATTAGCGAGAGGGAACTAAGATTAGAGACATTGTATATCGATGGATCCGCAGATCCTTTCCTATACGATGAATTACCCGAATTATTAGGTAAGCTCAAAAGCCTAGCCGGTAAGTACGGTTTTAAACTAGCTTTGAAAACAAACATGTATTTCGCGAGGGCTTTGTCAACGGTTCTCGAAGCAGTAGACTTACTAGTAGTCCCGTTTTACATAGCGGATCTCGAATGGTCTACCATGTATAGTCCTGCTCACAATTTGAACCTGAGCGCAGGCGAATATTATTCACGTTTAGCATCTATTTTGTCAGAATACAAGAGTTACGCTGATAAAATAGTCTTCGATGTATATGTTGGTAGAGTAGGTTTAGAGAGTAATCTCTCTGCTTACCTAGATGAGTATGTACATATTCTATTATACAAACTAAGGCCAAGGAAAGGTTTTATTAAAACACTCGATAGGCCGGTTAGAAATTTCGATCTGAAACCCGTTTCGAAAAGTGTTCTAGGCAGAATCTCGGAGAAACTTGTTGAAGAAGGGGTGGAAGCCGTAGAATGCTCAAGAAAAAGCATTGGTGTCAAGGCTAAATCAAAGAGAGCTTTCATCGAAGTGTATAACCATATCATTCGTAAGCCGTTGAGAACAACAGAGATAACGGGGTTATATGGGGACTATGGGATTATCGCTATCGAATCCTTGGTAAGTAGGAAGCTCGCTCGTAAAATAATTTGGGAGAACGAGTTATTCTATATTCCGTCGGGGTAGAGATTTCCTATAGAATAATTCCATTAGTAGACCCAAGAGAAATAAGATGATTGCTACTATCAACGGTAGAACAGTATTTGTCATATAGCAGACCCGTTTTCAGAAAGGCCCGTGATTTCATCCCTAACGGTCATCCCTTCCAAGCCTCATCCTCATTATACTAATTGCTTTCTCAACGTTTTTAACAATTGTTCTATATTCAGTTCTACTACGACCACGGGCTTGTCGTAGCCCAGCTTGTAGAGTATAGTCGGGTGGACTTCTCCTACAAACCCGATTAAATCATTGTCAACAAAGATATTCGCCGACCTCTCAGGCAGCAATCCTTCTATAGGGGCTTCTCTGAAAACGGGTTTAAGCCCGAAGATATCAAGTATTGTGACAACCAGTGATAATCCGTCTGTGAGTGTTGAATCGCTCCTCGATAAAGCTACTCCAAGCCTCCTCTCTTCTACGACTCTTCCATCTTTACCTACGTACACGATATCCCCTATCTCAAAGATCTTGAATTCTTTCGCTTTTTCTCTATTTTCTATAATAATGCTCAGTAGACCAGGAGTAAGCCATGTTCTTAGAGAATTGAATTTCTCGCTTACAGGATTAATTACAGTCACCGGTTCAATACTCCTATTGAAGAATTTGACGTCGAAGGATGAATCGGTCATCATATAGTTGGAGACTTCCATGAATCCTAGTGAAACCATGACCTCTCTTAGTCTATGTGATAGATATTCGATTTCGTCGCTCCTGCCTTTCTCATATGAGGGTGGGAGACTCCTTGCCTCCATTCCTAACCTTTCGTAGCCGTATGAAATAGCAATATCTTCGGCAACATCCACCCAGTTTAATATATCAATTCTATAGGGAGGCGGTTCAACAACGACTCTGTCTTCTCCGACTAGGTGTATTGAGTAATCGTGTTGCTTCAGATATTCCGCTGCCGTGGTTGCGTCGAGATCTATGCCGATCAATCTGTTTACTTCGCTAACAAGTATTTCTATCGGAACCCCTTTCGTCCTCGGGGCAACTATTTCACGCCCGGTCGGATATTTTGTCTTAACCACGCAGATTTCAGCGCTAGAACCCCTCTCAGAGAGGCTGTAACTCATTATCGTAACCATGTTGACAATTGTCTCGGGATCGAAGCCCGTTGAATCTATTAGGATATTCCTGGTAGTAGTAGTGACTTTATACTCCTCGCTATTCAGTATCGGTGCGAGGCTCAGGATACCTCCTCTACTATCCATTATGACAGGGTATTTAGCCAAATCTTTTATCAGAAACCCGTACTCCCTGCCTTTATCAGTTTCACTAAGGATTTCTCGAAGAGTCATCTCCCGGCTATACCCCAGGGGTTTAAATTTAGTGTTGTCGGGGTCTGCGGCCTTATAGTAAACGGGCGGTCTTATCTTATCGAGGTCGTATAATCCTATACTAGCCTTCTTCCTATTCCTACCGTATGTGGCGTGAAGCTTCTCCTGTAGCTGGATGATTTGTCGCAGAGCTTCATCGCTTAAGGATATATTGCGTACTATCCCGAAGGCTACGTACGGCCTCCCTTGAACTTCCTCAGCATATGCTTCGAAACCGCATTCTCTTATAACAATGTTTCGCCTCGGTAGTCCCAGGATATTACGTATAGCTCTCGATAATCCTTCTACACTAAATAGATCAGGCCTATCGTGGTTAGCCTCATATACTAATTCATCCCCTCTGATCTCTTCAATCTCACATTTTAGTTTCGTCAAGGCGTTGAAAAGCTCTTCTCTAGAAAGCTCTCTTCCTACGAGGCTATACAAATCGCTTAGCGACACCCTGATAGTTGGCATATACGTTTACCTCAGAAAGCCTCTAAGTTTCTCCCAGAGTTCCGATACTGTTTTCACTGTCTCTTTATCCCAGGTTAATAACTCCTCGCTAATAAATCTCTGGAGATGGTCTCTGACACCGTTTGCTTCAGCTATTGGTGCGTAGACTGTTAAGTAGCTGAAAGCCCCTTTAATACCCCTCATTTTGTAGAATGCTTCCCTCCCAATATTCTTGTATATAAACCTGCTCGAGAATGGTGAAGCCATTATTTCGCCACTGGGTTTATACCGTGTTTCTAATACAGCTTCTGATTCTAATCCTAGTGTTATCGATTTAACCATATACCAGTCTCTCAGGTAGTTCCTGTACAAACTGGTAGTCTTCGCCCTTAGATACTCATCGGATAATATCTTGGATGCTAGCGTGGCAACAGCTGCGGTGTTCACTAGTTGGTTAGGCGATATAGTATCAGGGGTATCGTAGTCCGTGTGGTAGTACTTGCTAGGCCACTCATTTAACATACCCGAGTCGATACCCCAGACTAGGAAGACGTCGTGATCGCTTCCCGCACTATAAGGCGATATATCATATCTTATCGACGGCTGGGGTATCCCCTCGAAGCCTTCGAGATTATCGAAGACCGCTCTAGCCGATACATATAATGCTGCGGATGCAGCTGCTTCGAACATTAACGGGGGGTTTACAATCGAGAGCACGGAACCCGTCACATTCTGCTTCGAGCCCACCATGTCAAGGTTGATAACGTATTCTGGCAGATCCTTTAGCAAGCCCTTTACGAAGACAGTACCGGTGTATTCGGGAACCCATACGTGACAAACTCCTAGTTCGCCGGTTTTCTTCATATTCCTTATTGCGAATGCGGAGAGAAAGTTTGATACGCTACCGCTAGCATTATCGTGAGCGCCAGGCTTGGGGTGGCATATATGGCTTACTATCAATACTCTAGGGCTTTCCTCGCACGAGACCAGTACTGGGAGTCCTAGGTTCTCGAATGATACATCCGACTTCCAGCAAGCTTCGACCTCTATATCCGGCTTCTGCAGCAGTCTCGACATTATTTCCATAGCGATCTTGAAAGGAATATTCATGACTACTTTCCCGTGTTTAACCTCTTTCTCTGTGATAAACAGACCGGTGTATGGGACTGCGTCATGGTATCTGTTCTTATCGTAGTGAAGTATTAGTTTAGCATCGATAATATTGTAGGCGTCGTAGGGGTTGAGGTTCGTCAGAACAACCTCACCCGAGCACTCGCTCTCGCAAACCCTCACCCTTCCACACCCTTCCCCACCAGGTGAGTGAGCTGATAATAGGGTTGGGTGGCTGTCTAAATCCAGCCTAGCAATAGTCTTGCCTGCTATCTTGATCTCTAGCTCAGCCTTCCTAGGTATCCAGCCTACAGGTGTTTCAATGAATCCTTTCGTAATATTATTGTCGATGTAGTGTATTCTAGCTGGGATTCCAGAATTCTCTAGAACCTCCTTGAGTTCTCTAACCGCCTCGATCAATCCTCTAGAACCGGTAACCCTATGATACCTTGTTAAAATATAGAGAAGATCCCTGCCTAAGGATACTGGGATCTCTTTCAATATCCTGCCTGCTTCCTCGCGTAGTTTCAATATGGAACACCTTTCAATCAGCTGTATAAACTCCCGCTTAAATATTAGTGACTCTATCATTTAAAGTTGCTTACACAGGATGGTAATTATGGCAATTATAAGTATTACACCTGAGATAGCTATAGACGATTTAAAGACATACGCAGGAGGGCTTGGTGTACTAGAAGGAGATAAGCTTATAACAGCGGGCGAAATAGGCTTAGACTATTGGGTTCTCACCCTATTCTATAGACATGGATACGTGAAGCTGAGATTCGACGGTGTAGAACCTGTTCCAGAACCTGAGTCTATGGATCCGAAAGCTATATCTAAGCTAAAACCGTGGCCGGAATTTAGCGTAACCTTGAAGGGGGAGGAGGTGATTGTAAAACCATACTTGTACGAGTATAAGACTGCTAAAGCAGTCTTCTTCGAAGCAGTATGCCCGCAGTGGGCTAGGCAGTTAACTGACAGAGTGTATATGAATGATACCCTCGAGAGCCAATTCCTAGCTTACGCGCTTCTAGCCAAGAGCTCATCATATTTTATAAAGAATTTTATAGGATTGGAAAACGTGAGAATAATCGACCTAGAAGAAGCCCATACTGCACTCCTCCTAATGGCTATGAATAGCATAGACGATAAGGCTAGGATTATAATTCACACGCCGGGCCCCTGGGGCCACCCGTCTTTTCCTGGAAGTTTGATTGCGAGAGAGTTCGGCCTGTTTCTAGGCGATAATATCATGCTAACTGACTACGCGTTAGCTAGGTTGAGAAAAGGCATTGTCGTCTCGAAGAAACAGGAATCTGTCATCGGTAGGATTTTTACTAAATACAGGGACAAGATAGTTTCTATAACCAATGGTATTAGCCTAGAGAGATGGATGGATGTCAGGCTTCTAACCGCCTACCGTAATGGTAAAATAACTAGAGAGCTGGTCGTATCTGTAAAGAACGATAATAGGGAGAAGCTGGCTTCGTTCCTGAAAAGCTATAAGAACGACCTCGATATAGGGGATAAGCCTATAATAGCTTGGCCCCGGAGGCTAGCCCGATACAAACGCCCGTATTTCATATCGAGATTTATAGAGGAAAACCCGGATATTAGAGCGGTCTTCGTACTGGCAGGAAAGCCACACCCAAAGGATTTCGACGGTTTGAACTATGCGAGGAAATTCAGAGACCTGCATTTAAAACTCAAGCATGTAGTCTACATCCACGACTACGATGTCCCCATAGCAAACCTTATACTCAGAGGTAGCACATTCCTGCTATTTACGCCATTCAGCGGTTGGGAAGCTAGTGGTACCAGCTTCATGAAATCGCTGGTTAATGCTACTCCCGTGCTATCATCTAGGGATGGCGCGGCTATTGAAGTGATAGAAGAAAATGTTACAGGATGGTTTTTCGGAGAGGATATAAGAGATTTCATTAATATATACGATGATCCACGGGCTAAGGAAGTAGATGAGAGAGACTATTCGGAATTCAAGAAGAAGCTTCTAGAACTAATCGATATCTACTATAATGATAGAGAAAAGTATTGGGATATCGCGTTAAACGATGTGATCAAGACCCCTGGTAAAGTTGATATGAGGGTCGTGCTGCATAAATATTATTTTGAAGGTGTCTAGTTTGAGAGTTTTAATTGTAGGCACGGGTTTAATGGGTTCCTCGATAGCAACGTGTTTGTCGAAGAAAAATTATAATATAATAGCGTATAATAGGACGTATAGTAAGGCAGTGGAACTATGTAAGAATATTGGATGTGAGGCTATAAAAGACTTAGAAGGTGTCGAAACCGACTACACTCTCATCTCTTTATTCGACGACCAAGCGAATTTGAAAGTTTTAGTAGTAGACAAATTTTATGAACGAGTTAAAACCAAGTTCATAATAAATACTTCAACAATCTCCCCGAGGGTCAGCCAGATAATTGCCTCAGTATTTACTCCACGTGCGATAAAATACTATGAAGGTACAGTCTACGGTAGTGTTGATGAAGCGAGAGAATGCCGTTTAATCTCAATGATCGGCGGATCGCCCGAGGATTTAAACGATGTAGAACGATTTGTAAGAGAATACTCAAGTAAAGTAGTCTACGCTGGAGAAATACCTTCTGCCACCGCTCTAAAACTAGCTGTCAACAACGTAGCACTAGCACTACCGGCTCTTATAGGCGAATCACTCGAATTGCTAGAAGCCTATAATGTGGATGTGAAAAAACTACTTGAAGTTGCTGACGCTACATGGTTGAAGACTGTATTCGAAAGGTACTGGGGTAGGATCATTCAGGAGAAGCAGGCTAGGTTTACTGTCGCTGGCGTTGCTAAAGACTTTAGGCTTATATTTAATGAGCTAGCTGAGAACGGATACCCGGCATTTGTATCGGGTGGTGTTGCAAGCTACTATAGTAGCCTCCTGAGAGAATACGGGGATAAGGATTACCCGAGGGCTGCTGTAGGATATCTAAGGAAAAAACTATCTGATAATAAGTACTGAAGAAGTTGCATTCACGGCTAGAGCCAGGGGGATACTGCCTATATTGCTCTCGATTGTACCGCTTTTTCCTTTAGCCCCTACAATAATTAGATCATAACTCTCATCACTAAGCTCTCTCAGGATTAGAGATGAGATGCTTTCGTTTTCGGAGAGTTCGACCGTCTTATACCTAACGTTCGGGATTTTCTTGCCAACTATAGACTTAGCTAGCTCTATAACCTTCTCGGGCTCGCCCGGCATTTTAACGTAGAAAATCGTGAGTTGGGAACCATAGTGTCTCGCTAGGTCTACAGCTATATTTAGCGCTTTGATACTCAGGCTGCTTCCGTCGAAAGGAACAAGTATTTTCCTCAGCATGAAACTTATCTCGTATGTAGGTGCTTCAGCCAATTCGCTCACCTTGTTTATATTTTCAACCCTACACCTAAGAACTTATCTGTAGTCCTAACTGATTCCAAGGGGTCTCTTGAGATTATTAGTGATGCTCTTATAGCATCTATGTTTTCCGGTACTACAATAGCCTCCTGGTGTATTGCTTGGACGAGGGTTATTTCATCTCCTCTAACTGATATGAGATCTCTCCAGACAATATTCTCGTATAGATCGTATCTCTTCCTTCCGATATCTCTCGCTAACTCAATAATCTTACCGGTAGAGTCCAGACCCGTTTTATTTGCATCTATTAGGGTAATCCTAGGTGTTTTAGCGAGTTCTTCGATAACCTCCTCTCTCGAGACTTCTCGCGTGGTTCTTATATATATTACATGGACGTGCATGAGAGTTGTCGGTACTATTACGGCTACTGTCTCGATATCGAGGTCTGGTAGTACCGTTTTAACATCTTTAGCATGATGGCTTGGTATACTCGCCGGGTCTAGTTTGATCGTGTTTACAACACCTTTATCGTCTTTGGGGTCGCTAGCTCTTCTCACTATCACGGCTCTAACGTTCTTAATATCGGCTATTCTGCGTAGGGCACATATAATTCTCAGTAATCCTGTCGTATTACAGCTGACAACCCGTAGAAACGTTTTTCCAAGGGCTTCCGAGTAGTTACATAGCGAATTAAAGCTTGTTTCTGCAACATGCGGTTTCTCACCTCCTTGGAATATGGCTCTCTTACCGTTTTTTACATAGGTTTCTTTATTAACGATTCCTTTGCCGGCTGGGGAAGCATCTACGATTATGTCGGCTAATTTAAACAATTCATCTATACTACCGGCTATCTCGACCCCGACTTCTCTAAATAATCTCTCGTTTTCTAACGGAGCGAAAATCGGTATGCCGTTCATACTCGCAGTAATAGCACTATAGTCTGGAGTATACTTACCTACCCCGACCAGCTCCATATCAGGCATTGCTCTGATGGCTTCTGCAACTCTTTTGCCTATTGTACCATACCCGTTGACAGCAACCTTAACCTTCATTTCTTACCGCCATGGAATATCGATTTGCTTAAGAGCATGGCTTTTATTGCAGGGAGCTCTTCACCACTTAGCATTAAGAGTAGTGCGTTCCCTCCTGTAGATACGTGTATTCTACTACTGTCGATTCTAGAGTCATCGACCATTGAGCCTAGGTGGCCGCCGGCTATTATAACAAAAGCCCTTGTTTTACTCACGGCGTCGAGGAGTCTGAGAGTCCCCTCCCTAAACCTTTCATCTTCTATTACTCCAGCCGGACCTCTCATTACGACAAGTGAGGCTTCTTTAATAAATTCGCTGTATACTTCTATAGTAGTATCGCCGATATCTTTGATCACGCCTCTAATATTGGTTACAGACGTGTTGTCAACCTCTTTCTCCCCTACAAGCGTTTTAACATCGACAGGGGTTTCGATAGGAGCTCCCTTCAGCAAGAGCTGTCTCGCCCGAGGTATAAGTGTAAGAGCGTTCTTTTCCTCGAGGATCCTGATATTCTCGTCCCCGATCTTTACCCCTTTAGCTAGAAGGAATAATTGCGCGAGAACGCCTGTCGTAAGTATTCTTTCCGCCAGCTTGTTTCTCACGAGATTCTCTATCACTCGTATAAGGTCATGTATCTTAGACCCGCCTAGAACAAAGACTCGCGGCCCATCGCCTGAGGTATAGATTTTAGATACCGCTTTAACCTCTTTTTCAAACAATGGCCCTATAGCACTTGGCAGGACTAGAGGGAAGCCTACTATACTCGGCTGGCTTCTATGCGCAGTCGCAAACGCGTCGTTGACATAGTAGTCGAATAGATTAGAGAGTTTTTTCACGAGTATAGTATTAGATTGAATCTCGGGGTCTGCTTCAATAACTTCTTCCGATACAAACCTTAAGTTATCTAATAGTAATACCTCGCCTGGTTTAAGGTCTTTAATAGCCTGCCTAGCGGCGGGACCTATTACATCGTCTACGAACCTGATACTGATACCTGTATACTTACTTAGTAATTCTGCATGCTCCTCTAGTGAAACAAATTCTCTCTCGCCAGGCCTCCCTTGGTGGGAGCCTAGTACTAGAGCCGGCTCGTACTTCTCCACAATGCTCTTAATATATGCCGAGTGGACTCTGATCCGTCTATCATCCAGTATTTTACCGGTCTCGTAATCAATCGGGCAGTTGATATCTATCCTCATGAAAACCTTCTTCTTCACAAGTTCTAGGTCTTCAAGAGTGGGAAGTTCCAGTAACAACCTATCCATTGGTACACCAAGTAATGGTTAGATTCCTCCACATATATAAGCTTGGATTAAAGATTTTATTCAATTAAATAAATTTTACATCAAAAACACGAGAAGAGGATATTTAAATAAATATATAAAAAACGCTACTTTATATATTCCTTAAAAGCGATCGCTCTAGTTGGGCACACGCTAGTGCACAAACCGCATCCATAGCATTTTTCTATATCTACTCTTGCAATCCTCTTGCCTTTCTCATCTGGTACTACGTGGACAGCACTATAGTTGCATACCTGTTCACAGAAACCACACCCAATACACTTCTTCGCGTCGACGATAGGGGGTTCAGCCCACACTCTCCGCGGCTCTGGTTTAAGATACTTTAGTGCTAGCCCTTTGATATCGAGTATACTATCGTAGTCGTGTCTAGCAAGCCATTCTTCTACTTCCTTTAGAATCCTCTTGAATACTCCCGGTCCTTCGATTAACGCAGCCGTACATATCTGGACTGCTGAAGCGCCTGCCATAAAGTACTCTATTACATCCACCCCTCTCGATATACCTCCGACACCTATAACAGGTAGTTTAGTATTAAGAGCTACCTGGGCTACTATAGCGAGCGCTAGAGGCTTTAGTGCTGGTCCGCTAAGCCATCCAAACCCGTAGGGGCCTCCTACGATAGGCATCCCTGTCTCTACATCTATGCTGAGAGCTGGCCCGATAGTGTTTGTCGCGACTATACCATTAACCCCGACATTCTCCAGCTCCTTTACTAGCTCTGGAATATTTGGTGTGAAGGGGCTTAGTTTAGCGAATATCGGTATGCTCACGCTCTCCCTAAGGGCTTTAGCTGCTTCTACGACAGGCTTGTAGTCCTTCCCAATATAGTGTGTCGAGAACTCTATCGCGTCAACCCCTGCTTTCTCAACCTTAGGCCCTAAGTTAGATAGTTCCTCGGGGGTATAGCCGATACTAGCTATGAATACTACATTGTTTTTCCTAGCATACTCTCTTACAATAGGGTACTCTCTCTCAAGATAGTGTTCGGCAGGTATATCACTCCATAACTCCGCGTTGAGAACTCCGTAGATGAATCTGTTGTTTCCACTGTCTAGGTTTACAATACGTATATCACCTGGCTTAATAGTCTTCAGCATTTGCATTCTAGTCATACCGCGGTCTACGGCAGCCATACTCGGCCTAGGGACTATTGCCGGTTTAACACTTATTGTCTTAGCTACGACACCGCCGACGTTATTGTTTATCAAAGCGATCATTGATTCAGCATCTCTAGACACCGGGCATGCTGCGTTCATAAGAGGGTTTTTGAACTTTAGTCCAGCTATCTCTACCTCGAGACTCGGCAATCTAACACCCCCTAAATATTAAAACTCATTGTGTATAAATAAAATACTTTCAACGGGAAAAGAGAAGGAATAATGTTTTGAATATTTAAAAAAATTAGCCACATAAGGGATATTCGTCTGGAACCTTCTGCCTAAAGAACTTACCTGTCTCCGGGTCCTGGAATAACCCTACTTTCACACCTTTCCTACCGCTCGGGTTAAGCTGCCATACTTTCCTTGGGACTAGGTCAAGCTCTTTCCCAGAGGGTGTTTTAACTTTTACAGCATTTTTGCAAGGCTCTCTAGCAGCCATCATGTTCCACCATTATTATTATATTGATTGTTAAGGGTTTATATAATTTTTCTCGATACTAAATAAATTGTCACGTTTATCTTAGACAGCTTTAAATCTGTATTTTACGGTTCGAAGAGAGATAATAATAGCGGATTAGGATTAATAGACAATGTAGATTAGAAAAGAGAAAATTATAATAAAAAACTAATGGCTATTTTAAATAGTCTAGCTGGTACCTTCCTTCCGAAAGCATTCTATCCCAGAGTCGTTCAACGACTTTATGAGATTGTTCGAGTGCTTTCTCGAGATCGATATTCACTAGCTTCTGGTCTCTAACTACAAATCTGCCGTCTACTATAACTGTCGATACATCATCTACGTCGTAGACGTTGACAATATGTGCATATATTGTCTTCTCGTTTACAGGCGTAGGAGGCGTCTTGGGTTTCAGGATGACTATATCTGCTTTCTTACCTGGTTCAATACTTCCTAATTCATTCTCTTGGTGGAACATTTTCGCGGAGTTCACCGTAGCCATTTCAACGACTTGTAACGGGGTCATTAGCCTAGGGTCTAGATTCCATACCTTATGAATAAGGTAGGCGGCTCTCATATTATCGAATACGTTGAAGACATAGCCATCGTCGCCTAGACCTACGTTAATCCCTAATTCTAGCATTCTCGGCACCTTCGGTACCCCAACAGCATTAAGCATATTGCTCATAGGATTATGCGCTACGTGAGCACCTGTCTTCTTCACTAGGAGCAATTCTTCATCAGTGGCTTGGACAGCATGGACTAAGTGCACCTTCGGGGATAGGAATCCGAGCTTGTACATTCTCTCTATAGGTCTCAGCCCATACCTCTCAATATTATGGTACACGTCGACGAGACCTTCCTCTGTGTGTATGGCTATTAGGGCACCTGTCTTATCGGAAATCTCTTTAGCCATGTAGAAGAGCTCGTCGTATATTGTGAAGCTAGCGTGTAAGTATATTGCTCCTTTTACTAGTTTAGATGGGTCTCTATTATTCTTGAGAATAAACCGCTCGTTCTCTCTAACTCCTCTAACACCCTCCTCCCTACTCCTCCTCTGCGTTGCTTCAAAACTCAGTATTCCCCTTATCCCGACTTCGTTAACAGCTTTCTCCATATTATCTAGGATTCCGTCGATGCAGTTAGGCGCGCTTATGTTATCGAAGAAGTTTGTAACACCGGATTTAGCATACATTATAGATCCAAGGAGTGCGGCAGTATATGCTTCATCATGGCATAGCATAACGTCGAGAGTCCACCATATCCTCTGAAGGTTCTGCATGAAGTCTGTTGGAGGCTCTATTTTCGCAAACCACGGGCTCCCAGCTAGAAGGGCCCCGTAGAAGTGTGTATGAGCGCTTATGAAGCCAGGGGTTACAATAATCCTCCTGCCCTCGATTACTTCATCGCTCACATACTTGCTACTGCCGTCACCAGCTCCTACATCTAGTACCCTATCTCCTCTTACAGCAACATACCCTCGTGGTATAACCCTTCTCTCGTTGTTCATTGTAACAATTAGAGCGTTATTGATTAGAATATCTACTTTCTCCCTAATCGATACCACCCTAGAATTATTTTTAACCGGTGAATAAAATAAGTTTTCGATCGTCGAATGTTTTTCAAATAAGCCTTTACGTAATCCTGCTACATAGAGCTTCGAAAACAAAGAAGGTTATCTAGTCACAATATAGATTGCTGCTATAATCAATATCGCTCCAGCAGCCTGTTGAATAACAATGTTTTCCCTGTAGAAGACTACTGAGAAAAGCAATGCTGAAACCGGTTCTAATAGATAGATGGTTGCCGCTACATGGGCTGGAACCCCTTTCTGCCCTAGCACTTGGAGGAAGGATGCTATAATCGTGCAGAATACGCTCAGGTATAATATGTAGAGTAGAGTGTGCGTATCAGGGACAAACCTATTATACGCGATTACATAAGGTGCGAGGGCTAGACCCGGCGTTAGTAGTCCTATCAGGAAGCCTACTAGGTCTTCCGACAAAATACTGCTGTAATAGCCTACGAGAATGATTTCAGCAGCCCAGGCAACCGCTCCTAATAATATTAGGATGACGCCAGTATTCAACCCGCCTGAAGGCTTCGTCAGCAGATACAGGCCTATGGTAGATAATACTAGTGAAATAGCTAGCCTATACGACTTTCCCTTACCCTTAAAAAGATCATAGATGTAAACAAAAACAGTATTCAACCCGGTCACAAAAGCGGAGATTGAAGGAGTAGTGTATTGTGTCCCAAGACCCTGTAGAGACAAGCCTAGTATATAAGAAACTCCAACGTATAAACCTTTCTTCAAAGCATTAGTATTTATTTCCCGGGGCCTGAGTAATCCTATAGGGGATAGAACGAGGAGGGATATTAGGGCTCTATAGAAAGTATACGTGATTCCATCAATACTTGAGACACTAAGCTTGATAAAGAGGAAGCTAGACCCCCATATGATCGATGTTAGAACAAGCGCGGTAATATACGGTAAGCGCCCGTTTAATCCCTTCATTCCCGGCACAACCCTATACTAAGTGTGGTTATGAAATGAAAAGATAAAGAAGAGAAAAAAGGATTTACCAGACTTTTCTACCCGGGTATGATCCTAGTCCCCGACTTACCTTCTAACGCCTCCCTTGCTTTAAATAGGTGCCCTATTATTGCTAGTTTACCACCGTTCTCAATAAACCTTATACCTGCTAATACTTTAGGACCCATGCTACCAGGCTTGAAGTGTCCTTCAGCATAGTATTTCTTGGCTTCGCTCACCGTCATGACGTCTAGTGGTTTGGCATTCGGTGTCCCATAGTTCAAATAAACTTTCTCTACATCTGTCAATATCATTAGTATACTGGCTCCGAGAGCAGTAGCCATTCTCTCGGCTCCGAGATCTTTGTCTATAACTCCCTCAACACCCTTCAGTAAACCTTTCTCATCCTTGTAGACTGGTACGCCACCGCCTCCGTCAGCGATTACTATAAATCCGTTGTCTAGTAGTGTCTTAATAGCCTCGATCTCGACTTGTATCTGCGGGTCTGGCGAGGGAACAACTCTTCTAAATCCTCCGCGTGGATCCGGTTTAATAACCCAGCCGTATTCTCTAGCTAGTTTTTCAGCTTCTTCTTTCTCATACCATGGCCCAATATACTTACTCGGGTTTTTGAAATCAGGATCGTCTTTATTAACTAGCGTCTGGGTAACGATCGTCACTACTCCTTTCACTTTTGAACCTAGCATGCCCTTCTCCAGGAGCTTGTTGTAGAGGGCTTGCTGCAGCAGGTAGCCTAGCCATCCTTGGCTCATCGCGCCGGCGATATCAAGCGTCATTGGTGGGAGCTGTTTCATTTTTAGCCCAGCCATCATCCATTCTGCTATAATACCTACCTGTGGACCGTTACCGTGTGTTAGAGCTATCTTGTAGCCTTCCTCGACTAGTGTAGTGACTATTTCGGCAGCCTTGTACGCGTTTCTCCAATATTCTTCAGGTGTACCCTTATCTCCTTTCGTCTGGAAGGCGTTTCCTCCGAAGGCTATCACCATGCATTTATCGTCGCGCGCCATCTGCTACACCGTTTCCATCCTATACTTTAAATGTTGAAGATTCTCACAAGAGTTTAAAAGCTATTTACACGCTAGCCTTTTGTGATGTTTTTGAATAAAATGGATAAATCTATATCATGAAGTCTGGGATACCGTCTGGTCTATAAGCTACCTTGGGTTTAAGATTATTCCTCTTCAACAACTCTACGACATGCGGGTAGAGTATGACGTATTCTTCGTCAATACTGTCAACCAGTTTAGGGTGTATTTTCGCTAGTTGGCTCTTGAAACGCGTATAACCAGCCTGGTCGGAGAAGCTTAACATTACAGCAGGGTAGAAATCTTCGCCAGGCCTCAGACCAGCGTTTAAAAGGTTTTCGAGAGCTTTAAACTGGTACTGGAAGAACGAGCGGTCGGCGCCAGTAAGCATTTCGAACTCCTCGGGGGATACCCCTTTGAACGATACTCTTACTACAATATTAGCGTGATTAGCTAGCTCCTTGGCGTAGTTTTCGTTTCTCCCGATCAATAAACCGTTTGTTTCCAGTATAAACACCTTGTCTGTTTCATCAATTAATTTAACCAACTCTATTAGATGCCTCCACGATATTGTAGGTTCCCCGCCACTTAACCTAACATACCTATACCCTTTTTCTCTCGCAATACCATATACTTTCTCGAAAACTTGTAGAGGATTGTAGAACTCTCCTTTATCAGTGTAGTAACTATACCTCCAGCTCCAGCAGAATTTACACCTCAGATTGCAACCTACGACATCACCTGTCGCAATACCCCCGTACCATTTCCCTCCTCTAAACCTGTAATACCTTCTCTCCTCAAAACCTTTATTGAATCTAGCAACTTTTTTGTATACTTCTTCTGTTAGCTTAAAAGGGTCTAGACCAGGCATGTCTACGGTCTTACTCCTTTACTTTTCTACCGATATTTTATTTATAAACGATTTCAGCAATTTATCATATGCTTCGACTATGTCTTCGAAACCCGAGACTAGGACGTCTACGTTCCTATGCCGGGTCTTACCCAGGCTCCTAGCAATGTATGCGATAGACTGTATAACACCATTGTAGTAGCCGAACTTAGACCTTGTCCAAGCATAGAGGCATTTACTAGAGAACCGGCATCCTTCGCATCTTAAACCATTCTTCTTACATACTTTTTTCGAAGGTGTCCTCAGGTTGAGACCGAGACCTTTCAGATAATACATGTAATGCCTATCGATCGGCGCGTACTCTGTAAGACCGTAGGCGTGCAGTAGATATGCGTTAGCGCTTTTGACACTGAATAATCTTAAATCCATTAGCCGTATAGCTTCGACGAATGGTTTACCTATACCCGTAATAGTTTTTACCATGCTATAATTATTCATAAACTCCCTTACCTGATAAGATCCAGAATTCACGTAGCCGCTAGACAGGAATTCTCTAAGCCATTTTACTGTGTTTACATGGAAGACAGTGTTCTGCGACAAGAAGATAGAGTATGCAATAAGCTCTCTGTCGTAAACCGAGTACACGAGAGTTACCAGCCCTCTGTTTGTGCTCATACCGTTTTTCTCCAAGAACTCTCTGAATAGAAAGGTTTTATCCAACCCTAGTATAGGTTCGTATGCTTCACAGTCCGAAGGGATATAGCATTCTGTATCCATGGTATGCTTATTATGCCTACAGTTAAGGTTTCTGCAGTAGCCGTATGCTTTCCTAAATACGAACCCGTTACTAGTCTCCTCGATCTCGAATAGCGGTAGACTATACGAGTAATATAGTGTTAGACCGTAATTCACTCCTCTAATATACATAAATCAGCCTAGAAGGTGTGTAAGTAAGAGAGGAAAAAAGGAAAAACTACCACTTTCGACTTCCCATTACCATAGCCATTACAGCTTTCTGGACGTGAAGCCTGTTTTCTGCTTCCTCGAAGTACAAGCTCTTCGGATAGCTGTCTAGAACCTCGTCTGTAACTTCTTGACCCCTGTCGGCAGGGCCACAGTGCATATAGAATGGTTTACCAGCTTTCTCCAGCCTCTCTATTGTGACAATCCAGTCTTTGAACTTGTTCTGGTATGCTATAGCGCCTTCCTTGTCAACCTTTGTATTGAATGGTGGGAAGAAGCCTTTCGGGCTCCATGCTTTCGGATAAACTATTGTAGCTCCTTCGAAAGCCTCGTCCATGTTATGGAGGATTTTGAACTCGCTACCCCAGTGCTCTGCATACTTCTTGGCTCTGTTTATAACGTCATCTAGTAGTTCGAAGCCCGGCGGGTGCGCTATGTAGACGTCTGCTCCCAGCATTGCAAAGGTTGTGGCTACGTCTTGCGGTACTGCTAGAGGTTTAAGCCCACCGCTGTAAGCGTAGCTTACAACAATCTTTTTACCTTTTAGATCTTTAGGCCAGCCCAGGGCTTCGAAAGCTGCTAGCGCGTCGGCTAGCGACTGGAATGGGTGCCAAATATCGTCCTCCATGTTTAACACAGGTACTTTGCTCCATTTAGCGAACTCTTCTATAATCCTATGGCCTCTCCCAATAATCCACTTAGCAGCATCACCATAGATCCTGATGGCGATACCGTTCCCGTACCTGCTTAAAACCCTTGCTACATCGCTTATAGCTTCTGTAGCATAAGGCACCATGTCTTCAGGTAGTGTAGGAGTGTAGACCTGGTCTGGCGAAATATAGATAGCTTGCCCTCCGAGCTGGTACATACCTGTCTGGAAGCTGTTCCTTGTTCTCAGGCTCTTATTGTAGAAGATAAGATACAACGTCTTGCCATCGAGCCAGTTGACTTTCCTAACCCCTTTGTGGAACATTTCTTTAAGCTCTTTAGCAGCTTTCAAGACAGTGAATATAGTATCTATGTCGTAGTCTGCGTTAGACAACCAGTGTTTTCCTTCCAGGAGTCCTAGGAACCATGGCTCGCTCATATATTACACCCTTTGATCCAGAGTATTCAAGGGTAGGGATATATAACGTTAACGTATTTTTCACCGGGTTTAATATGGTAGAACAGGTATCTTCCCAAACCTTCCAAGGTCTACTATTTCACCAGGGCTTGCATCTACGGGGATGATTCTAAGAGCCGACGGCTTATTCTTAAGCTGTGACACTGCATGCCAGTCTAGGATGAAACTCTTGAGTTTCTCCACGGATGAAGGTACGACCAGCATATCAGGACCGGCTACACAGACACTCATGTACGATAGTAGTCTCGTAGCACTTAGCAGGCCTTTAGAACCTAGTTCGATCAGCTCTGAATCCTCCGCGTAGGGTAGCATTACCTCGTTGAAGCCCGTAGCGTTCCCCACTCTATCAGCTAGACGCTGGATCAATTTATTCACAACGCTGATACCGTGGTAGAACCCTGGTTCAAGGATATTATAGCCTATACTCTTGAAGAATCTTACAACACTATCCTCCATCCAAGGAGAGAGGCTGTAATCAGCAACCACTCTACCAGAGTAGGCTCCTCTTACAATTTGCAGAATCCTTCTAATCTCTTCTTCGAAACTATAAAATGCCTCTACAATACTATAACCTTCTTCAACAATACTTCTAACATAATCTGCGTATAGGAAAGAGAGTCCAACCCCTTCTATACCGCTGCTGGTCGAGTCGGGGAAATACGGTGTTTCCAGGGGCATATTGTGGAATCCTACCGCTAGTCTAGTCGCGGCTTGAGGCTCGCTATAGCTAACTCTATGTATAAACTCTGATAATCTCGAAGAGAGCTCTACAGGGTCTTTGCTACCCGTGAATTTCAGACTTATATAGAAACCGTTGTAAAGCAAGTCTTCCAGCGTTTTCGTATCTACCGAATCTAATTCGAAAAAGCCCAGGCTTACCAGGATACCTTCTGAAATATAATTCTCAGCCACTCTAGCAACATCGAGCGTTCTCTCCCTGTTGAAGAGAGGCATGGAGATTCTCTTGGTGAAAACCTTGTACCCGTATTTCGCAACCTCTTTTTCTACAGCGTCTAGTGTTTCAAGGCCTTTGATAAGGCTATTCTCAGCTTCCTGCGTGTTCTGGAAAGAAGGGGTGAAGTATGAGATTGCTCTTATAACCGGCTTCATAAATTTACCACGATAGATCCTAGACGAGTTCCAAAACTTAAAAATCCGCTCTACCGGCTGGGAATAAATTAATTACGTTACTCCTTCATCCAATTATATTCTGGTGAATAAAACAATGTACAGCGGGTTGAAAAATAGGGATATACTCACACTCGCCGAGTTAAGTCAGGAGGAGCTTAAGATAATACTAGATGTCGCTTACAATTTCAAGCTAAGGTACAGGACGGGAGAGAGAATTATACCAGTGCTACAGGGTAGGCATCTGGCAATGATATTCGAGAAGCCTAGTACTAGGACCAGGGTTAGCTTCGAGACTGCGATGAAAGAACTCGGGGGAGATGTAATAGTACTCCACGCTAGCGAAATGCAGTTAGCTAGAGGAGAGACTATAGAAGATACTGCTAGAACTCTTTCAAGGTATGTTGACGGGATAATGGCTAGGGTCTACGAGCATTACAAGCTTGAAAAACTCGCCGAGTACAGTAGTGTCCCGGTTATAAACGGGTTGAGCGACCTACACCACCCGATGCAGGGGCTAGCCGACGTATTCACTATAATCGAGAAGAAAGGCAGGGATGTATCGAAGCTAAAGATAGTGTTTGTAGGAGACGGCGGGGACAATGTCGCCCACAGCCTGATGCTAGCAATAGGACTCCTAGGCGGTAGGCTCATTATATCCTCTCCGAAAGGATACGACCCACACCCTTCGGTAGTTAAATTATTCGAAGAGACTGCCTCTAAGTATGGGGGCTCCTTCGAGATCGTAAGAGACCCATGGGAGGCTGTTAGAGGAGCTGATGTAGTATATACAGATGTATGGGTTAGCATGGGCCAGGAGAAGGAGAGGGAGAGAAGGGTGAGAGACCTGGAGCCATACAGGGTTACCTCCCTGCTTATGAGTTATGCTAAAAACGACGCGATATTCATGCACTGCCTGCCAGCTCATAGGGGTGAGGAAGTAACCGATAGCGTGATAGATGGGAAGTGGAGTGTTGTATGGGATCAGGCTGAGAATAGGAAGCATGTTCAGAAAGCTGTGTTAGCGCTTGTTATCCCGTAGTAGAAATGTTTTTTATTTTGATAGGGCTTGATATAGGGTTTCTAGTTGCGAGGTGTTAAATTGTCTGAGTTAAGCTATAAGATTGGTAGATTCGTCTACAGGGTTAAAAGAGAGAACCCGTTTGCTTTTAAAGTGATAGTATACGGTTTACTCGCACTGATAATAGCTCTGGGACTCTACATAAGGGCTCTACCAGGTATAAACTACGGCCTGGAACTATATGAAGCAGACCCGTTTGTAGTCTACTGGCAGGCTAAGTATATATACGAGCACGGTATTTTATCATGGTATACTCTAACACAGAGTAATCCAGCTACACATATCTTCTGGTATCCCTGGGGCAGGGATTTCGTCCATAGCGAGTACCCGGCTCTACCGATGTGGGAAGCAGTCTCGTACCACCTAGTTAAGTATACTGGGATATCGTTTAAAGACTGGTGTGTCTTGCAACCACTCTTATTCGCGTTCCTAACCATGATCTTCATCTATCTCACAGCCGTCGAAGTAACTGGCGGTAATAAGGTTGCTGGCCTCTTGGCAGCATCCTTCTACGCGTTTGTACCAGCTGCTACCGGCAGGACTATAATAGGTTTCTCCACTAAATATGGTATAGGTATAATGTTTGCGACGCTATTCTTCTACCTCTACACTATATTCTACAAAAGCTACCGGAAGCATGGTCTAGGTGTTAAATCTATTATCCTACTGGTTCTTGCAGCTGTATCGCTAGGCCTCCTAGGCTGGTCTTGGGGAGGCTTCATATATGCTTTAGGAGGGTTTGTAGCGTATCTAATACTCTTACCGCTCTTCTCACCTAAGGAAGCTACGCCTAGATTCCTGCTTTCGAACATAGGGCTGCTCGCACTAGCACTTGCTGTTGTGACAGGGTCACCGGCTATTACATCTATACTTCAATTAAACCCGTTTAAGCCAACAGGGTTAGGCGTTCTCGCCTTCGCATCTACTATAATACCCCTCGCATTTTCGGTACAGTACCATTCCCTCTCCAAGCTAGGGTTTAGAAAACCGGTTATTAGACAAGCCGGTTACCTAGGAGTTTTAATACTTATAGTTATAGCAGGCGTTGTTCTAATCTATACAGGAAGGCTCGAGATCGCCGGTCGTTTCGCCTGGATACTTGGTTTGAGGCAGATCGCTTCTAACCCTATATTCGAAAGCGTTGAAGAACACCAGCCGGCATTATCTACCATGGGCATATCAGGGATACTGAGGAGCTGGGGAACCTACTCGGACTGGCTCTTCTTCGTATCACCGTTTATCCTAGCCGTAGTAGGATCCCTGTACTTGATATACAAGGGTTCAGCTGAGAAAATACTGTTATCTGTCGCCTTCCTACTAGCTGCTTATGCTTATATGAATGCGGCTTACATGGAGGTTACAGCTGCTACCACAGGGCTCACTATAGCAGGGGTTTTTGCCGGGGTAATAGTCTCGTGGATGATACCACCAGAATCAGTCTATGAGAAGACTAAGAGGAAGGTTGTTGTAAGAAAGACTAGTTCTGAAGCATTCATCGCATCCTTCCTAATCACGATATTCCTGGTTGCTAATACAGGGCTGGTAGCCTATTCGACATATAGCCAGATGAATAATGTAGTACCAAGTATTAAAGCAGGCTATACATCACTCCCGTACTGGACTAACGCCTGGTATAAAGCTATCGACGCGATCAAGAATACTACACCAGACTCTATTATAGTAGCATGGTGGGATTACGGCTATCCTATTAGTGTCCTTGGGCATAGAGCTACTGTTGCAGATGGTTCAACAATTAATACCACACAGATCGGGATACTGGGTCTAATACTAACAGCATCGAATATTAGTGAAGCGCTAGAACTACTCAGACTTCTTGATACGCCAGCGAACAAAACTTATCTACTCGTATTCGACTCCTTCCTATTCAGGCCTACCGGGAACAACTCTTACGATGTTACACCGATTATTCCAGGTGTAATGGTGGGTATAGACGATATACCTAAGAGCATTTGGATGCTGAGGATCGGTGACTCGGTCGTAGACTACTTGGGATCTATCGGGGTCAATGTCACGCATAGATCTGTAGGGGATGCGTTCTACCTCTACATGTTCCAGAACTCTTTTGCGATTTCGCCGAGGTTCGATGATTTGTCTAATGCGCCGTTAATATACAAGATGCTAGTAGACGGTATCCTATACCTAGGGAGGGAGTGGGGTGCTAACATATCCTTCACATGGTATACTGGTGTATCCAACCCTATTTCATCGCTCGTAGCAACATACCCCCAGTTGCAGCCACTGGTTGATCAAATGGGGTTAACCACATATATACAAGTTATATCCGTTAAGACTCTAACCCAAGATCAGAGACCTCTAGCTAACAACCCATATTTGAAGCCATATGCTATTATCGCCGAACCGTTCTATGATAGGAACGGGAATAAGGTAGTATTCAACGGCGCATACCTGTACGAAGTTATCACAATATACCAGGTTGTTACACCTGGTTGAAGCATCTATATTCTTTCTAGAAATAATTAGCGCATTACTCGAGATCCTGGTTTTATAAGGGTTCTGCCATTTGATTAAACTAGTGGTGCCTCTCTTGGTTTTAAGGAAAAAAGTAGACCCATTGAAATCGGCTCTGACAGCACTCTACAATGTGAGGGCTAGCATACAGCGTTTAGACAGTCTTATTGATAGGATTAACAGTAGGAGGAGTAAACTAATGGATATGGCTGTAGAGCTCCAAGCCCGTGGCGAAACTTTCCTAGCGAAAAAATACGCTGAGGAGATAGCTAAACTAGACAGGATGAGAAGCAGGCTGGAGATATTAAAGCTTGTCCTAGAGAAGGTCTCCTTAAGCATAGACCTCGCGATAACAATGAGGGATTTCAAGCTCCTAGCTGATGAAGTAGGCGATATTGTTAGAGATATAAAGAAGATACCTGAGTCTAAAATACCCGATCTCAGTATATACTTCGCGGAACTAGAGACGTCTATCAGGGAGTTGTCTAGTGTAGAACTAGAAACAGGCCCGCCTCTGAATTACGATACTAGCGAAACCCCCGATGTTAGGAAGGTACTTGAGGAAGCCCGTACCTTGTTGAAGACAAAGCTTGAAAACGAATCTATACAGCCTCCTCTAAATAAGTAGGGTATACTTCTTCTCTTCCTTCAAGACTATGATCTTCGTGTTGAAAGAGTTCAAGACTTCTCTGACTCTATCGCTTATTTTATCCGCTAGATCCTGGGGTAGGACTATGAAGTATCCTTCGAAACTTTGATCGAGTAGGGAGGATCCTACGGCTAGATATAGGTTCTTCAGCTGAGTAGCTCTATCAACGCTCGGGTCTATCACCCATACTCCGATCCTCTTCTCGTCCTTCCATGCTGTAAGGTCAGGGGATATCGGTTTAGCCGGTTTATTCTCCGAGACTTCGAACCCTTTCTCTTCTAGGTCTTTGATTATCTGAGAGATCACTTGCTTCCTAGCCGGGCTGAATTTCGCTAGTTCGATATATCTTTCTATAGGACCATGTATCTCCGGGTCGTACAATGTGTATGTCCCGCGTTCGACCCTGAATAAGAATAGTTTATCAGGGTCTTTGTACCGGTCTTTGCTATTGCTATTGACCGTAACGAGGTCTATTTCGAAGTCAAGGCTCATATCCGACCTAGAAGGATCTTTTTGTTTAGCTATGTTTATGATTTCCCTCCTACTGAAAACTGTCTTACCCGATTTAACAAGTTCTAGACAGGCTTCTTTTATCAAAAGCCAGTTAGGCTTCTTCTGCCCTTGCGACTCAGCATTCTCCCCCAATATCTCACCGAGCTCCTGGAGAAATAACCAATATTAGTTATGGTTGGAGAATCCTTAATATTTCTTCTGCTAGGGATCTGATTGCTTTCGAAGCCTCCCCTTCCGGGTAAGCAATTAGATATGGGAGGTTTTTCTCAAGGGCTTCTCCTATTAATGGATCCAAGGGGATCCTAGCCAGTAGCCTAGTACCATACTTAGATGCCAGCTCTTCCCCTGTGCTCCTGCCTAGGAGATAATATACCTGGTTGTTGCAGGGGCATTTGAAATAGCTCATGTTTTCAACAATACCGAGTAATGGCACATTGCTTTTCACAACGAAGTTTATTGCCTTCGAGACAATTACCTCGGACAATATATTAGGCGCTGTGACTACAATAGCCCCCTTCAAGTCTTTAATAGACTGGACTATTGTAATAGCCTCGTCCCCTGTACCAGGGGGTAGGTCGATTACTAGGAAATCTCCCTGGGGCCATTTTACCTTAGCTAGGAGTTCCATGATCGCTTTCGATTTTAGAGGCCCTCTCCATACGATTGGTAGATCTGGCGAGTCGAGCATGAGATTCATGGCTACGATACTGACTCCAAGAGGGCCTTCGACCGGTAGGATGCCTTCTTCGTCTGCATAATGCCTCATATTAGTTAGCCCTAGCATTGTGGGAATACTAGAACCGTGGATATCGGCATCCATTATTGAGACCCTATAGCCTTTCTCAGCTAATGCTAGAGATAGCATAGCGGATACAAACGATTTCCCCACGCCGCCTTTACCGCTTATGACCATGATCTTATATTTAATCCTGCTCATTCTATCTCTTATCTGATTCGTCAGGTCAGAGAGAATTCTGAAACCCCTTGCTTGCGACATGCTATCACTTAATTTGGATTTATCTTTGAAACAAGATTTTATAACATATTTGTGGTAAACAATGCCCTGCTCTATCGCACCCGGGAAAATATTATTGTTCGGTGAGCATTTCGTAGTCAAAGGGAAGCCGGCAATCGGAATGGCTGTATCGGTTTATGCAAAAACATGTGTTAGCAAGGGCGTAGGTATCGTAGAGTCGGGGCAGCTCGGGATATTAGTAGACTTGTCTTCTAGAGTAGTTAACGACAGGGGTGTTCACAAAATTATCGAAGAACTATCAAAAAGGGGTATTTTGAAAAATAATTTCCACGCTGTGATAGAATCTCAGATCCCTATTGGCTCAGGAATGGGGTCTTCGGCCGCTGTATCATCAGCTTTAGCGCATGCTCTCACAGTTTTCTCCGGGTTCGAGCCATCTAAAGAGTTGGTATGGGAGGTTTCGTTCGAAGCAGAGAAGATCTACCATGTAAATCCTAGCGGCATAGACAATACTCTTTCAGTCTACGGAGGGATCATACTATACAAGGACAAATCCTTTAGAAGGCTGGAGATTAAATGGCCCGAGGATATCTATATAGTTGTTGTCGATTCGAGAATTAAGAGGTCTACAGGGCAGGTTGTTGCAGACGTTTTATCGAGATACGAAAAATACCCTACTATATACTCCCGTATATATGAAGCCGGCGAAGCTATTGTTACCGAAGCTTTGAAAGCGCTCGAAACAGGCGATTTCGTAAGACTAGGGGAGTTGATGGATATAAACCACGGCCTCCTCGCCTCAATAAGCGTATCTTCTAGTGCTATAGATAGAATAGTGTGGAGTATTCGTGAAGCAGGGGCACTGGGCGTTAAAGTAAGCGGTGCTGGTAGAGGGGGTATTGTAATAGCACTTGTCGAAGAAGCTAGGAGAGACAATGTTTCAAATAGGGTTAGGGAACTAGGATTAGAACCGTTGTTGGCAAAACCGGATCTTAAAGGCGTAAGAGCATTATCCCCATATGGTTAACATGCTACTACCGGTAGAAGCTAGTAAGCCGGCTAATCACATACTATAGCTACCTATAGGCGGCTAAAAGTTTGTGGACAACGCCCACAGATAGCGGGTAGAGGTTAAAGAGTACTTATCTTATAGTCCTAGGAGTCGGCCCGAGTTAAGACTCGGGCAAAACATGTATGTGTAAAACATGTTTTTACAACTGTTTATAAGTTTTTTGTGTTAAGATTTAAATAGGGATGATGTGGATAGATTTTTGATAATTAGTGATAGGACTCCCATGGGCTGACCGTAATGGAGGCCACATTTAGGAGGACGAAGAAGAAAGTAAGGGAATCCCTAGACTTCCTCAAGAAGCTGAATACGGTAATCGCTGACTATCTACAACAGATATACGAGTATAATAATACTGCAAGGCAGAAAGGCTACTACCTGAAACCAGTCCACATAGCTGTTAGAAAAGAGGGTAACTCTGTTAGGACGAAGTACTACTATTACGGGCGTTACTGGTACAAGATTGAGAGGACTGAGAAAGGAGGGATAAGGTGGACTTACATAGGTAAGGAGAAACCCGATCCTACACTTCCAGACCCTCCTAAGAACCCTCTTGAAGGCCTTGTTGTGAAAGTCAGGGATTCCGAGGTTGAAGCTGTTTTCGCTAGTGAAGAGATGTATAATGAGATAATGAAAAAACTCGAGGCTTTGAAATAACTGGGTTTTTAAATAATCTTTATTTTTTCCTTTCTCTCATTTTTAAATCCCATATTGTTTTCGATTGATAAACTACCGGTATAATCTCTCTAGCTTCACTAAGCTCTTCTAGATCTATTTCTGCCTCGGCATATGTTTCTCTAAAGCCTAGTTCAAGCTTCTTATAGCCTAGGGGGCTGTATAAGCCGCTGCCTCCCGTAAACATTTCTCCCACCTGGTTTGCTACAGCTATAAACACGGTATTCTCGTGTGCTCTAGCCCTAGATAGGAAATCTAGCTGGGCTTCTTTGAGGAATCCTTTAACCCAGCCGGAGTGGACTAGTACTATCTCATCGCCTCTCCAGCTATAGATTCTGAACAGCTCTGGGAACCTTAGGTCGTAGCATATTGCGACACCGGCTTTTACGCCTTTAATATCTAGTTGCTCGCTAGGCTTCTCCCCGGGTATGAAGAAATCGCTCTCCCTATATCCGTAGGCGTCGAATAAATGTATCTTACTATATACTCTACGCCTCCCCCCTTTAGGGTCAATTATTACGCTCGAACTCCTAGTCTTAGGATAGTACTCGGTTCTCTCAATAAAATGGGTTAGTATGTAGGCTCCGAGCCTGGAACTCGTTTTCTCTAGCTCATCAAGAAACCTGCTGTCGTCTAGGACCTCGGATTTCTCATATAATCTTGAAGGGTCTTGCAGGGAGAAGGGGTTAGCCATGCTGTACTCGGGGGTTACGATAATATCTGCTCTCTTATAGTTATTTTCTACAAGCCTCCTAATTTTAGTAGCATTCTCCAAAGGATCCGGGCTTTTCAGATCAGCTTGCACAAAGCCTACTACCAGCTCTCTACCCAAATCAAGCACCTTAGCGTAGTATTCGTCTTTCTAGATACCTAGCATTTTTTTAAGTTCGCTAGTCGCTTCATCGGATATCGTCGTGTTAAGCTCGTAGAGCTCTATTTTGATGTTTTTCAATTTAAAATCTGTATCAGATATTTCGTATTCTAGCTCTATGTTAACTATAGCGTCTTTAGGAGCCATATACTTCTCTACTAGGAGGCTATATATTAGTTTATTGAGATTAGTCAGAACTTCATTAACCTTCTTCTGCACATCCTTCTTCTGTATGTCAGGCCTTTCTTTTAGAACGCTACTAACCGAGGCGTTTACAACCCTCCTAAGCTTTATAGCATACCCGCTTAGTCTTACAGGGCCTGTTTTTACAACAGACATGTTTTCCCCTTCTAAATGTTTTGTTTAACAACCTAATAATATTTTTTACTAATAATTAATTACGAAATCGATCGGTGGAATTAGTGGTCTATAGTATTCCGAAGCTTATAGATATAAATGCTAGGTCCAGGCTTATAAGAGACTGCAGGAAGCTCCTGATAATAGGAAGATGTATCGAGGTCGAGCACTACGGCATTCTCAAAAACTTTATCGACATGGGTTATTGTCCCCTATCCGTCTGCTTGGAGGCGGAGCATGTAAACATGGTCGGTTTCAAGCTGGCAGGTATATTAGCTAGGGGATCTTATGATGAAGTAGCTGTCCTGACGGTAGACGGTAGTCTACACTGTACTCAACTCCACTGGATGGTCGAAGAGGTCTTCAAGATAATGAATTTAAGTAAAACAGTGAGAAAACATTACGTAGTTTACGAAGGAGAGGTTAAAGAGATCTCACCGCAGGCGGTCAAGACGAGCAGATTTCTCTACAAGGTGGAAAACCTTATCCAAATCCAAAAGGGCTCGGTATGAGTAGGTCAAGTATATTGAAAAACATGGATGCTATAATAAAAGATATTGGGACTCCGTTAAATGAGGGTATAGTATTCAACTTCTCACTATACATCGCGTACCTAGGCCCTGTATATATCGTCGTGTTACTGTTTAGCCAATTGTTTAGTTTCCCGAATGAAGTAGTAGAGCTTAACCTTATAATCGGTTTTATAGGAATAGTTTTTTCATCAGCCCTAGTCGTTTACACATTATTATACGTGCAGAGGCTTGGGGAATCTGTTTTAGAATATTCGAGGAGCATAGTAGAACTAGTAGGTTCTGAGAGAAACGAGAGAGTGAAGACACTGGTCTATATGATTAGAGAATTCGAGAAGGGTTTCAGAACATACCTAGAGTGGTATCCTCTAGCTATATTAATAGGTTTTCTCGCGCTAATATCCTACTCCAACCCTTATTACGCGCTAGTATTCTTCGAACTATATAGTGCTTTAAATGCTTTCTTCATAAGCCAGGTGAGGATTATATCCGATTATATCTCGTCGCACTTAACTAATTTAGAAGACGAGATGAGTAGATTGCTTGGATTAAAGAGGTCTATAAAAGACTCGGGTGCAGCTGTTAAATCCGGGTCTATCATCGAGTTAAGCCTTCTACTATTTAACTCCACTTTATCATCCATTTGCCTCAATGTTTTAAGAGACCTGGATCGGCTCGTAGGAAGATTTAGGAGAATCCATGCTGAGTTAAAGTATGCGCTATCGGCTGCAGGCCTCGGGTAAGTATCGGCCTGTGTTTTAATAGGAAAACTAATAATAGATTCTACCTGCTTCATCGGAAAGCTGGTAGTAAGGCTGGAAGTAACCCAGGATTTCGTTCATGAACCCTTTATTCCCCAATGCTTCTATAAAAACTCTGACCTCGGGCTTATCTAGCCTATCGATAGGCACAACAAAATCGAACTCCTCCCAGGTTAAAGGTATGAAATCAAGCCCGTACTTCTCGGCAACCCAGCCTACTGCGATACCTACGTCAGCCCTCCCTTGTTTAACTGCTACAGCGACGGCTGAATGCGTTTTTACCTCATAGAAATAACCATCTATCCTCCTAACAAGCTCTTCGAAGCTTATACCACTCGACTCGCTAATCTTCTTCAACTCCATATCTATAAAACTCCTGACACCAGAGCCTTTATTCCTATTCACGATCCTTACGCCGGGCTTTACGAAATCTTTTATGCTCTTAATATCCTTGGGATTACCTTTTGCAACAACCAGCCCTATAATCCTCTTATATCCTTTAACAACAACCGCTTTATTCCTTAGGCCGAATTTTTCGATAAAAGAGGTATTATAGACGCCTTTCTCCTCGTCTAGTAAATGAGTTGGAGCGATATCGGCTTCCCCTCTCTCGACGGCTTTCCAACCGCCCAAGCTTCCCACTGGGACGATCTTTGCGATGTTTACAAGCCCGATTTTCTTGATAATGAAGTACAGCAAGGGGTCGTTACTGCCGATAATATTCAGCCTAGTCACTTGTTCGAGAGGCTTCATCAATTCAATTATTACCTCCTCATCCTCGTTCACCAACTCTGTCTTTTCATCTATATACAGGAATCCATCGCTTAACACTAAGGAGGATACGCTACCGCTGCTCGTAGAAACCGGGTAGGCTACGTACCCTCTACTAGTTTTCACTAATCCAACAGGCAGGAACATTGCGCTACCTGCTCTCTTCCTAATTTTAACAGGGATTCTAGCAGTAATACTATAGCCGGGTACCTCTCTCAGACCAGCCAGCCTTGATATAATAGGTTTTACAAGCTTCAGTAGGACCATATAGCATGAGAGCGGGAAACCCGGCAGCCCTATCAGTAGCTTTCCTCTTGCAACGCCTATAACAGTAGGCTTCCCAGGCCTTATCCTCAGCCCGTGGACGATCACGCCGGGCTGGCCGAGCCTATTGAAAACCCTATATACCACGTCTTTGACGCCAGCGCTAGTCCCACCGCTCGTAATTACGACATCGTTTTCCCCGAGAGCTTTTGAAAGAGCCTCGTATACAACTTCTTCTTCGTCTGGTAGTATACCGTAGTTCTTTGCGTCAACGCCCATTGATTGAAGGAACGATGTTATCAGATAGCTGTTTGTATCATAAACCTTACCTGGTTCTAATACGCTTCCAGGCTTCAAGACCTCCCTACCTGTAGAGAATACGGCTACCTTAGGCTTCCTATACACTTTAACCCTATCATATCCGAGGCTTGCCAGCAAACCTATCTTCTCTGGAGTTAGGATACTTCCCTCCACTAAAACCAGGTCGCCTAGGGAAATATCGCTTCCAGCAGTACTAACGTTCTCCCCGGGAAACGTGCTCCTGTATATAAGGACTTCCTCTCCCGCCCTGCTCGTATACTCTTCCATTACAACGCTGTCAGCACCTCTTGGAAGCATTGAGCCGGTCGCTATTTCAACAGCCTCCCCGGGGGATACACTAAAACCCGGTATCTCCCCCACCTCGACTCTGCCAACTACCCTCAGTTTGACCGGGGCTAGTTCGTCAGCCCACGATACATCCGTAGACCTGACAGCATAGCCGTCTACCTCGCTCCTATCAAACGGCGGGTAGTCTATTGGCGAGAAAATATCTTCGGCTAGAACCCGGTAAAGTGCTCTATCTAGATCGATTTCTTCTACCCCCAGGGGTTTGAGACTGTAGTGTTTTTCTAGAATGCTTAAAGCCTCATCTATTGAGACAAGGTTGTGGAAAATCTTCCTCGACAATACAATCCCCTTCATAAACTAGGTGATAAGCTTTATACTACTCTAAAAATTCGAGTCAAACCGTCTTTTAATCCAAATCGTAATATATAGTGGGTGGCAGATACTAGTGGTCTAATTGAAAGTCGAGGAACTAGTATCGTACGGGCTGAGCAGGGAGTATATTGATATCCTTAAAGCGAGAGGCATAAACGAGCTGAACCCGGTTCAGGAAGAAGCTGTTAAGAAAGGAGGCTTGTTCACGAACAGGAATATGCTTATCGTTTCTCCAACCGCTAGCGGTAAGACTCTGATAGGCGAGATAGCTATTGTTAGAGCCGTAGAAAGTGGTTTGAAAGGCGTGTACCTTCTACCCCTGAGGGCTATTGCGAACGAGAAGTACACGGAGTTCAAAGTGCTCGAGAGCCTTGGGTTTAGAATCGGTATTTCAACCGGAGACTACGATTCCCCGGCTGAGGAGCTCGAAGACAAAGATATTATCGTAGCTACATACGAAAGGTTCGATAGCTTGTTGAGGATTAAACCGTTCTGGATGAGGAAGGTTGGCATCGTAGTAATTGATGAACTCCATACTATAAACGACCCTGAACGAGGCCCTATTATTGAAATGATAGTAGCGAGGCTGAAGAAGATCCAGACGAGGATTATAGGCCTCTCAGCTACAATAGGGAATCCGCAGGAATTAGCTGAGTGGCTGGATGCTTCTCTCGTAAACATTGATTGGAGGCCTGTGAAGCTCAGAGAGGGTTTCTACGATAAGAGGGCTGGTAGCATAGTCTTCGCAGACGGCGGTTTTGAAGATGTTGAGGAAGAGTTTGGAGAAAGGATCATGGATCTCGTAGCACATTCCGCAAGAAAAGGGCTCCAGACACTTGTATTCGTCCATAACCGGAGGAGGGTTGAAGAGCTGGCACTCGAGGTCTCTAGGGTAGGGTTGTTTAAGCATGTAGAATTAGATGACGCGATACACAGTATGCTTGCAGAGAGCCCTAGCAGGCTTGAGAGAGAAAAGCTACTATCACTAGTTAGCAGAGGAGTCGCGTATCACCATGCAGGTCTATCTCTGCAGGCTAGGAGGGCTGTTGAAGAAGCTTTCAGGAGGAGGTTTGTAAACGTTGTATTCGCTACGCCGACGTTGGCAGCCGGAGTAAACCTGCCGGCGAGGAGAGTAATAGTCTCAGTCAAGAGGTACGACCCTACCTCGTCTAAAACTGTTAGCATACCTGTCTTCGAGTATAAGCAAATGGCTGGGAGGGCTGGTAGGCCTAGGTACGACGATATTGGCGAGGCGATTATAGCAGACGCCAAGAGCAGGGAGGAGGCATTGAAGTATATCAAGTCTCCTCCGGAGAACGTCCAGAGCAAGATTTCAAGCGAGAGAAGCCTTAGAATACATACTCTATCCCTAATAGCTAGTAATGACGCTAGCAGCCTCGAAGACGTGCTGAATATATTCGGCAGCACCCTGGGGTCGCTGCAATACGGTGGCTCAAACCTTTTCTCGCAGAATGTTGAAAAAATCCTAGAATTCCTCGCTAGCACAAATATGGTCGAGAAAACTAGTAGCGGCCTCAAGCCGACTAGGCTGGGGAAGCTGACATCCTATACGTATCTAGATCCTTTAACAGTCTACTACTACCTTTCGTATAAACCCAGTGAGCCAGATGAGCTGGACCTGCTACATATCGTAACAACAACCGTAGACTACGCTAGGAGCAGGCCTTTCATACCAAGCGATATCATCGAAGTATACGAGGAGCAGGCTTTCCAGTCAGGTTTATTCAGGAGGATAGGAGCAGGCAGGCTGAGAGAGGTTGATATCGAGAATATTATAGTAGGGTACGTTCACGCATTAATACTAAGGGACTGGATTAACGAAGTAGACGAGGACAGGATTATTAGTAAATACGAGATAGGGTCGGGAGACCTCTATACTATGAGAGAGACCGCTACATGGATTACTAGCTCTCTAGCTAAAATAGAGAGGTTGCTCGGGGATATCGTCTTCTACCAGAAGCTCAATAAGCTTTCTATGAGGATAGATCACGGGGTGAGAGAGGATGCTTTGGAATTAGTAAAGCTAAGAGGTATCGGTAGGGTTAGGGCTAGAATACTCATATCACACGGTATTAGAAGCCTAAGAGATCTCTCGGCGACACCTAAAAGCAGGCTTGCTTCCCTACCTGGCTTCGGAAGAAAGCTCGTAGAATCGATTAGCGAAGAGCTGAAATCCATGGGGTTTAACGAGCCCCCGGACTAGGTGAATATTAATAGTTCTTCACCGATAATTCGATCCCGGTGTCGATTTTGGAAAAGAATAGTAGGATACCCGGGTTTTATAAGCTACCTGTGGAAGAAAGGCTGAAGATAGTTGCCGAATGGGCTGGCTTAGACGAGGGGGAAGTAAGTATCCTCGGGAATTTCGGGAATCTGCCTAGAGAGATAGCCGATTCCATGGTCGAAAACGTGATCGGGGGTATGACATATCCTTTCGCCGTAGCTGTAAACTTCAGGATTAATGGGAAAGACTACCTGGTACCTATGGTAATTGAAGAACCGAGTGTTGTAGCAGCAGCTAGCAATGCTGCTAGGATGCTTAGAGACGGGGATGGGATTAAAAGTGTTGCCGGTCCCCAGGAGATGATCGGCCAGATACATATCGTAGGTGCTAGAGCGCCATATTATAAAGCTATGAAAATACTAGAGTCTAAACAGGAAATCCTGGATGAAGCCAAGAAGTATTCGGAGACTATTGTCAAACTAGGCGGGGGGCCTAAGGATATTGAGGTAAGGGTTGTGGATTCTAGGATGGGCCCTATCATAACAGTACATATAATAGTCGACGTATTAGACGCTATGGGCGCTAACACTATTAATACCATAGTCGAGAACATAGCGCCTATGATCGAAAAGATCACCGGCGGGGAGGCGAGGCTGAGGATACTATCAAATTACGCGACTAGGAGAATTGTGAGAGCCTGGGCTCGAACCAACCCTGATAACGTAGGCGGGAGGGAGATCGCTGAGAGGATTGTTGAAGCGAGTATAATAGCAGAGGCAGACCCATACAGGGCTGTCACACATAACAAGGGTATTATGAACGGTGTTATAGCCGTAGCTCTTGCTACAGCCCAGGATCATAGGGCGATAGAAGCAGGCGCCCACGCCTACGCTTCTAGGACAGGCGTATACAAGCCTCTTAGCACATGGGAGATAGATGAAGAAGGCTACCTGGTTGGGAGCCTCGAGATACCTCTCCAGGTAGGTACTGTAGGAGGGGCTACCAGGGTTCACCCGGTAGCTAAAATAGCCTTGAAGATCCTCGGGGTTAAAACAGCTAAAGAACTAGCAGAAATTATGGCCGCTGTAGGCCTAGCCCAGAACCTAGCCGCTCTGAGAGCTCTGGTTTCGGAGGGTATTCAGAAAGGGCATATGAGACTCCACGCAAGGAACCTAGCTATTACTGCAGGGGCTACCGGGGAGCTCGTTGAGAAAATAGCTGAGAGGATGATTAAAGACGGTAAGATAACATACGAGTACGCTAGGCAATTGCTTGAAGCGTACTTGCGCGGTGAAAAAGTATAGTGTAATCGCTAAGCTTGTTTTTCCCAAGGTGCACTCGTTGAGAAACTTGATTGGGTTTGTCAGAGCCTATATTAGCGATTTAAAGTATGTTCTATCAGGTAATGTCGGGGTAATGGCTTTATCATGGTTCTTATTCGCTCTAAGCAGCGCTATGGTAATGCCTTTCTTCTCACTTTACGCTAAACGCCTCGGCGCGGGCGATCTCGAGATATCGATAATACGTTCTATTGGTTTGATCGCTCTAGCATTATTCCTACCCCTAGGCGGGCTTCTCACAGACTTATGGGGGAGGGTTAAGCCGATCATAATCGGCACAACCCTAGTCTCCATAGTCCAGTTCCTGTATGCGGTAGCACCCGACTGGAGGTTTCTAGCAGCAGTATGGGTAGTAGATAACGCTAGCCACTTCTACCAGCCTGCTTTAACAGCTATAGTCATGGATTCAATGCCGCGGGATAAGACTATGAAGGGCTTCATGCTCCTAAATGTTTTCTCAAGCATACCATGGCTCTTCATGCCTATTGTAGGAGGCGTATTATACGATATATACGGTGTCACCGGTATAAGATTCGGATTCGTATTCTCGGGGGTTATAGCTCTAGTAGTTACAATTCTACGTATTAAAACCCTCCACGAGACGCTGTCTCCCAGGAATAAGGATTTATCTAGTGTAATCCTTGAGCTAGCAGGTTACAGACCTATTCTGAACAAGGCTATGAAATATTATCTGTACACAGCATTCTTCAACCAGTTGACACTAGGCGTAATCAATACTTTCGGAGCTATATATGCTATCAACAGGCTCGGAATGGACGCAGCCTCGTGGGGTGTTGCTACTACCATCGGCTCAGCGTCATCTATTCTAACATCGCTGGTTCTAACCGCTAGAATATCCCTGCACAGCAAGGGGATAATAGTGTTGTCAAGCATCTTGATAGCAGTATCTCAATTAACATATGCAATCCCATATGTTAGCAGAGAGCTAGTTCCACTAGTATATCTCTCGGCATCTATCTCAAGTATCGGAGGAGCCGTTATCGGAGCATCGATCTCATCGATACTAACACACATATTACCTCCCGAGCTAAGAGGGAGGGCGACAGGTATACAGAGGACTCTCGAAACACTTGGCGGCGCGCTGGCTTCGTACGTAGCAGGGTTAATGTATACATTCCTAAACCCTTTCAACTCCCTACTTGTATCTTTCGTAATCGGGCTGGTTGCTACATGGTATATTTTTTATATAACCTAGGCTCTAAGACATTAATTGTGGTCTAGATGGTTCACGAGTGGAGCCTGGCAGAAGCTGTTGTAAAATATGTTGCTTCTATTTATGGTAATAGGATTAGAACCCTGAGAATTAAAATCGGGGTGCTACAGAATATTGACAAGGATATTTTCACATTCTCTTTAAGAGAGCTTTCAAGCTTATATAATGTGAGCGTAGACGAGCTTGAGATCGTTGACGAGGAGCCAGTATTCAGGTGTAATGTATGCGGGTACGAGTGGAGTCTCGACCCAGGCTCGTTAACGAACGATGTGAGGGAGTCAATACACTTCCTACCTGAATCGGTTTACGCCTACTTTAAATGCCCTAGATGCGGTAGCAGGGATTTCCGGATAGTCAAAGGGAGAGGTGTTGAGGTACTAGAGGTGAGGCCCTATTAGCGCTAGCGATTTCAGAGTAATCGCGGTAGGGAGCAAGCTGAAATCTTTGAAGAAGGCTTTCACAATATTAAGCAGTAAAGGGGGAGTCGGTAAAACTGTTATAGCAACCCTCCTCTCCTACTATGCTGCTGAGAAAGGTTTTAGAATTGGATTGCTAGACCTAGATTTCTCGAATCCCTCGACACACGTAGTTCTAGGTGTCGACCCAGCGAAAATAGAGTATGTAGAGGATAAAGGGATACTACCGTACAAAGTGAACGGGTTAAGCTATGTAACACCTGCTGTATTCACAAGAGACCTCCCTACCCCCCTGCGCGGGGATAGTATTGTAAACGCGATAAGAGAATTGTTATCTATTGTAAGACTAGATAACATAGAGTATCTCATGATAGACACAGCGCCTGGCATGAGCGACGAGCACCTAGAGATAATTTACATGCTAAGGAGATTCATCAACCCAATAGTTGTCACAACCCCCAGCTCTCTATCTGTGAGGAGTGTAGAGAAAATCATTAGCATCCTGAACGAGGCAGGCTTCCGGAATATTATGGTGATAGAGAATATGGGCAGCGGTGTTTTAAAGGCATGGTCTGACCAGCACGGTTTAAACTACCTGGGCTATATACCCTACGAGCCTTCGTTCGAGAATTGTATTGGAGGTATAGGGAGGATAAGGGACTGCCGGCTTAGACCTTTCTTCGAGAAAATACTAGATAATATATTACACTGAGAAAACTAGCTTAATAAAGGAATCGACAAAAAAAGTCTCGTGGTGTTATTTATGAGAGAGCTCGTTTTAATCGATAATCCTCTCGCAAAGTATTATCTGAGTGTCCTTAGAGACAAGAATACGACCCCTAGATCGTATAGGGACGCTGCTAGGAAGCTAGGGTTTATATTAGGCTACGAGATTTCGAGGAGGCTTAGGTGGAGTAAGCTATTCGTCGAGACAAACCTTGCGAAAGCAGAGGGATTGTACCCGTCTAAACCAGTATATATAGTCGGTGTATTAGGAGCTTCAATACCCATGATGCATGGGATATGGGATGCCCTGCCCTGGGCTGGCCTAGGCTTAGTAGGCGCTAAAAGGAATATTGTCAACGGGGATGTCGAAGTAGAGATCTTCTACGAGAGGATACCCAGCGATCTAAGCTTTTACACTGTCATAATAGTTGATCCAACGCTAGCTTCCGGGAGGACCATGGCTAAAGTAGCGGATATCGTATTAGGGAAAGGCGGCAGGGATATTGTTGCTGCGACAATCCTTGCTTCGAAAGCAGGAGTAGAATACTTCTGGAGTAGACATCCCCAGATACCCTTGTACGCTGTAGAAATAGACCCGTTGCTAGACGAGAGATTCTTCATACTCCCGGGTATTGGAGACGCAGGTGATAGGAGCCTTTCATCAGACTACGTGACCAGGTATTGAGGTTAGGATAATAACCCTATTTCGAAAAGGAAGAGTGTCACCAAGCCTACAATGGTCTGGAGGGCAGCAATAAATAATACGACCTCAGGCTCTCTTGCACGACCCTTCAACCTTATTAAAACTCTTATAGCAAAATGTGTTAGGCTATAAGACTTATCGTAAGGAGGAATCAATGTACCGTCTTCTCTCGGGATACCGAAATTCTCTTTGTAAACCCCGTTCCTCAAGCCTCTCAGGAATAACATTAATTCTATAAAATAGAGCGTGAAAAGAGCTAGCGAGAATTTAATAGTCTTGTATACTATGGTAAGAGCAGCAAAGTATGCTCCGACAGAGTATGTGAAAGTATTACCAGGGAATACCCGGGCTGGGTACTTGTTGAAAACCAGGAATCCTAGAATGCTCGCGACCATTATTAACGAGGATATTGTAAGGCCATCAGTGCCTTTGATGATTCCTAGGATACTGGTGAAAAGGAGTAGTAGTATTCCTTGTGCTGCCTCGAGACCATTGTAACCGGCGAGCATATTAAACCCGTTACTAGCCCCTACTACTCCGACCGGTATAAGCACAAGGTAGTAGAATAGACCTAGGTCTACTACGCCTATAAACGGGATAACGACAGTAGGCACCCCTACTTTGAGTACTATTAACGGCAGGGATATAGGGGCCATGAGCAGGATCCTATGGGAGGCTCTCAAACCTTTTTTCCAGCCGAGTAGATCGTCTAGAAAACCAAGGTATCCCGACATGAATGATAGAAGTGAGATAGATGCGAAATCTTTCAGAAGTCCTTGATCGTTTACAATATATGTCTGGAGGCCGATGAAAGACAATAAGCCTATGGCTGTAGCCAGGCTAACCCAGATACCGCCTGCTTCAGCTACATATACTTCGGAGGGTTTATTCATATCCCTGCCGACAAACCCCAGGAGCCTGGCTTTGCTAATCCACCATCTAACGCCTATTAGACTACTCGAGAATGCTATAGCCATAGCTATGATGAGGAACAATGCTTCTAGAAAATCCATTCTTCAATCACCTTTCCACGGGGTATTCAATATCGCGAAAATCTCCTGGGCTCTCTTCTCGCCGATCCCCTCTACTTTCAAGAGGTCTGATATACTCGCATTAGCAAGGTTCCTTATCGTCTTGAAGTATGCTAGTAGTCTCCTAGCAAGAGTAGGGCCAGCTATCCCTTCTACTACGTATAGTATTCGCTGGTTTAGATCCATAGGCTTTTTCTCAACCCTCAGCCTTAATACTCTCTTGTCTCTAGTCTCCCCTAGGCTTTTAGCTTTAGCTACAATCCACTCGATAGTTGCTTCTGCGTTAGGAGTGTTCAATACTGGTATCTTATAATCTAGGATGATGGTATCGAGAACCCTTAGAACGCTCTGTATCCTCCACTCTCTATATTTCTCGAGTACACCAAGCCAGCCCTCTACGATAATCAACGGCTGGTACCCATCCTTCTCGGCAGCTTCTTTCAACAGCTTGGACTGGTCCCATATCCTATTGTCTCTTATGCTGTTAGCTAAGTCATCTACTGTCTTCCTCTCTACGAGAATAGACTGTTTCTCCGGCGGAGCAAGCAAAAGAAAGTCGCCTGCTGGGAGGGCTTGTACAGCCGTCCTCAACCCTCTCATACTAAGAGACTTCCTGAACTCGGGGTGCTTCGAATCCTCTCTGCTATCGATAATCACATCGACAGGCGTGAGCAATACCACTCCCAAAAACATCAGCCTCGCTTAATAAACTATTTATATCGCGTACTCCTCGAATAATTATAGCTCGAGGTAGAATAAATAATCTGCCGGGCTAGGGATTGTTCTGAAACTCTTCGACTCTCTCTTTTTAAGCTCTATATAGGATTCGATAAGGTCTTTTGTGAAAACAGGTTTAAGATAGTCGTTATCGGATTCAAGTTCGTCTAATGCCTCGTCTAGGCTTCTCGGGAGCGTGTTCAAATTCTTACCGTATCTTCCTCTAAATAGATCGTCGCTAATCGGGTCGCCTGGGCTAATCTTTTTCCTGATACCGTCTAGACCTGCTAGTACTATAGCTGGGATCGACAAGTACGGGTTTGATGTCGGGTCCGGGGGCCTGTATTCGATCCTGGATTTATTCTGTAATGGGATGCGTATAGCTGTAGTCCTATTCCCGTACCCCCATGATAGATAGACTGGTGCTTCAAACCCCTCGACGAGTCTCCTGTAACTGTTTACTGTCGGGTTCGTGAAAGCAGCTAGGCTTCTAGCATGCTCTAGTAGGCCTCCTATGAAGTAAAGTGCTTCATCACTATTCTCGTCTCCATCGACAAATATATTGGAACCGCCTCTCCACAGGCTTACATGGATGTGCATCCCGCTACCGTAATCGTCTGGGAACGGTTTGGCTAGGAATATTGGCTTGAACCCTTCGGAAGCTCCGACTACTCTAGCAACGTATTTAAACATTTGTATAATGTCGCATGTCTCGATAGGATTAGATGCCTGTGTAGAGACCTCGACCTGCCCTTTCGGACCGTTCTCTCTATGCACTTTGCTGAAAACTATGTCGTTGGCGATTAGCTGGTCGAAAACCTTGCTTACGAACAATTCTATTTGTGATAACGTGGAGTGATCATATGTTTTAACATACCATAGGGATGAAGCCGGGTAGTCTCCTCCGTTAACCGTATTGATCTCAAGCTTTTGATTCTGGTAGGTTATGCTTGTTTTCACGTCTCTGACCACGTAGAACTCTATTTCAGCCCCTACCCTAGCCTCTAACCCCTGCTCCTCCATGTACCATACAAGTTTCTCAACTACGTACCTAGGGTCTCTAGAATATCTTTCGCTATTAGAAGTGTATAGCCCTGAGATAAAATGCTTGCCCGGGACATACCTGTTTATTTCCAGCGGTTTATTCCTGACAGGTTTGAGGAGTAGATCGCTTTTCTCCACGCTCTCCATACCGAAAACGCTAGACCCGTCTATTATGGTCTGTATTCCTGATAGTAGCTCTGGTTCTTTTTCTACCGCTATACTCACTTTCCTCAAATACCCTGCTAGGTCTGTGAAAAGCAGGTGTGTAAGCATTAGTTGTCACATGGATGTTTTAAACCCAGAACGTTTTTAAACGTTTGTAATGAAAAAATAAATGGGTTTCAGAAAATGAAGGCTTTATCTGGAAGAAATCCGGGGATGCTTGATGAACTAGATAAGATGATCCTGGAAATTTTACGGGAAGACTCTAGCAAGAGTTTGAAAGAGATCGCGGAGAAGACTTCGAAACCTGTTTCAACAATCTACGACAGGATTAAGAAGCTTGTTAAATTAGGCATAATCAAGAGGTTTACGATAGAAATAGATTATTCCAAGCTCGGATACACTATTAAAGCCCTGATACTGTTGAATGTTGATGGAAAACATATCCTCGAAGTCGAATCAGATATCTCGAAGCATCCTAATGTAGAAGCCGTCTATGATATCACCGGAGAGTTTGATGTAGCAGTTATAGCTTCTTTTAAAGAGATAAAAGAACTCGACGAATTTGTTAAATGGCTGCTTAGACACCCGTATATCAGGCAGAGTAGGACAAGTATAGTATTCAGAATAAGTAAAGAAGAGAAGAGGCTGCCTCTATGACCCATGGTCTGGTATCTGTGTGTGAGAACTGCGGGAGAACCTTCACAACAGAGAGGAATATTGTATGCCCTTACTGCGGTGGCTTGGTTAAACCGGTTTTCGAAATCAAGTGGCGTATAACGGAGAGGAAGACAGGCATCTGGAGATACGAGCAATTGCTGCCTAGATTAGGCGTCGAATTATCGCTAGGCGAGGGGCAAACACCTCTTATCAGAGCAGGCAGGTCCATAAACTGGGACCTAGAAGTCTGGTTTAAAGACGAGACTAGGAATCCTACAGGGAGTTTCAGGGATCGTGCAGCTGCTTTAATGGTTAGCGATGCGGTATCCCTGAAGGCTAAACGCATTATTCTAGCGAGCGATGGGAATACCGGTGCGAGCGTAGCAGCCTATGCTGCTAGAGCTGGAATAGGGGTTACAGTATACCTTCCTAAATGGGTTGAGGAAGAGAAGATACTGTTGATGAAATCCTTCGGGGCTAAAGTCATCCTCGAGGACACTAGCCTAGACAAGCTGCTAGAATTCGTTGAGAAGAGGAGCTTGAAAGAAGGACTATACAATGCTTCTAGCACGTACAACTATCTATCGATCCAGGGCTTGAAAACAATTGCTTTCGAGATATACGAGTGGCTGGGCGATACACCTAATGCTATCTACCTACCTCTAGGGAGCGGGCTAACTCTTTTATCCCTATACCAGGGGTTTAGAGAGCTGGTTGAACTAGGCCTGGTATCTAGGCTGCCGAGACTCATCGGGGTGGAGTCGTGTGGTAGACCATTATTCTCCTCAATACTATATAATACGAGACCCTGTGGCGAAGAACCATTGCCCGGTCTAAGATATACGAAGCCAACGATCCTAGAGCATGTGTTAAAGATATTAGAAGAATACGGGGATGTCATTGTTGTCTCGAAGAGAGAGGTTATTGATGCAGCAGAGAAATTGAGCCGGGAAGAAGGCTTGTTTGCCGAAGTATCTTCTGCTGTAAGCTTCGCAGGTTTCTTGAAAAACCCCGAGGACAAAAGCATTGTGTTGATCACAAGCCACGGACTTAAATCGCCTGAAGCATACGCAGGGGCTAGAAGACACAGGTTTACAGAGGTATTCCCAGGGGTAACAAAGAGGCTTATACTAGAGCTATTGAATGAATCGCCTGGTTTAACAGGTTACGAAGTATGGCGTAGGCTAGGGGTTAAGATATCCCCTCAGGCAGTATACCAGCATTTGAGAGAGCTGGCTGAGAAAGGGCTTGTTAAAGCAGTAGAGGTTGAAGGGCATAAGAGGTATTACGTGGTAAAGTGACTTAAACCCTTTCTTAAAGTTTAAACTTTAATAACTTGTCTCCATATAACATTACACGGTGTTTTTAATGAGGAGGGCTCTCGAAGCGGTAGTGTTCACTGTACTAGTATATGTTTCAACTATAGCACTACAGATATACCAGCCTGTTACAGGAGGCTATTTCAACCTCGGCGAGTCGATGATCTATCTAGCGGCTCTCGTAAGCACGCCTCTGGTAGCTGCTATCGCTGGAGGTGTTGGAGCGTCTCTAGCAGACCTTTCAACCGGTTACGCTATCTTCGCCCCAGCGACATTTATTATAAAGTTTGTTGAAGGATACGTAGCTGGTGTGTTGGTAGCCTTGTTTAGGAGGACTAAGCACAAGTCTATTGCAGCTGCTAGTGTTGGCGCAGTCTATGCTGCAGGCTTATACTATGGTGCGCTATACTGGGCTGGCACTATCGAATTCGGGCCTAGTAAATGGCTGACCCTAGCGTTCACGCCTAGCGTATTAACGATACCGCTATATGCTTGGATACTGTTAATAGTACTCCTCGGTGCTCTAGTAGCATACGGCGTCTTCAGGTTCATAGTGAGGTCTTTTGAACCAATAGGCTTGCTACTAGCAGGTTTCATAATGGTAACAGGCTACTTCCTATACGAGTACTTCGTAAGCAACCCGCTGACCGGTAGGCCTCCTGCTAACGCGATCTATGAGATACCTGTAAACATAGGTCAAGCCATTGCCGGAGTCGTCATATCCTTGCCGATAGCTGTATGGCTCTACAGAGCAGGTTTTATAAGAGAAGAGGCTAAGTAGCTTCTTAAAGTGTTGGAAATGGTTTTTTTGAAAGCAGATATCCTCGAAGCAGGCTACCCTAATGGCTTCACTATAAGAGATATTAGTTTCACACTGGACCAAGGCGAGGTACTAGTAGTAACAGGTAGGTCGGGTTCTGGTAAAACAACGCTGGTACGGGTATTAGCCAATTCGATTAGCAGAGTAGGAGGGTACTGGCTTGGAAAAATAGAGTTGCTGGGGAGAGATATTTCGAGAATGTCTGCTAGAGAATTCGTATCCCTAGTATCCTACATTCCTCAAGAACCCTGGTACGGGATAATAGGGTATACTATCGAGTCGGAATTCTGCTATACGAGCCTACTCAAGAATAGGATATGTGAAACAAGAATGCTCGAGCGGGTAGGCTTCGGTAAGAAGGGGGATTTCGTTACCTACGGTCTCAGTGCTGGCGAGTCGCAATTACTGTTGTGGGCCGAGGTATTAGCGCTTAATTCCAGGCTTGTTTTAATGGATGAGCCATTTGTCTACTTAGATGTTGAGAACAGGGGGAAGTTGATCGATTATGTTAGGAAAATGGTTGAAGAAGGAAGGAGTGTTATAGTAGTAGACCACGACCCAATCAGCTGGTCTAGCCTAGACCCAATCGTCATAGTGCTAGACGGTGGCCGTGTATTATACAGAGGCAGGTTGGAAGGGATGGATTTCCAAATGCCTATGCTCGGTCTAAATATTAATAAAGGGTCTGATAGTGTTGTCGAAGCAAATAATATCTGGTTTAGATACCCTGGCTACGACTGGGTTATCAAATCCTCTAGTTTCTCTATTGAAGAAGGAGATTTCGTAGTTGTATCGGGTAGGAACGGGTCTGGTAAAACAACACTGCTTAAAATTATCGCTGGATTACTGAAGCCTTCACGGGGCAGGCTGAAGGTTTCGAGAAACCCTATATACATACCAGAGAACCCTTTATCGTATTTCTCGATGCCAACACCTCTGGATGAACTAAGGTATATGGCTAGAGGAGATGATAACAGGGTTGAAGAAGTTGTAGAAATCTTCGGGTTGAAGAACATACTCGGATCGAAGCTTTCGAAATTAAGCTCGGGAGAGAGGAGGAGGCTTGCTATAGCCTCAGCGTATCTAGGCGGGTTCGATATCTACCTTCTCGACGAGCCGACAGGCGGGTTAGACTACTATAATGTGGCTAAAGTCTTCGACGTAATACAAAGGCTCTTAGACGATAGGAAAACAGTTATAGCGGCAAGCCACGACCCTAGGGTGAGAAAGGTCGCTGGCACGCATCTAACGATCGACGGGGGTGTCGTGAAACGAGTATAGTATCGTATTTGATCAATATTGTTTACAAAACCCTCTTCCTCAAAGGGGAGGAAGGTTTTAGAAAGGCAGCTTCATGGTCTAAAATATTATTCCTCGCATCCGCGCTACTACTGTTTGTCAAGCCAGGGTTGACACCTGCTGTAGTAGTATTTGCTATCTTACTCGTATTATCGGCTATCTGGCCAGGGTTCGAATGGTTTGTTAGCGGAGTACTTGTATCGGCTGTGCCAGCATTCTGGTTTTCGCTAACAGCATACATGAGCGGTATACTGGGTCTTCCAGGGGTAGGCTTAGCCGGTGCTATCGTTATCTTCTCTAGGACGATCGCGTTCTCGATACTGATACTTTTCACAGCTAGTATCATAAGCCCTGTGAGAGTATCTAATTTAATGCTAAGGCTGAAATCCCCGGCCTACTTCCCGCTACTACTCTGGAGGACTATACCCTACGGGCTCAAAAACACTATCGACTCGCTCCAGATCGGTGTATTGAAAAAAGAGAAAGCATACAAAAGGCTCGCGCCCGCAGTAGCTATCATGCTCGAGTACGGGGGTTATATAGAAGAATATAATTGGTTCAAGCTAGAATCAAAGCCTTTGTCGAATCTACCTTCTAGTACATCTGTTAAATACACCCTGATACTCCTTCTTTCCTCCCTAATACTGTTTACATTATGTATTCTCGTTTAATGTCAAATAATAATCGTGTTAATTAAATTAAAAATATATTACATTGTAAAACATAGATCGTACAGGGGATGGAGATGCTGCTGGTTAGGGTTGGCAGTTTAAACTACTATGCGTGCGAGTACTGTGGCACTATATACATGGAAGAATCCTTGGCTAAGCTCTGCGAGGAATGTTGTTGTAAGAATATTGAGAAACCCCGCGTCCTCCTCGAGAACGCATTAGGCGTTTTGAAGAATAAGGGGGATCAGAAAGTGGTCTTCTACGTGAGGAAGAGACCACTTCTAAGAGTATTCGGGATCTACCGGCCCGAGGTCGTCGTTGAAAAACCGAATTAGGCGTGGATTAATAACCTGGTAGGGGAGATCGCCTGGTCTATCAGTTTGATCGCCTAGCTACTCCTGTATTCTTCATCCGGGGATTCAGAGTTCGGGTCCTTCCTCATCAAGTAATTGATTGTATTGTCTCGGCAACTATATATCTGTTTCAACACGGAAGATCCTAGAAGGCATTCTGAGGAGGTTCCATTCGGGTCTAGAGTATTTTGCTTCATACAATCTCCTAGCTAGTTCGAGCTCGTATGCTGACGGTAGGTCTAGGTAGGGGTTTGCGTCTAATAGCTCGCTGTAGGAGTCTATAACGGCTTTCACGATATCCGAGTACCTTACATCTTCTTTCAAGCTACTTATATTGACCACCCTGTATTTTACATCGCTGATCTTCTTATCCGCGAGCTTCGCTCTTGATACTCTTAGGATTTTCGATAGTGTCTCGAGATTGGTGCTTATAAGTAGGGTCCCATGTAGTAGGTAGGTATCCTTCCTAAAGCTCCCGGCAGCGCCAGAGACCTTGTACGTCCTCCCCCCATAGCTAACTATTACATCGTTAACATTCTCTACGCTAGCATCCAGCCCCAGCTTCCTTAAAGCGTTCACAAACCCTTTTAGAAGGAAATTGTACAGGTATGATACCCCTCCGTCGCCAGGCCCTTTGGTGGCAATAGTCCATAATAGGCATCCTAGATCGTGGTATACAGCTCCCCCTCCCGTAAATCTACGTACAATACTTGCCCCGATCTCCCTCGCATAATCCATGTTTACTTCTTCCTCAGCCTTCTGGAAATAACCTATTATAACAGCATTACGGTGCCTCCAGAACCTTAGAATAGGGGTGTTGGTCTTCTCTACACTGTACATTAGGGCTTCTTCGAAAGCTAGGCTGTAATAGGGGTTTTCAGGAGTCTCGTAGAACAGGACTCTGAGATCCCTCAAGGGAACCCAGCCTCTCTCAAAGCCCCTCTAATAGCTGTTTTAAAATCGTCAGGGGTAGATCCAGCTAAAATAATTCCCCCTCCGAAGAATTCGTTAAGCTTGTTTTCAATATCGTTCCAAGATGCTTTCAAACCCTTCAAGCTCTGCTCTAGCTCGAATAACGCGTCTTCAGGGTACATGAAGAAGTCCCCTGTAATACTCAATTCCTCGATCGTATCGTCAACAATCTTGACCAATACCCTGATCAACCCTTTGGCAGCTTTATGCTCGTAGACGCCTATCCTCATTACGGTCCCGATAACCATTATTACATTGTCTGGGTCTGGGTAAAAAGGATACTGCTAAGCGATCGGTTTACCATACCTTTTTTCAAGAGGCTTCTCTAGAGTAGTAATTGTCTTCCCAATGATACTACCCAGGTAGTACATCGCCTTCCTCCTGGATAATACTTGGTTGTTATTACCGCAGTAAGGGGAGTATATACACCTAGGACAACCGTCTTCGCAATCACACCTAGACACTATCTCGAAAGCTATTCTCTCAGCCTCTTCGAATCTCTCGAATAATAGTTTCGAGAGCCCGCTCCCGCCTGGTGAGGCATCGTATATGACGATATCGCCGCTAGGATAGCTCACCCCGCCCATATCAGTTAGGCCTGCCCCGCACACTATGCGGGCAGCAGATATAATCGTGTGTTCGATAGCGTGGAAGGCTTCAGCATGGTCTGCTAGGCTCCAGCCCTCCTTAGTCGGGTACTTGACTAGTACGGCTTTAGTCCTATACGAGTATTTCAGCGGCTGGTCAAGCCATATCCTCTCGCCGGCTTTCTCGCTGAAAACGTCTCTGACAATATATCCTTCGACTATAAGGGCTAGCTCGACGCTAGCGTAGGATAACGGTATGCCCCTCGAGGAAACCCTTTCGTCTAGAACAGTATAGTCTCCTACCTCGACAGTATACAATGGCTTAGTGTAATACGTTATATTCTCCTCCAAGGGTCGAACCCAGGCAGTTTTCTCTTCGAAATCTAAACCTAGCGATAGGAAGGGTTTGGTCTGGATCAAATATATGGCGCCAGGGTATAGGTCTAAGACTGCCTGGGGTAGCTCCCTATAAGCCAGGGTCTCACCGCTTACTTTATCAACAATCTTGACCTGTGGCCCACTACTCCTTATGCTACCGCATTCGTCTAGGTATTTGAAAGCGATCTTCCTCCTAGGGTAGAGGTGTAGCCCTTTAACGTAGGCTAGGTTTTCTTCGAGAAGCCTCGTATAAACCGTTCTCCAGAAACCGTTTAAGCTACTTAATTTTATAGAGCCCTCTTCTAGTAACCGGGCTAGTAGGTGGATCTTGCCGACCTCCTCGTTCTCAGGCTCTATGACTAGCGGAGGCATATCCTGGCTGAAGTATTTTTCAGGATTCCTCTCGTAGTAGGCGTCGATAGGGTCATCGCTTAAAACAGTGAATACATAGCCTGGCCTACCCCTCCTACCAACCCTCCCAGCCCTCTGCAGGTACTTGGTGTAGCTTGGTGGAGGCGAAGCTAATACAACCGCGTCTAAATCGCCTATGTCTATCCCTAGCTCTAGGGTAGGAGTAGCTGCTACAGCTAATATCTCGCCTCTCCTAAGTTTCTCCTCAATCCTCCGCCTCTCCTCGGCAGGCAAGCCGGCTCTATGCACCATTACCTCGCTACCATAGCTCTTCCCGATCCTAGCTACGAGCTCGGCCATCTGCTGGCTGTCTACGAAAATAATATGCTTCAAACCCTTCTTTGCAAGGATGGCTGATAAAGCGGCTGCGACGGTCCAGCGGCTTAAGTACCCTGTTGAGACAAGCGAGTGTACAGCGACGCCCCTCCTCCTAACAGGCCCTTGTACAACAGCTACGTCTACGCCGAAAAGGCTTTCGGCAAAAGCCTTAGGATTGCTTAGTGTAGCTGATGAACCTATGAAAATAAGCCCCCTGTTATTCCGTGCTTTAACCCTATCGATAATATATTTCAAGTGCGAGCCGAGGACCCCTTCGTATACGTGTAGCTCGTCTACTACCAGAAACCTAGCCCTCTCTATAAACTGCCTTATAGCAGGGCTCCTAACAAGCCCGATGTGTATCATATCAGGGTTTGTTATAACAATACTAGGGGGATTCTCTCTCATCCTCTTTCTCAGTTCGGGCGGGGTGTCGCCATCGTAGATCCCTGCTGTAGCCCTCCCGAATACTAGATACTTCTGGAACCTATTGAACTGGTCTCTGCTCAAAGCCTTGGTAGGATACGTTAGGATTGCCCTAGGGTAGGGCGAAGGGTTAGAGTAAATGTCTGCTAGTATGGGGAGTAGGAAGGCCTCGGTCTTACCTGTGCCTGTCCCAGCTGTTATAATAGTGTGGTATCCGCTCTTAATATACTCGAAGGCATCATACTGGAATTTGAAAAGCCTCTTGATACCAGCGTTCGACAGCGCTTTCTTCAGCTCCGGGGGGATATCGACTTCCTCGATGCTCGGCCCTGGCTCAGGCTCGGATACCTCCTCGCTATACTCGTATATTACTGAAGCACCTGATCTAGGAAACATATTCAATAGCTCGCTATTAACCTCTAGCAGGAGCCTATCTCTTATCATACTCCTACTCTCGCAGTACTAAAGTAGCAACAGCCTATTTAGAAAGGATTTATTCTCGCCGTTATATCCTATATTGTGATGATGCCTGTTGGAGATCGATTTAGAAACCTGGGTTAAAAAAGGAGAGGAGTTAGGGGCGGAGTATGTTGACGCGAGGTATCAGGAGCGGGTTTATGAACTAATACTATTGGATAACGGCGTCGTAAGAGACTTGTTGCTATCTAAGACCAGGGGCGTCGGCTTCAGAGTCGTCTATAATGGCCGTATGGGGTATTCTTCGACAAACAATTTGTCGAACGAGTCTTTGAGAGAAGCCCTCGAAAAAGCTTTTAAACTCGCTAGAGCGTCCGAGGCGGGTGCTAAGAGTATTAGGCTGCCTGAGAGGAGGGCTTTCAGGGATAAGATAATAAGCAATTACGCTATAGAACCGTTAGAAGTAGACTTAAGCGAGAAAGTAGGTCTTCTCAAAAGCATCTATGATGGTTTGAGAGAAGAGAAGTACCTGTCTAGTATCATCCTAAGGTATGGTTTCGAATTAGATAGGAGGGTCGTCGTTTCTACAGCGGGAGACTATATTGATTTCACACGTAGGATGATAGGTGTTGGCGGAGTACTGGTCGCAATAGTTGAAGGCTCTATGGAGAGACTATCCCATAGCGAGTCAAGGGTAGCCGGCTGGGAGTTTATAAAATACTTCGACTGGGCCAAGTATTTCAAGGAGAACGCGGAATTAGTTGTAGCAGCTGCGAAAGCACGTAGCGTGGAGCCTGGGAGGTACGATGTCGTCCTTGATAATGAAATGGTTGGACTATTAGTCCACGAGGCTTTCGGGCACGCCTCCGAAGCAGATATCGTGATGTCTGGTGGAAGCGTTCTAGAAAACATGGTTGGCAAATCCGTTGCAAGCGAGCATGTCTCAATAGTTGACGACGGTAGGGTGGAGGGAGGGGTATACATCCCCTACGATGACGAAGCAAATCCTAAGAAGAAGACTAAGCTTGTCGAAAAAGGGGTTTTCCAAGGATTCCTCCACAGTATTGAAACAGCCGGATACTATAGTACCGAGCCGACAGGTAATGGGAGGGTTATGGAGTATTCTAATAATATACTCGTGAGGCAGACTAATATATTCCTCGAGCCGGGCGACTGGGATCCGTACGAGATCATACAGGATACGAAGAGAGGCCTATATGTTAAAGGGAGGGGTGCTATGGGGGGTGAGGTAGACCCTGCTACAGGCTCTTTCACATTCACCGGGGGGCCTAGTTTCGTGATCGAAGGCGGGGAATTGAGAGAAGTGGTTAGAGGGGTTATGTTAGCAGGCAATATCCTGGAGACGTTGAAGAGAATTGATGCTGTAGGATTCGATCTAGAAGTCAAGACAAGCGTGTTCGGCGGGTGCGGGAAATACGATCAGATCGTGAGGGTTGGCGACGGCGGGCCCCACGTAAGGATTAGGGGTGTCCCAGTTGGAGGCTGAAGAGTTGTTCAAGGCATTGAATAGGGAGGCTTCGAAGAGAGGGTTTAGCGAGCTAGAGGTTGTAAGATCCAGAGTCGAGAGGGTTTCGGCATATATATCGAGGAACGAGATTAAACCCGTTTTAAGAACTGTTAGGACAACCTATGGCTTGAGGGGTGCTATAGGGAGGAGGGTTGGAGGTATATCGGTTAGCGACGCAGTGTTGAATATTGATGAAGCATTAGGCTACCTGGAGAGGGTTGTCAGGAATTCGCCTGAAGACCGGTACTGGCCCGGCTTCCCACCTGCGATAAACAGGGGTTTCAGGGCTGAGACCTACCATAGCCGGGTGGACGAACTGGGTGAAGAATACGCTATCGAACTAGCTGGGAGGTTGGTGTCAAGCATCCTGGACAAGGGGAGGGGGCTTGGCGCGGATAAAACATTTGTTATGAGAGGCCTTGTTGAATGGGTGAAGATAGAATTGAGTATCGCGAATACTAGCGGTGTAGACGTGGTAGAGAAGTGCAGCCTGTTCTCAGGGAGCGGCAGTATTAAAGCAGTATACGGCGGTGTAGAATCCACTTTCGATTTCTCAGTTGTTAGTAGGAGGATTGACGAGAAGGAGCTGTTGGAGAGAGCGGTTAAAGCAGCCGAGTATACCAGGATGTTCAAGAACGCTACCACACCGGCTTCCGGAGTATACGATATCATCCTAACTCCGAGGGTTTTCGCTGAAACCCTGTCGGCAGTTCTAATACCAGCTGTATCAGGCCTGAATATAGCTGAGAAAAGAAGCCCTCTCTACAATAAGATCGGGGACAAGGTACTGGATTCATCGGTTAGCATAATAGACGATCCTACACTGCCTCTAGAAGCAGGTTCTAGGAACTATGATGATGAAGGAGTTGGAGTTATGAGGAAACACGTGTTTGATAAAGGGGTTTTCAAAACACCTCTTACAAACTATTATACTTCGAGGAGGCTTAATACAGAGCCTTCAGGCAACGGTTTCAGGCCTGCGCCAGGTTCTGCCACAGTCCCTTCACCAACTAATATAGTCGTAGAGAAAGGTAGTGGCGGCATTGAGGATTTCAAGAAAGACGTTAGGAAGGGGTTGATCGTCTATGCTATCATAGGGGGTTGGATGAGTAATTTCGTATCAGGGACGGTGTCTTTCACTGTTACACACGGGATACTTGTCGAAAACGGCTTGGAGAAACCTGTTAAATCCTTTGTCGTAACAGGGAATATATATGAATGGCTTGGCGACAAGATTATAGCACTAGGGTCCGATACTGAATCTAACTTCGGCTATATCACGCCGAGCCTGTACGCGAGAGGAGCTAGGGTATCTGGTAGCTAGTCGAGGTACCTGATGTTCCTAGCGATATACGGGTCTAGCGTTTTCATCCCGCTATCAGTTTTCAGGATTAGCCTCCCCTGCTCGTCTACGTCTTCAGCCGTCCCCTCGATAAATCCTTCATCAGTCTCTACAATAACCCTCTTCCCCAGCGTCTCCAGCTTGCTGAGATATCTCCTAGCAACCTCCTCAGGCCTCCTCGCGTAGTGCTCTATCCTAGATATCTGGCTCGTCAAATAGGAGAGTATCCTATTCCTCGGTGTCAGAGAGCCTGTTACCTCCCTGAGCGATGTTGCGGCCGGTAGCGGTGGTTTATTGTTAACATTTATCCCGATCCCAATATACAGCGTAATGTCTTCGCCTATAGACTCGGCTTCTAAGAGTATTCCAGCGATCTTTTTAGTCTTATACGTTACGTCGTTAGGCCATTTGATATTGAATACCAGGCCGGCAGCCTTCTCTAAGGCGTCTGAGACGAATAACGGTATTAGTAGAGGCGCCATTAGGGCTGTGCTCGGGGTAGACCTGATCTTGTAGGTAGCCCATATCCCTCCTAGGCTGCTAATCCATGTTTTCCCAAACCTGCCTCTCCCAGAGATCTGGTACTCAGATACTACAATACTCCAGGGGTTTAGCGTCCTAGCGGTGATCATTGTAGAACCTGTCACTACCTTATAGATAGTCATCCACCCCCACGGTTTAAACAATCTCGGGTTGTCCCCGCTGTGCCAGGCGATCCTTTCGTCTTCAACCCTAATGAGGAAGCTCTTAGATAGTTTCATAACGTAATCTAATACCTCGCTTTTCTCCAGCCCGAGCTCCCCCGAGGCTTCCCCAATACTAATACTCTTCTTATTGCTCAAGAGGTCTAGGAGCGCGAGTTCGAGAATACCGGGCTCATCACTCATGTGCGACCAGCTCTTCAGCTTTCTTCATCACCTGGTCTATTCTAAGTATATGGGGGAGGTCCGGGTAGTGCTTTACAAGGAACAGGTAGAGGTTGTAGACTGGGGCTCCTGGCCTATGGGATTCCAGGTCTACGATACCGAGCCTCCACAGCGTGGAGAGCAGGGTTAGCATAAGGCTTCGAATCCTCTCCATCTCGCCTGCAGCATCGTACTCGCTAGGCATGTACTCTGCTAGGAATCCGGGGTTTGTCTCTAGCATTTTCTCCAGCATCCTCTTATCATCTTTTATAACAGGGCATACTAGGCTAAGCCCGTACTCGGCGGTAGCGTAGACGACCCTGTTATACGAATCTATGTTATACCTCACCTGCCTAGGGATGTAGGGGAAGCTTCGGCATATCAGGGGCTTGTATATGTTGTGTATCATACACAGGTTTCCGGATAGGAAAGTACACTTCCCATCAATAAGGTCCATAACATAGCTGAAAGCGAGGTTGTAGCCTGAGACCCTATCGTACATGCTATAGCCCGGGTAGCTCTTGTAGACTAGCCCCATCCTCTCGGCTAGTTCTCTCAGGATAACGTCTTCGTGGGGTAGTAGGCTGACAGGGCTTGCTTTACAGCACTCCCCGCAGAGAGTGCACTTGAACCTCATATATACCACTTCAAGCAGTAGCGTAGTAGCCCGGGATCCTCTCTCTATACAACATCCTTACCCTATCGATACCTCCAACCATCTTAATAATTTCTGCTACAGGGGGAGGTACTAGCTTCTCCCAGTCGCTACTCCCTTCAGCTATAAGCCTCCTAATCCTGCTACCGCTATAGCTATCCCTCTCGAGCCTAGGAGGCTCTAGCACCGTGTAACCCTCCTCTGTGAAAATCCTCTGTATAACAGGGTTTAGGGTGACAACGTATTTGAAAGGAGGGCTGTAGAGCTTAACGTAGTGTACTGCAACCCTGCTCACCTCGAGGGTTGGCAGGGTTATGGTTATAAACCTGTCCAGGGGGAGGCCAGCCCACTTAAGGCTTTCTCTGATCATTAGGATTCTCTCCCCGGCTGTAAAAGGGTTCTCAGGCGTATGGCTCTGGCTAGCCATCCCTACTACGACAATAGTCTCGCCCGTCTTCTCGAAACAGTATTTTAAAGCATTCAAGTGGCCGTAGTGGAATGGCTGGAACCTAGCGATCATCAGGCATCTCTCAGGGTTCTCCATACCCGCTACCTGTTTTGCTATAATCAAACCCCAGACTTATAAGTAGCATAGTCTCCGAGTATTTGTTTAATAATGGAACAAGGGCCGGCGGGCGGGGAAAGGATCGGATGGGAAAGTATATGGGAAAAAACTAGGCTAGGGAAGAGTAACTTGCGTCGGATAAGTCTTACCGCTTGCGGTATGTATCTTAACCTCGACCTGTTGTCCAGAGCTGAAAGACAAGGCAGGTCCAGTGCCCTGCGGTATGAATAGTATTATCGTAGTATTTTGGCCGGGCGTCAGGGGTATCGGTAGACTAGCTGTAGATACTGTAGTGCTTGTATAAAGGGTTATAGTAGATGCACCAATAGTTATTCCGGTGTAGGGTATTCCGTTTATAAATACCTGGTCTATTGTAGCCGTAGTTGTCCCAGCATTCTTGATCTGTACGAATACAAACCATCCATTCGAACTGGCATTATATAGTGCGTAGGAGTTTATTATCTGCAGGTTCTCGGTTCCCGTAAAGCTCCCGACTAGGCCTGTCATCCAGAGGGCTACTGCTATTGCTACAGCTATTGTCACAGCGACTATTATAACTGTTGCTATAACAGGGCTTATAGCCTTCAAGCCTACTCCCCCTATACATAATCTAGCTGGTTCAGTCTTATAAACGTATTCACAGGATCAGGGTTTGATAATAATAGGTAATACCAGGATATTACAGATGCTAATGTTATTTTGATAAGAGCTTTTTCCTCTACACTTTTAAGCCCTGCCTCTAGTAATATATTGGTAGGTTGTGTTTATGCTGAAAAGGCTTCTCGGCAGGGGCCCTTTTCCCGGGCGAGGGCCCCGCTTCGAGTTAGATACAGTGATCTATGCTGGGGGGAAATACTATACAGCACTCCTGCTAGAGCTGGTTAATAAACCAGGTGTTGCGAGCAGGGTTTTAAACGAGATAGCTGGGAGGGGGCTGAATATCGTGAAGGTTACAACGCCTTACACCGTCCACGGGGATAGGGGGCACTTGCTTATACTAGTCGAAGACTGTGATGAAGCCTGTGCTTCCAGGTTGAAGAACGACCTCGGCAGGATGAAGGATATAGTCCTGAATATTGAGTCTACTAGCGGCATGGACATATTCCTATTCCCGCAGATAGGCGACCTATATCTAGTAGGAGAGAAAACACTGGTTATCTCGTCTGGTATGCTTGGCGAAGCAGTCTCGGAGCTGAGGAAGGGCTTGAACCCTGCTGAAGCGAGGATAGCGCTAAGGCTCCTAGGGCGTGGGGCTGGGAGGTACGTTTACAGGAGGTTCGCCTCCCTCATAACGCTCCCGCCCGACCCGGAGCAGGCTCTAAAGCTCCAGCTCGAGTTCCTAAAAGACATAGCTAGGGCTCTAGGGATAGGGGTTTTAAGCTACGAGCTGAAAGGTCTTGAAGCAAGGATTTATATAGAGGGTAATACAGAGTGCGAATCAGCTAAAAGCTTTGGCATTATCGGTCCGGCAGGTGATTACACAAGCGGTTTCCTAGAGGGATACCTCGAGGGGGTCTTCGGCAGGAGGGCAGTAGTCTCAGAGGAGAAGTGTATTGCTAGAGGAGATAGGAGGTGCGAGTTTAAAGCATCCTTCTACGAGCCTATCAGAGAATAGGTTTTTAGAGATAGACGAGCCCTCTGTGTTTTAAAGGATTCCTGATCCAGATAGATCTGATCGGGGGAAACATGTCTGAAGCTAAGACAGCAAAAGAGATAGTGCTAGAGGTTTTGAAAAGGGAGAAAAAGCCTTTGACGCCTAAAGAGATCCAGAAGCTGACAAACCTGAATTATAATACTGTTAGAGGGAGGCTCCAGGATCTTAAGAAAGCCGGGCTCGTAGCAAGGACCGAGCAGGGATGGGTCTATAAAGGAAAATAGGTTTGCATAAAATATTTTTTACCCTGTTAAACATTTCTCCTCGATCCAAGGTGGTTGATTGAGCCTAGGCAGCTTCTCCTGGAAGGAGATCAGCGACCCTATATACGGCCATGTATATTACAATAGGGAGGTCGAGGAGAGGCTACTAGGCACGATCCAGCTTCAGAGGCTAAGGTATATAATGCAGTTGCAGACAGCGCACTTAGTCTACCCTGGGGCTGTCCACACAAGGTTCCAGCATAGCCTAGGGGTAATGCACCTTGCCGGTGCCATGGCTGAGGACATCCTGAGGAAGCTAGTAAGGTTCCAGGGTAGGGAAGCATTAGAAGGCTATAACCTGGACGAGCTCGTCGAAGCCGCAAGGGTAGCGGGCCTGATCCACGACATAGGCCACGGCCCTTTCGGCCACACGTTCGAGGAAGCAGTGCTATGGAGAGGAGGGGTTAGGGAGGAGGTTGCGAACCATGAGAGGATCGGTTTTGAAATCTACAGGCATACTATCAGGGGGCTGCTAGAGGAGATATCTCGAAGAACAGGCATGGACAACTTGCCTAGGCTGGTCGGAGAGCTCATAAACTATAGAGAACCCGGCTCAGGCCTCTTAAAGCTATTAAGGAAAGTTGTGAAAGACAGCTTCTACCCAGCCGACGTACTGGATTTCCTTAGAAGGGATAGCTACTATGCTGGTACCAGCGAGTATGGTTTTATAAACTACGAGAAGCTCTACAAGAACACCTACCCCAACCCCGAAGACCCATCTGACCTAGTGTTGGATAGGAGCGGTATAGGAGAGTTCAGGGCGTACATGTCTGCTAGGACTAGTATGTACCAGCACGTCTACTACCATAGTGTTGCGAGAGCATTCGATAGAATCCTCTACGAGATACTCGTAATATTAGACGAAGAGCTTGGCCTGAGGAGTATAGTCAACGAGGTTGCAGAAGGCAGGATCGAGGACTTCATGCTGTTAACAGATGCCGGGTTATACCATGTGATGCTGAAGGAAGCGGTTAGATCGAGTAGCAGACTAGGCTACTTGTCCAGAACGCTCCTGATAGAGAGGAAGCCTATGTGGAAAAGAGTGGGTAGGGAGGCTACTGTAACACCTTTCAGAAAAGGTTGGAGCGTGGGGAAGGTTCTCAGGCTAGCCTACGACAAAAGTATTAAGGCCAAGGCTCTAGCCGGTGTTAGAAGCGAGCTCGCCAGGCTGGGCGGTCTACCAGAGGAGGATATTTGGATTGATATCGTAGATATTACGCCGCTCCCCAGGAGCATAATATATTCTATTAAAGGAGAGCCAAAAATCGTTCTAGGCACTTGCAAAGCCGTTGGGAGCAGGATCGTACTAGATACCCCACTAGACCTAGTGTCGGAAGGGCTTCCTCTAACAATAATCATCAGGACGTATGTTAAGAGGGAAAAGTACAATCTAGACCTTGAAGCCAAGTTCTCTTCTCTCATAGAAGACTTTGTAGATAGGCTTGCCCAGGAGGTTAGAGAAGAGCCTATAAGCCTAGAAGAGTATACGCATATGAAGATAACTTCGTGAGTGGTTTCATGGAAAAGATAATATTATATTTATATTACGGGGTTGAAGAATATAATGTGAGACTCCACAGGTATGATAACGAAGGCAGACTGGTGGAGGCCAGGGAGTTCGACAAGGTTAAATCGATCATGGTTGAACACGGTTCAATAATTATAAGCAGGCAGCTGGCCAGAGAACCCCTCACTATAGTAGTCGACGTAGAGAAGCCCAGGGTTAGTTTCGAAAACAACGTGCTTAGGATCAGGGGAGGGGGGAGTGTCTAGCGTTATAGGCGAGTTCCAGGTCGAGAACTCGAGGAGTAGATCAGGGAAGCACGTGCTCTACAGTAATGTCTATGTCTACTCCCGGGCGAGAGGAGGCTTCCAGCCTCCGGACAACTACATTGTTTCCTCAACAGATTCGAAACCTGTCTACGTGAGAGGGAGGGCTAGGAGGATTAGCCTGAAGGTTGAGAAAGGGGATTTCATCCTATATGTTTGGATGGTTAGGAATTTCAAGGGTAGTGTCAAAGGGTTTCTCCTATTGTTCAACCACAACGGGAGTATTGTTTTCAAGGCTAAATACATTAACGGCTCTCTCAGGAGGAGTTTCGGTGAACCAGTCTACGCTTGGATTATAAGGCTGTTTGTAAACCAGTTTAAAATCCCGGTTAGAGAAACAAGGCTTGGAGATGAGAATGCCTGAGGTAATCGAGCTCGCCGAGAGAGTGTTAAACGCGTTCAAGAGATATGAATGCTTTATCTTCGAAGCCCAGGAGCTCCAGTCCATTAGAGAGCTTGTCGCTAAAAGCGAGCTTACAGGGCTTGTAGTCGTAAGGAGGGTTGACCCGAGATACGAGCACCTCTACATTCTAGCCCCCTGGTCTCTAGATTTCGAGAAGGAGTGCCTCAGCCTAGTCCAGAACATGCTTGCCGAAGGCAGGCTCAGCCTGAACGATTACAAGAGGAAGAGGGATTCGCTAATAGAGCAGTGTATTGTAAGCAAGGAGAGGGAGAGGGTAAGGGTTATAATAGAGAAGCTCGAGAACTATATTAAGAGTATTAAAGGATCCTGAAAATGGAGAAGGCACGGGCTGGTTTCAGGGCGTTAACCTACGGGTATCTAATCAGGATATTCCCTATTGTAGCTCTAGCAGGGTTCATCGTATCAGCATACGGCTGGTACAGGGTCTACCAGGGGTTTAAGCAGAAACTTATACTAGCTTCTATAGCAGGAGTAGCCTTAATAGTAGGCTTCAACATTTTCGCAACACTAGCCCCTTCCAACCCGGCGCCCCAGCTCAGCGAGAATTCTACTTCAACCGAAATGATCAACGCTCTCACAGCACTAGATAGAGAGCTGGGCAGCCCTCTCACGGTTCTCGCATTAATCGTACCGTCTATAGGGCTACTATTAGAATCCCTTGGTTTCATCGAGCTGAGGAGATCCGGTGTACACGGGCTCTCGCTAGCTTTGATAACGCTATTCTACGTTTACACAGGGCTCTTCGCGTCACACCTAGCCCTGATACCAGGGCTGAGGTCGAGTATTAGGGGTGTTGCCGAGGGGTTATCTACAGGCGCCCTCAATACCACTAGGGCATGGGGTGTGTTATCAGAAGCGTACATCCCGTACAACATACTAGATTTTGCAACCCTTATCTCAAGCATAGTATCCTATATGGCTCTCGCCCTAGCATTCCACAGGCTGAGTAGAAGCAGTTGACCAATATAGGACCCTTATCGGGGAAACAACCATTTTATACCTCCAGATATCCGATTTAGATTTAGGACGAAAGCGGCAGTACGACATGGTCGATGATATTCTTCCGGACATGCTTATTCTCATTGAGGAACTTTAGAGTAATAGTGTCCCAGCTTTTCACCGAATTTATTATGAGTAGGGCAGTGAAGTCAGGATCTCTTATCGGACTTGATACCACTATGTATGTAGCATTAGCTGATAGTTTGGTTAGAGAATAATTTGAGTACCGGGAGCAGGCCTTCTACCAGAATTCGAAGTAGAGACCTGCTGGAACAGTATACTTGCACGGAGAGCACGTGGGGCACCACCACGGAGGAGGCGTCTCGTACTGGTATATGCTAACCCTCGTATAGACGTATTCGGGAACGTTATATCCTCTACCAGTATGATTACCGCAGTTTGCGAATCCGCCATCTACATATATACTACCCCCTTCCAGATCCAGGGATACTTGGAATGCTGATGCGAATGCTACAGCTGCTGCACACGCTGCGCCACCGGTCGGCAAGCCGAGCATTGCACACACTGCGGCAGCTATAGGAGCCATTGAAGTCCCTACCTCGAAACCGCTGCCACAGGTATCGTAGTACTGGAACATGTTTCCGAGCGCGAAAGACTCGTTTACATCTAGCTTTCCATCCGCTAGAGATGTTCCAGGTACGATAAGTCTTGTAGAATTAGTGCTATTGTAGAAATTATTCATGATTATCTGGTGGGGTAATCCGTTCATACTACCTCCTTTTATCTCTCTGCCGCTGACAAGGATATCGGTTATAAAAGACTCTACTTCATCGTGGTCGTAGACGCATTCATTATATAAGCATACATACACCTGCCAATACCTCTGGAGAGGCCTAGCCCAGATATAGATCCAGCCCGCTTCATTAGGGAGAAGGTATATAGGTGCTGTGAATCTGTACCACTCACCGCCCCAAGTAGCACTCCCAAGCTGGAGGTTTACAGATGGGAGGCTGGCGTTTCTAATCTTCGATAAGATCTCGCCGGAGGCGAAGGCCAGCCTGACTTCTGCCTTGGCATTCTGGACGCCGATCACAATATAAGCATTAACCTCACCGGAATAAGTGTAGGGGTTCCAGGCTACTAGGATAGGTGTTTTCATATACAAGGTGCTGTTTACGCTCATGAAGTAATCTGCTGGTAGATACTGCTGGAGGTCTTCGGGTTTTATCTCAGCGATTCTACGGTAGCATACAGCCCATCCCTGGTAGGCCGGGGAACAATAGTCGAAACCTCCTTGAGCAGACTCTACTAGTCGGCCCTGCGGCAGTTCTATGCTCGTAGTAAACGCTCTGATAACGTTCTTCGAGTAGGCTAGCTGGTAGACCCCTCTCCTAGCGTAGAGAGTGTAGCCGACGGCTCTAGCCTCTATTAAATCCCCTAGTTCCACGGGTATAGAATCGATGATACTGTATAATAGGCTCCTACTAGTAGTGTTAATAACCGACCCGTGTATCAAGAGGCCGATTACATGACTCTTAATACCATCCTTCCGAACCATCCTTGATTCAAGTAGTCTAACCCATTCTTTGATGAAAGGCTCTAGCCTATCGTAAGGGATGTATAGTGTTGGAACCCCTTTGAAACAGCCGCTTCCCAAGGGTACGGGGGCTTCGGGTGTTATAATTTCAGCCATAAGGCAGAATACTATGTCACTGCTAGACTTCAGGAGGAGGGTTTCGTCGACATAACCCCTGTCGCCAAGGTTGTAGAATACAAAATCCAAGTACACCCCGGGCTTTATGTAGGCAAACGGTAGGATTGCAAAACCTTCAACCAGAATAGATGTCAAAAGGATTAAAGAGACCGTAGTATTCAGTCGGCTATTAGTCTCCACCGGCTCAACCCCCAAATATTTTTTGTACAAATCCTTATAAAAAATTCGGAATCCGGCTCTGGAATCGGTAGGAGGTAGTAGAAAGTCTGTACAGTACCCGACCACTGGTATATTAACTTCGGGTCGTATAGTACAGAATCTACCGCATTACGGCCCTTCCTGTCCGTTGAAACAGCGTGGATGTAGAAGATGCTCGGCAGGGTGAGAGCACTAACCTGTTTCTGTTGCTGAATAGCTTAAACAAGCCCCACGGTAGGACAACCCAGAGGACTTGCAGCCCTATTAACGTATCGCCGGAGTAATCGTAGTATGCCCCTCTCGCGTTTATACTACTATCGTAATATCAGTTATTCTAGTAATTAGTGTACGATGTCTTATTCGTCTAGAATTTAGAAAATATATAAGTAAGCATAATTCAATAAGCTGGCTGCGAAGGCTGCGATGTAGATAACAGGCTTCCACTTCAGGACCTTGTAGCCGTCAAGAGGAGGTATTGGTAGCAGATTGAATAATGCTACCCACGAGTTCACATATGCTATAGCATATAGCGTCTGGGATACTGGTAGCGGGGTTCTAAGAGTGCTTAATGCTATTGTTGAAGCTACTGCTACAACAATATTATACAACGGGCCCGACAAGCTTGTCAAGCCCTCAACCTTCTTCAATTCTAGCGGGTCGTAGGTGTAGGGGGAGATCAGGGTGAAGCCCGGCATTATGAATTTGAAAGGTATGAAAGGCAGGGATGTAAGCACTGTTACTAAGAGCCCTATAGGAGACAGGACATACCTAGACCAGCATCCCATCCTCCTCGCAGTATTCCTATGAGCTATCTCATGGGGTATGACAGCTAGTATAGAGGCTAGGCTTAAAACAGTGAAGCAGCCTATGTTGCCGCCTAATAGGCATGAACCGCCGAATGCTACTGCTACAGCCAGCCCCCCAATGATCAATGCCAGGGGCTCGTCTAATTCGACAAACCAGCTCAAAGATAGCACCCTGCCCTAATGCTCGCCTGGATAACTATTAGGCAACCCCTTATTTAAACCACGGTGCCAGGCGGGAAGCTCGCTCTCTCGTCGCCGAATAAATCGAACGGGATGCTGTCGACCCAGTCTCCAATAGGCGGGTTTGTGTTAGCGTAGTATTTGAACACTATTTTAAGCCCGCCAGTCAGGTTGAAACCGTATATCTCGACGTTCAGCAGGGTAGCCCAGAGGAAAGCTACGGTTACACTCCTTCGTAAAGCGTCTAGGTCTTTGTTACCCGGGTCTGGGTTGGATAGACTATAGGGTGGAGGGTAGGAGTCGTCGCATGTAGCCGAGCTGAGAACCAGGTTAGACCAGGCTACAACCTCTTGTAGCCAAGGCCACTGGTATCTGTCCTGGATAGGTATTTTAAAAACTAGGGTTGTCGTTCCATTCCCGTAATAGTAGTATGCTACCGGTTTCATCGTTATATTCCCTTTATTCGTAACAGTGAAATTCAAAAGGAAGAGGCTGCCGCTATATACTGTTAGAGTAGCTGTTCTAGGGTCTATTATATAACTCGACCTAACGTTATTGAAAACCGTGTAAGCAGTAATATTCACCTGTAAGTATATACCGTCGTATTTCCAGTAGCCCTGGGAGAACGTAGCGTTATAGCCTATTTCGACCCAGCGCGTAATCCTCTTGTAACCGAGATAGGGGTTGTAAACGTCTACCGTAGCATTTAACCTCAGTTTGACAATAGTATACGAGGCACCTGTGCTAGGGTCGCTCCATATGCTTATACCATAGTATGCTTCTACGCCGGCAGGGTATATGGTATAGCCCTGCGACCTCATTATACTAGCCCAGTTTGATATCGAATCATACAAGGTGTTGCCAAGGTAGTTTGATACTGTTTGAGCAGACGAATTTAGAGCGTTAACATAGCTCGTATAGCTCTGGCTGAAACCGGTTGATGAATAATTATACTGGCACAACCCGAAACACTTGTAGTCGTCGTAGTTGTAGACAATAGTCCAGGTCATAGTCCTAGGGCATATATCGTATTCCTCAGGGTCATATTTCCATCCCAGAGGAGACGCCTTGCGCACGATGAAAGGATATTTAGGAGGCGGTATAGTCATATACTCCTGATACCTTCCCCAGAAAGCTGTTGCGAAGAGATTGCCCGATTGATTACTAGAGCTTGCGAGCGTTGATAGCAACAGTGTGTCGATGCTGTCCTCTATGCTTCTCCAAGCCTCCTGGAGCTCGCTTGACGGGGTAGAGATATAGTTTAGGGTTGAGGTAGAGTAGTAGATAGTCGCTATTACAAGGCTTAGGACGAGGGCTAGGGCTATTACAATAGGCATCTCAGCCTTCATCAAGCCGACACCTTTATAGAGTATAGGTACAGGAGCCCGCTCCTGTCTTCTCTAGCATAGACGTAGATCCTATAGTACCCTGTCGCACCAGTTGCTTTGACCTCGCAGTAGTCTCCTCCTACTAACTGTCCTGACACTATATTGTAGACCGTTATATTGACCATGACATAGGATGACCCAGTAGTATTCCTTATAGCGTCCGCTAGCTCGCAAGCAGACCATAAAGGCTTAGACCTTATAACGCTATAGACGCTAGACCCTACCTCCAGCACCCTGAATGAAGCTACTCCCGATAGGATTCCTACGTAGAGTATTGAAACGATCGCAATAGTCAAGCCTAGTGCTGCCGCTGCCGCAATAATCTGTACCTGCCCCTTCATTTCTGCCACACCTTCAGGTCTACGATATAGTCGAAAGAGCCTAGCCTAATGTAGAAGGAGGTTTCGTAGAACCCCGTTCTAGGCGGTTTCTCCCCTATACTCAAGGGGCCACGGTAGACTGGTATAGGGATGAGAGAGTTGCTATCGTAGAGTTCTACTAGTACGAGGTTTGAAATAGGTAGTGTAATACTTCTCGTCGTAGCCCAGCTTGCAACATAGACAGGGTTTCCACAGCTATACGAGCCACCAGTCCACTGGCAGGTCAGGTTAACGGTTATATGTGACTCTCCTAGGAAGACCCTGAGAATACTATAGGTAGAGTTCCAAGCCCCAGCCTGGGCTGAGAAGTACCCGATACTCGACCTGTTGATAGTCACAGTATCAATATATCCTCTGAATACAACCCATATCAAGGGCTCGTAGTAGCTGGAATTATAGTTTCCGAAGGAAAGCCCGGCGTAGTAAAAGAGGGTTGTATTGTAGACTGTTGAGAAATTAGGGTGGTTGAACGGCTGTATAGATGATAGGACGCTCCTGTTTACCACTATATTGATACTGCCCTGTGTAGAGATAAGATAGCCTGTCCTATATGTGTCCTGGAGCCAGTAGTTGATAAACCTGGCCGCTCCCGATTCCAGGACTGCTACTATAGCTGTAGGCGGGTTATTCAACGTGATCCTATAAATGTAGTACGGGGGATTGTAAGAGTCAGGGGTATTCTTCGCGACAACCCCCCAAGTCTTATCCTGGTAGATCGGGAGTAGGATTAGCGTGCCATTGTATAGCGTGCTCACGCTTACGCTAGACCCGCTCACGCTAATATCTACTATCCCCGAGTAAATAGTAGCGTTAAACCCATACGTATTGAATATCGTCGGCCCTACGATAGAAGCGATACTACTAAGCATACTATTGTATATCTCGGGTAGTTCAGGCGTTAGATTACCCGCATCGAAATAGCTTTGTAGAACGCTTGCAACCGCGCTAGCGTAGACGTCTAATATACTCGCCTGCGCCTGTCTAACCGTCGGCTTGTAGTAGACATAGACGAGCATATTGTAGAAGGGGATTATGGATACTATGATCGCGAACGCTATAATATACTCTACTATCTCCTTCAACTGCTCCTAACACCTCTATTCACGACTATTAGAACGTAGTCCCCATACGGAGTTATGACAAGCCCTGCATCAACTAGGAGCTTGCTGCCAAACACTATGTATGGTTGGATACTCCAGTTTACTACTGGGGTCTGTGGGAGAGAGGCGCTTTCAACCGGCCCGAAGCTGATAGCTGGTTCGGGGTAGACGAAGGGCCTTGCTCTAACCCAATAGTAGAACCCGGCTGTCTGAACGGTTTTGCCAGTAGAATATCCGTTTGCGACCCCGATAACGATTAGGGTTGTATCCATATAACCGTAATAGGTGGAATTAAGGTAGAGGTAGCTCGGAGCGCTTGAATTATAGTATCCCGTATAATTGTATATCATGTAGTAGAAGCTGTTGTTGAAATACGCTAGCCCAGCTATTACGGGCTGGTTGATAATCGCAGACACATTTGTGTTAACCCAGCCGCTTACCGTACTATTCCTGAAGACGATCGTGTAGACCGGTTTATTCCCCGAAGCCGGCACCCCCGAAGCGTGGATCGCGGCGCCAAGCTGTTGCCCGGGTTGTGTGAGCTGTGGTAGGAATACGAGTATTGTCCCACCCGATATAATCTGGTTGAGCGATAGGGATGCTACAATGTTTCCGTTCTCATTGTATACAATTATATATACAGGGTTGTTGACGCCGAGAATCGGGTGTGTTGAGACATCTATTAAAGCGGTTCCGGTAGAGTCTACTGTAGCATTCCCTATGAACAAGCCTCCGTCGTAGAGTTCTATACTCCAGTTCGCTGGAAGGCCTTTGAAAGTAATCGCTGTCAAGTTAACTGTTTGAGTATTTCTATCATACCTGGCTGAAATAAGGTCGTCGAACAGGGAGTTCACAGATATATTACTAGGCGAGATAGCGAAAGCACCAACGTAGTTGGGGTCGGATGGTATTAGACCACTCTGCTTAGAATAGGACAATACTGTCTCCCCGGTGCCAGCATAGTATACTCTAGCAGTCAAATGGTTTGATACACCTGGGCCCAATATATCGACATATATGAAGAACCATGTTGGTTCTTCGATATCTATACTACTCGAATCGAGCCTTGTCCAGCTACTAGGGTTGGTTGCGTCACCCGCCCAGAGCTCGATTCTGTCTCCAGACGAGTTGACTGCTATAAACATGTTTTTGAATAAGTCGGTGTTCTGGGCTATGATAAGACCTCTCAACGCCTGGTCAGGGTATACTAGAACTTTAAACAAGATCTGATATTCTTCCTGTCCTCGCGGTGCATTTGAAGGAGGATTCCACCTAACGATCGCAGCAGCATAGTATTTGTTGACAAAACTGTAGTTGTAAGCGTTCAGGAGGCTCTCGGATCCTGTTGAAACCACGCTCCAGTTACCCCATATCACGGTGTAGTTCGAGATATTGAGGAAGGGGTCTATGACGGGTGGTATGTACTGTATTCCAAACCATTGGAGGCCCCCGGTTATATTGTATAAAGCAAGCCTCCAATCCTGGTCGTTGAGGGTTAGCGGAGCACCCCAGCTCTCAACCACTAGGCCCTGCCCTACGGGGCTCGTGTTCGGTGGGTTGTTCGCGAACAGTGTTAAGAGCGTTGGGATTACCCCGCTCGGGAAGGTCGCGTTGACACAGACACCGAGCACCCCGCTAAGGTTGCAGGGCCCTATACTCCATGATGTAGCGTTAACTGGGAGGATGCCCCAGGTTGGTGCTAGATCGCTCTGCGACCCTACTATTGAGAAATTGTAGAAAAACGGGAATATAGACGGATCGCTCCTAGAGGATGCTGTCGGACTACCCCAGTACATGAATATAGTCTTGTTTGAAAACGCGGGGATAGACGGCAAGCTAACCCATACTACGGCGTTAGTAGTATTCCAGTACTCGATCCAGTATCCTAGAGGGGTCTTCCCATCGCTGTCAGTGAACCTGATGTCCCCGGGGGTGGGTGTAAAGTTTAATCCGCCGTACCTGCACGTAGTGTTCGAGGGGTTGAATACTATCTTTACAAGGTAGTTGGATAGGTTTAACCCGGACTTCTCGAGTATGAACAAGGACTGCCTGCATAGCCATGGGACACCGGATTCAACATATCCTGAGCTAGGGTCGAACCCTACCCTGGTAGTATTATAGATCCAGCTACCCCAGGCCACGTAAGCCCGGGTTCCGCGTAAGTCGGCTGATCTAACTATTAGGCTATAACCCCAAACCGACTTATCGGGTGTTGAAGCAATAACGTAGATACCGCCAGGGTCGAACCCGGGGCTTTCCCTCAAACGGGGGAATAGCTGGGATAGTACGCTGCCATTTCCTATGTAGATATTATAGCCCGACTGGTAGAAGGCTTCGACAGGGTAGTTTAAGGGGAGGAGGGTCATGTTGCTACCGCTTATAAGGATGTTTCTAAGCGACCCTGCTAGACTGCTAGATATAGCTGAGAGGACGGCTTCCATATTCCTCTTATTCATGTAATCGATTGTCGAGAACGCGTAGAGGGATACTGCGATGAATACAGCTATCAACGCTGAAAAGCCTATGATGTGTGTTAGTGTTGGGACGGGCATCTAGGTCAACACCACGCTTACGTTTACAACTGTGAGAGAGAGTGTTACAGGGCCTCCTGTATAATAGTTGCTGATATCCCGCGGCCCCAGGACGAATATGCTGGGAGAGCCAGGGCTCTTCACCACTATTGTAAGATTGTAGACGTTGTAGAACCAGTACTGGTTTATACTGGATGGGTAGAGCTCCGCATAACCTCCCCCGGGCTTGTGGACTGGGTTCAGGGATACTGCGAGAATATTGAAATAGTAGAAAGACCCTAGTCTATCATATGTTGCCTGCACGCTAGCGTAGACTCTGCAAGTATCGAGTTCTATCCTAGCAGAATTGTTCTCGTAGAATTCTCTAACGCTCGACAGAAGCCTCGTATCGTTCACAACAGGCGATAAACCCCCGTATATATACCTCGCTCCTTGGGAGGGTATGGAGAAGGAGGCGGATGTTATAGTATAGCAAGGTATCTCGGCTACAGGGGTGGTGCTTGAATTAACGTAGAACCTTATATAGCCGGCAAGCCTATAGCCCATGCTCATAGTAGTCTTAGGATAGGTTACCGTATAGCCCCCGCCGTTCAAGACATAGTAGAGGTTTGAAGCCATATTGAGCATTACCTGCCTATAATACAAATACTCGGTTCTAAAAGTATTAGCGAAAGATGTGTAGTAAGCGTAGGCCAGGGTTATAGATAGAAGTGTGAGAAAAACACCCACCATTAGAATCGTACTTAAAACATCCGAAGCTCCTTTCAAACCGGGAACGCTCCCTCTAAACCATGTACCCATATAACTTAATTCAGTTAGGGGCTCTATAAGTTTTAAGTTTTTCTTTGCGTGGAAATCCATATCTTTAATCGCGTCTAGTTATTTAAGTATAGAACTGGTACATAATAGTTTAGCAAATAACATGCTGCTCGTAAAAATAACTCGTTATCTCGTTTGGAACGATGTAGTTAAATACCTCAAAGAGTAAAAACGGTGTTAAATCCCTAAGACAATTACTAGTTCTCGCTATACGGGTAATAGCAGTATTTACGCCGGCCATAGCCCCTGCTAGTTTACGGAGCTAATAGAGCATGGTAGCAAATCGGACGAGCACATGTGGGAATAACCGTGTTAGAGACAGGTTCTGAATTCTAGGAGGAAGCAAATTATAGAAATCCTGGGGCACCTGCTTTTTACTGGAGCAGTATTTTTCAATCCAAGACCGTGGAATCTAATTATGTAAATGTCGCAGGGCCTAGCCGATTAGAACTCCTATGTTTATAATCCTTACTACGAGCGTGATAGAGGCTCTCGAAGAGAAAATGTCTGCTACTTGCTTTGGGATGGCTATCTCACTGTTATTATATAATATTTTAACGCCGCTGACCCCTGTAAAAACGTACGCGATATCTCTGCTAGGGTCGTGGCTTAGCACTAGGTATCCCTGGCCGTAGATTTCAGGAGGGCCCGTGGGATTGTTTAACCCTGTGAAGTTTACTAGTGTGAAGTATACTTCTACGCGTGTCCCCTGCGGGGACGTGATATTGACTATCTCATACCCTATTATAGAAGGATCTACTACTATCCTCGACCAGCCATTGCTATAGTACTCGTATATTAGGAACGGGGTTTTAGTAGGCTGTATCAGCGAGGTATTATCTCCGTAGATAATGCTCGGAGTGTTTACAATAGGCTTCCTAACGCCTGCTGTGAGACGCACTAGGTTGCTAATAGTGAGGTTTCTCACACCGCCCCCTTCTAGAGAGACCGATATAGTTATATTAGTCCTACTTACTGAGTAGCCTAGTGATAGATAGTTGTAAGGATACCTGTACTCCAGCCTGAATACTTGTCCTAAGCTTGTTTGAGTAATGCTCTTGAAAACCGATTTTATATACCCGTATTCGATCGAAGCCCTGCTTAGCTCATTATAATAAGTTACGAACAGATATCCGGACAAGCTGATCGCTAGTATTGCCGAGGCTATGATAACCGCTGAAATTACCTCGCTAACACCCCTCATTTTAGGCACCGGCAGCAGACATTAGGCCGCCGCCAATCACAGGCACTAGGAGGAAGGTCGCTATTGTAGTGATTGTCAGTACTAGGGCGTGTTTAAACCCTGATGCCGTAGACTCGTTTGCCACCTTGCCTGCTACAAGACCCATTATATAAGTATTTAATACGATACTAGGGAGAACCTGATTGGCTGCTGCTTCGAAAGCCCCTACGCTCACGGGCAGCTGACCCATGTATGCTACCATAAGGATGACAGTCATAGCCGTTAATATAGCCCCCATATACGGGACTATCATCAGCGTCCTCAGGCTACGTTTCTTCTCTACCTCGATGGCTTCAACACTCTCGGCGAAACCTGCTAGTGCTTCCAGTACTTCGATAGTCGCACCCCCGACTTCGATAGAGTCTGTCAGCATGTATAGTAGTATCTTAGCCCTCCACACTTTGATCTTCTTCATGAACTCGTCTATTATCTTACTCAGCGGTATCCCGAGCTCTAGCTCTAGAGCCATCTTCCTCAGGTAGTCTGTGAATACGCCGTACTTCCTCCTGCTCAACTCTAGTATGCTCCTCTCCGGCGAGAGACCCGTCTTCCTAACTTCCACTAGGTCTCTTATGAAACGGGTTATGCCGTTGACGATCCTATACTCCCTAGAGACCTTCTCGTAGTATAGGACTGCTGGGATCGTCGAGTAGACCAGCGCCATGCCTAGAGCTATACTGCTATACGTGTAGCTGGGTAGTTTAAATGTTGTAGCCGGCCAGACGAGTATCCAGTACATCCCACTTAGTACAGGGTTGTATTTCAACGAGTGGTATGGCGGGATACTCGTATAGAGCACCCATCCGAAGAATAAGAGTAGGGCTGTGACAGGTAGGGTGACGCCGGCTGCTATAATATAGGGCCTCCAATCCATCCAGGGCTCTTTGAACTGGAGGAGGTCGGCGAAGTATATCACTGCGAAAGATAGTAGCGGCATTAGGATGTATAGTAACAGGAACATGCTTCCGCCGGATAACCCGAAGGGTACTACTCCCGCAAAGCTCTGTGTTACAAAGTACATTACCGTCATCGTAAGCATAGTCAATAGTACTACGGCTAGATAAGACTCTAGCAGTCCCCCTAGTCTATCAGCCGTTATCTTAATCCTTACAAGCATGTCGTTGAAAAGCGTTCTAGCAGTCTTATTCAGGTAGTCTACTACATCACCCCCAGCTCTAACCGTAGTAACGTAGCCGGATAAAACATCTCTCACTATAGGGCTCGGAGATCTCTCCCCTAGCATTCCGAAGGCTGTTAAAGGATCCTTCCCGAGCACCCTGACTAGGAGCGAGAACCTCTCGGAGAGAGCGGCGCTATGCGGGAGTATTCTACCGCTTTTAGCAACCCGTTCGAAAGCAACATAGGGGCTTATCCCGCTTTGCACCAAGACGCTTAGATAGCTCATTGTATACGGGAACTCTGTATTGATCGCCGAGGATATATTTGAAGCCCTGATGCTCGGGTAAGCTATCAAGATTAGCAGCGATATAGCTGGGATAATGATTGATATCACAGCGAGTAGGACATTCCTCATTATAATCGAGACTATTAACAAACCAGTCGATAAGCCTATCGAGGACACTACTGCGAAAGCTATGATCGACGCGTATACAGGAGGGTGTATGAAAAGGTTGGATTTCCTAATCGAATCGTTTAGAAATGGGTATAGATCGAGTATTCTGAGACCGAGGGGTTCAAACCACTTATAGACCTTGTCGTAGAAGCCCATTATTGACCACGGGTTTTAGCCATATATTTATTAAATTACTCTGGAAAGTAAATATTTGTTAGTGAGTGGGTTTTATTGCCTAAGCTGAGATTTAAGCTACCCGGCTTCAAGCTAGCTGGGAAGCAGAGCGAGATAGCTGAGCTAATTAAAGCTGTGGTGAGAACTGAGGAGCCTGTTAAACTAGTCGCTCGTGAACCCGGTTCGAGAATCCTCGACTCCTACTACGTATACAAGCCTTTCGTCAAGGTAACTATAGCAGAGAGCGGGGAGGGTATCGTATACTATGTTGAAGAATTCGGTCTGACCGAAGAGGATAAGCAGGTATTGGACAAACTAATACAAATAGTAATAGATGAAATCAGGCCTCCCCAAACACCGGGCATTGTTAAAGACCTGCGCGAATACGTCTACAACGAGATTCAGCGTATAGTCGAGAAGTATAAGGAAAAACTCGGCTTGGTAGGCGCTAGGAGGATAAAACTAGTCTACTACCTCGAGAGAAACCTTCTAGGCTACGGCCCTATCGACCCGTTGATGAAGGATCCTAATATAGAAGACATCTCGTGCAACGGGGTTAACACACCTGTATTCGTCTGGCATAAGAAGTACGAGAGTATACCAACTAATATCATCTTCTCTAGCGAGGACTATTTGAACGAATTTGTAATGAAACTAGCCCATATGGCTGGAAAACACATAAGCGTAGCATACCCTATAGTCGACGCTATGCTACCCGAGAAACACAGGCTTGCAGCCACTTTTGCGAGGGAGGTGAGCGTTAAAGGACCTACTTTCACGATAAGGAAGTTTAGGGAGAAACCATTCAGCATTGTCGAATTAATCGAAGGGAAGGTAATAGATTCTGTTACAGCAGCGTACATCTGGACTCTTATAGAGCACGGTAAAACAGCTATGATAGCAGGAGGAACAGGGGCAGGCAAGACTTCTCTATTAAACGCTATATCGTTGTTCATAAAGCCGGGTAAGAAGATAGTTACAATAGAGGATACCCCAGAGTTAAACCTACCCCATGTAAACTGGACACAGCTCACAAGCAGGGAGACGTTTGCCGTCGGACAGTCTGCTGGGACGAGCGTGAGGTTGTACGACCTAGTGAAACTAAGCCTCAGGTATAGGCCGGATTATATTATAGTTGGGGAGGTGAGGGGTGAGGAAGCATTTGTACTATTCCAGAGTATGGCTACAGGCCATGGAGGCTTATCTACTATCCACGCCGAGACGCTTGACTACGCGATCAAAAGGCTTACAAGCCCTCCTATGAATATCCCTCCAACATACATGAAGCTGATGAACATATTCCTACATATCCAGAGAGTCTACACCCGGGTAGCTAAAGGCGAGGTCTCTATTAGGAGGAGGGTTACAATAGTCCAGGAGGTTGAAGACGCCGATAAATATATTACTGTATCCAAATGGGATCCTAAGACCGATACTTTCGTCACAGACTTCTCAAAGAGCATCCACCTGAGGGATATTGCTGAGAAGAGAGGCTTGGATTTCGAAGATATCCTAGGCGAGATAGAGAGGAAAGCCACGATCCTTAACTGGATGAGAATGAAAGGCATCTTAGACGCTTGGGATGTTGCCGGTATCATCTTCAGCTATTACCGTGACCCGGAAGCAGTCTATAAGAGAGCTCTCGGCGAGCTAGAAGAGATAGGTATTGAAAAACCTGCTGCCGCCCCGGTAGCAGGCGTCGACGTCGAGAAGACTATCGAAGTATCCAGGGGTAAGGGATAATTTAAACTTGTGAAACAATTATTTTAACAGGCATGTTTATCTCGTATTCTGCGATCAATAAGTCTATATCTCTCTCAATAAACGCTTTCAGCCTAGCATCATCGCATTTACCCAGCAAACCTTTTTTCCTAACTACGACCCGGACATACAAGACTCCTTTAGAAATCGATACTGTGAATGATTCTACTCTACACTTAGATACATTAGCATAATCGCTTACAATCCTCTCGAGGGCTCTGCTAAATTTATTAATTTTCTCTGCCTGGATATGCGTAAGAGACTCTCTCGGCAACTCTCTCGCCTCCTCAACGCCTCTAGCTGGAGGTGGCAACGGGCTTGTTTTCTCTTCTTCGATATGCTGCAAGACCTCGTAGACAAATGCTTTAACAGGCCTGTCCCTAGCTAGTGCTGCTAGATAAGCCAAGGGTTTTAAACCGCTCTCCCTTTTAGAAGGATCTTTCAGATTATACATTAGGGAAGATACCAGGGTGTCTTTCTCAATATATACAGCGAATTTGTAGTCCTCGAGAGTTGCTGTCACAATAATATTCCTGCCCATTGATAAACTAGTTATATTCACTACGTCGTTGAAGCTTAGTTCGATAGTTCTGAGGAGTTTACTCCTTATATATAGGCCTGCTTCTGTACTAATATCCTTGAGCATATCCAGCCTGTTATAGTCGATCTTCAGATTCGCTAGCAGCTTGTAAATCTCGCTTAGATCAGCCTCCTTCAATAATACCACTCTGTAAGCATGTTATGTTATCGATAGTATAAATATATAAGTGGACCGGCCGGGATTTGAACCCGGGACCTCCGCCGTGCGAGGGCGGCGCTCTTCCAGCTGAGCTACCGGCCCTTTACCAGACTAATTTTATTCTAGTCGGATTTTTAATACTTTGACCCTATTAGAGAAGCTCGATTCTAAAGGTGTGGGCTTTGAGCAGTGAGGTAGAGCACAGGAAGGCTATTAGGAGGGAGCTCATATCCAAGAATATAAACCCGTACCCGCACAAGCCGTTGTTTAAGCCTATGAGTATTAAATCTATTCTAGAAAACCCTACCGAGGGATCAGAGGTAGCTGTTGCCGGCAGGCTCGCGGCTATCAGGAGGCACGGCGGTCTTATATTCATAGACATTATCGACGACGGTTTAAGAATACAGGCTTCGATAGACAGAAGCAAGGCAAAAGACATATTCGAATTCTTTAACAAATACGTTGACCTCGGAGATTTCGTGAATGTTAAAGGAGTATTGTTTAGAACTAAGAGAGGAGAGCTTACAATCGATGTCAACGGATTCCAGCTCCTGGCTAAAAGCCTTAGAGCACCACCTGTCAAATACGGGCATAGGCTCCTGGATTACGAGGTAAGGTATAGGAAGAGATACCTGGATATGATGATGACCCCTGATGTGAGGCGTATACTTGAGATCAAATTCAGGACGGTTGAAGAAACCAGGAAGTTCATGTGGAGTAAAGGCTTTATCGAAGTCGAGACCCCGGTTCTACAGCCTATATATGGCGGTGCGGAAGCCAGGCCTTTCAAAACCCATGTATGGGCTCTCGACACTGAATGGTATCTGAGGATAAGTCTAGAACTATACCTTAAGAGGTTTATCATAGGCGGTTTCAATAAAGTTTTTGAGATTGGTAAAGTGTTCAGGAACGAAGATATAGACGCTCAGCACAACCCGGAGTTTACGATGATGGAGGCCTACCAGGCTTACGCAGATTATAACGATATCATGGAGTTAACAGAAGAGCTCATAGCGCACCTCGCTACTAAAATACTCGGCACTAGGGTTGTTGAAGTACCTGTAGGCGGCGAGAGGCAGAAGATAGATCTATCACCCCCCTTCAAGAGGATTACTATGTACGACGCGTTCAGAGAGTTCGCAGGGATCGATGTAGAGAGGCTTAGCGATACGGAATTAAAGGAGTTGCTAGCGAAACATAGTATACAACTAGCTGGTGGATATGATAGGGGTAGGGCTATCGTGAAATTATTTGATAAGATCGTGGGCAGGCAATACCTTATACAACCAGTATTCATAACCGACTACCCTCGCTCATCCTCCCCCCTTGCTAAGCCGCATAGATATAACCCCGACCTTGCCGAGAGGTTTGAACTATTCATAGCTGGAATGGAGATCGCTAATGCTTACACAGAGCTAAACGATCCAGTGCTACAAGCAGAGTATTTCAAGGCTGAAGAAGAAAGAAGGAGGCTTGGCGACGAAGAAGCCCACCCATACGATTGGGACTTTGTCGAAGCACTCGAGTACGGTATGCCTCCTACAGGAGGATTAGGTATAGGAATAGATAGGTTAAGCATGATATTAGCAGGTGTATCATCTATAAAAGAAGTCATACCATTCCCGATGATGAAATAAAACCCGGAAGTAGCATCTAGCTAGAATTCATCTTAGCTACCGGTTTCTAATCATAATTTCATAGAAGTATTGGAAGCCCGAGAATAAGTAGGCAATATCAGACTAAGAGCCATCCTCTTGTATTACTCGTTCACGTTATTATGCTGGGAGATTGTATCCTATCTCTAGGGCTTTCAAATTTATCTCATGATATCTTTTATCCAAGAGCTCGGTTAACGTTTTTCTAACAGCATCGTAGGGTAGTATACTAGTAGCTTTGATAACATGTCCTAGCATGAGTATATTAGCTACCCTGCTCGACCCAGTTTTTTCTTCAGCTATTTTCGTATAATCGTAGTGGTATAGTTTGAAATCGCCTGTGATCTCCTTGGCGTAGAAGGATCGATCTACGAAGACGAAAGTATTCTTCTTCGCAGTCTTCAAATATTCTTCGATCCTATACGGGTATAAGACCATAATTATATATGGGTCTGTAACAGAAGTGAACTCGTATATTTCATCTTCTCTCTCAGCGATCGCTAGCTCAACCCTGCTCTCCCCGCCTCTAGTCTCGGAAGTATAGTGCTCGCTTCCAGAAGTATAATAATTTAGATACTTGGATGCTGTATAGCCTATTATACGGCCTAGGAGCAGTATGCCTTGTCCTCCTCTACCTACTATTAGGATCTCCCGTCTCATCTCCTAGTCGCACCTCTTATAAGCTCTAGGTAGGAGGGGTTGTTTCTCACAATGTATTCGCCGATTATAATACCCTTCTCCCAGTCTATATCGGATTCGTCTATTACAGGATTAGGCTTATACTTAACCCTCTTCCTCAATTCATCGAACATGTTCACAGGGTCTCTTAAACCAATATGCCTACCGTATACCTCAGGGCATGTGCTTATAACCTCCAGGAACCTGAATCCTCTCATGCCTAGTGCTTTATAAGCAAACAACTCGATGTAATGAGGTGTTGTAACACTAGCTCTAGCTACGTAGTTCGCGTTAAGGCTTGATATAAGCTTGATCACGTTGAGAGGCGGTTCCGGATTCCCGTAGGGTGTTGTAGTAGTATAGACTTTCAACGGTGTGGTAGGAGCTAGCTGGCCCCCGGTCATAGCGTAGACGAAATTAGTGATCATTACTACGAATAGATCCATGTTCCTCTTAGCCGCATGTAGTAGGTGGTTTCCGCCTATACCTGCTAAATCCCCGTCTCCTCCGACCACGATTACCTCAAGGTTTGGATTAGCTAGCTTGACCCCTGTAGCGAAAGGTATTGCCCTCCCGTGGAGTGTATGGGCGGCGTCAAAATCCACGTAGAAAGAGACACGGGCAGAGCACCCGATACCGGTTACGAAGACTATCCTATTCCTATCTAGCACTCCTTCCCTTATCCTTTTATCGATGGCTCTTAGAAGAGCCCCGAGAGCTATACCTATACCGCAGCCAGGACACCATATGTGTGGTAGCCTATCCGTCCTCAGGTAACTATCAAGGGGATGTATAACCTCCTTCCCTACAGCCATCTTCTAACCGCCTCCATTACCTCGTTGAAACCAGCGGGTTCAACAGTCAGTACGGGGGATAGGTAGGTACGCTGTCTCCCAGCTATCCTAGCAATATCAAAATACACCCTGCCCGTATTGTTTTCTACTACAATAATTTTCTCGGCCCTGTCTATAACATCTAGTATCTTATTCTCATCGAGAGGCCATAGAGTCTTCAGCCTGAGGAACCCGATTTTAATACCTTTCTCTCTAAGTCTTTTAACAACCGGGTACACCATTCTCGCTGTCGAACCATAGGATACGACTATCACGTCAGCGTCTTCCGTCTGCAGGGTCTCGTGTTCGTAAATATAGCTGATATTCCTCTTTATCTTCTCGTTAAGCCTGGCAACCATCTCCCTGTAGGTTTTCGAATCCTGCCTGTAATACCCCATCTCATCGTGTACAAGGCTTTCAACAATGACTTTATAGCCTTCGCCGAATAACGCCATTGGAGGGACGAGGTCCTCTCCTGGCTGGTAGGGTTTGTATTCCTCTGGGGCAACCACCGGCTTCTTCCTGTTAATTATCTCTATCTCGCCAGGCTCTCTAATCACTAGAGTCTCCCAGGTGTGGGCTATGATAGCATCCGATAGTAGTATCACAGGAGTCCTCAGTTTCTCGGATATATTGAATGATTTAATCGTTAAGTCGAAGCAGTCCTGGACGCTCCAGGGGGCTAGGACAGGCAGGGTATAGTCGCCGTGGGCTAGCCAACGGGCCTGGTAGACATCCGACTGTGTTGCTTTAGTAGGTATCCCGGTGCTAGGCCCCGCCCTCATAATATCGACGATTACTAGCGGCGTCTCAGTAGCGATAGCTAGGCCCACGCCTTCAGCCATCAGGGAGAACCCGGGCCCGCTTGTAGCAGTCATCGATTTCGCACCGGCCCAAGAAGCTCCTATTGCGGCATTGATGCTAGCGATCTCATCCTCGAACTGCATCACTATACCCCCTTTCTCGGGTAGTTTCAGAGCAAGGTATTCCATGAGGTCGGATGCAGGAGTTATAGGGTAGCCGGCGAAGAATCTTAGGCCAGCTATAATAGCGGCTTCAGCAATAGCCCTATTCCCTGATAGGAACTCTCTCTTCAAGCTAAGTCACCTTCTCAACATAGATCGCGAACTCGGGGCAGATGTACTCGCATAGCTTGCATCCAATACATTTCTCGATATTTGTTACCATGGGAGGTCTGTAGCCATATGCGTTAATGTTTTCTCCTTTAGCGAGGATTTTAACAGGGCAGATATAAATGCATAACCCGCATTCTTTACACCTATCTTCAATAACATTGACTGAAAACTTCGCCCCTTTAAACGAGGAGATGTTTGAGACCACAGTCTTAAGCAAAATGATTCACTCTCCATACAATTAGAATGCTAGCCTAACTTTTAAGACATTAGCTTGTTTAGAGTTTAATTTTTGTGTTACAAGCATCCTTACTATACATATCTTGCCAAAATCATACGGTAGAGACTCAATACAAGTACAAATAAAGTATGGCTAAGATATATTAACCTAGGCCTTCATATCCTGTTGGAGAGGAGTTGAACCATGCTTATTGAAGTAACCTGGTATGGTAGAGGAGGCCAGGGAGCCTGGACTTCCAGCAACCTCCTAGCAATGGCTGCTGCGTTAGATGGTAAATACGCCCAGAGCTTCCCTGCTTTCGGCCCTGAGAGATCAGGGGCTCCAATGCTTGCTTTCACAAGGATAAGTGATGAACCTATAGAGATCCACAGCATGGTCTACAACCCTGATATTGTCATAGTATTGGATGACAGCTTGATCTCCCCGAATATATTAAGTGGAATAAAGGAGAATGGCATACTAGTCTTAAACTACGAAGGGAGTAAGGAAGCCTTGTTCAAAAGGCTTGGGGAAATACGTGGCAACATATCGATTTATATAACACCTGCTACAAGGCTTGCTTTAGAAATCCTGAAGGCAAATATCACGAATACAGCTATGCTAGGGGGTTTGATGAAAGCATCGCAAATAGTATCGTGGGGTAGCTTGGAGAAGGCTGTGAGAGAGAGATTTAGAGGGGTCGTAGCAGATAGGAACATAGAGCTTATTAAGAAATCCTATGATTCAGCTACTAAGGTGGCGTGAATTGTCGCAACTAGGCTGGAAGAGCCTTCCTAAAGCCGGCGTTGCTTACAGACTTTCTACAGACTATAAGACAGGTGACTGGAGGGCTCTGAAACCGGTTATCGATTACAAGAAGTGTACGAACTGCATGCTGTGCTGGCTTTTCTGCCCTGATATGGCTATCGTATGGGATGGTGAGAGGGTGGTCGTAAACTACGATTACTGTAAAGGATGCGGTATATGCGCTAACGAATGCCCTGTGAAAGCTATATCAATGGTACCCGAGTATGAAGGGGGATGAGATTGTCCGAGGCCCTTCTCAAACCCAAGATACCGAGAGAGAAACAGGTACTGATGACTGTAAACGGGGATGAGGCTGTAGCATACGCTGTTAAACAAAGCCTTGTAGACGTTGTCGCAGCATACCCTATAACGCCCCAGACGATCATAGTTGAGAAATTCTCGGAGTTCGTAGCCGATGGGGAGGTGAAGACGGAGTTTATCCCGGTGGAATCAGAGCACTCGGCTATGAGTGCTTGTGTAGGTGCGGCTGCTGCGGGGGCTAGGGCTTTTACAGCTACTTCATCTCAAGGGCTAGCATTCATGGTTGAAATACTCTATATTGCTTCAGCCCTTAGGCTGCCTATCGTGATGGCTGTTGTAAACAGGGCTTTGTCAGCGCCGATCAATATACACAACGACCATAGTGACGCATACCTAATGAGGGACAGCGGGTGGATACAGCTGTTCGTAGAGAACGTCCAAGAAGCCTACGATACCACTATACAGGCTTTCAGGATCGCCGAGGACGAGAGAGTGCTACTGCCTGTAGCTGTCAACCTTGACGGGTTCTTCCTAAGTCACACCCTTGAAAACATATACATGCTTCCAGACGAGGCTGTCCACGAATTCCTAGGAGGTTATAGGAAGGTTAGTAAGGTTAAAGTAGCCTACTTCGATGAGGAAGTACCCTTGATGTTAAACCCTGCTAGACCGTTGAGCTTCGGCAACCTAGACCTATACGACTATTATTTCGAACATAAAGTCCAGCAGGTTGAAGCAATGAAAACAGTACCGGAGGTTGTGAGAGAGGTTAACGAAGAATGGTTTAAACTAACTGGGAGAAGATACGGTGACGGAGTAATGGAGACATTTGGTGTCGAAGACGCTGATATAATTATTGTCGCAATGGGTAGTGGCGCGGGTACTGTTAGGAGTATTGTGAAAAAGATGAGGAAAGAAGGGTATAGTGTCGGGATGGTTAAACTAAGAATGTTCAGGCCCTTCCCATTCAACGATATCGCCGAGAAGCTTAAGAACGCTAGGCTTGTCGCGGTTATGGATAAAGGGATTAGCCCGGGTAGCTACGGCCCGTTATTCCTCGAGATAAATACCGCGTTATACGATTACGAGAAGCGACCTATGTTAGTAAACTACATCTATGGTTTAGGAGGCAGGGACCTAGTCCCTGCACTAGTAGAGGATATGATTAAAGAACTCGCCTCAGAGCTAGAGAAAGGATTGAAAGAACCTAGGCTGAGATACCTAGGCGTGAGAGAGTGAGGTGATTGGGATGGTTGTGAAAACCCTGCCCGAGTTCCCTGTGAAAAAAGGTGAGCCGGCTTACAAAATATGGATCTTCGAGCCTGGGCAGAAAGTTGAAATGCCATTAATATTCAATCTCAGGCAGCTCGCGGAGACAAAGAGGCCTGCGTTATTACCCGGTCACAGGCTTTGCGCTGGTTGTGCTGCACCGATCGTTGTAAAACTAGCTAGCTTCGCGTTCAGAGGTCCTACGATAGTAGTTACTGCTACAGGATGCCTCGAGGTGTCGACAACTATATTCCCGTATACTAGCTGGGCTGTACCATGGATACACAACGCCTTCGAGAACGCTGCGTCTACAGCTAGCGGTATAGAAGCCGCTCTCAAAGCGTTGAAGAAAACAGGGAGGCTACCCTACGATCACGTCGACGTAGTCGTGTTCGCAGGAGACGGTGGGACGTTCGACATAGGCTTTCAAGCTCTTAGCGGAGCAGCTGAGAGGGGTCACGACTTCCTGTACATACTATATGACAACGAAGCATACATGAACACCGGGATACAGAGAAGTGGTGGTACACCTAAATACGCGTGGACTACGACCTCCCCCGTAGGGTCTGTGTTGCCGGGTAAAATGGAGAATAAGAAGCCTATAGCAGAGATCATGGTAGCTCATAGGATACCCTACGTAGCTACAGCTACTCCAGCCCACTGGATGGATTTAATGAAGAAGGTTAGGAAGGGTATTGAAGTCAACGGCCCTGCTTTCATACACGCGTTAAGTAGCTGTGACAGAGGGTGGAGGCACGATACAGCATTAACCCTCGAGGTAACGAGGAGGGCTGTAGACACCTGCTACTTCCCGCTGTGGGAGTGGACTCCTGAAACAGGCTACCTCCTAACTGATAGGAGCCTTGCTATTGCTAGGAACCCTAAGCTGAAGCAGCCTATAGAGAAATACCTGGAGCTACAGGGCAGGTTCAGGCACCTCTTAAAGCCTGAGAACAAGCATTTGGTTAAAGAACTCCAGGAAATAGTAGACAAGAACTGGGAGGAACTACTGAATAAAGCTAGTAACGCCCCTAGGTGAATGATCTAGGTCTAAGGATTTTTTAGAACGCGTTCTCAGAGAGAGGTTTCTTATTGCTTGCGTAGGATCTCCCCTCAGGGGAGACGATAGGATCGGCTTGCTAGTGTGCGAGAAACTAAGGGAGTGTGGGGTCCCAAGTATTTCCTGCGAGTATGGTCTAGAGAACTGTATTAGCGATATAATGGGCTACCAGCCGGATGCGTTGGTAATAGTCGACGCCGTATATTCTAGTAGGCTGGGCGAGGGAGAGACTGTTTTTATCGACGACATCAGGGTAATCGAGGATCTCAGATTCCCCACTACCCACGGTGTACCATTCGAACTGGTAATACAGATTCTTAGGAGGAACCACTATATAAAAGAAGCGTACCTAATAGGTGTATCGATTAAAAGAATAGGTATATCTCTCGAGGTATCGCCAACTGTTCTAGAGTCTGGTATGAAGCTTGCCGATTATATCTGTAAGAGATTTAGAGAGGTTAATAGGGGCGAGTAGGATTGTCGGAATGGATTTTAGGAAAAGATTGAAATGGTTGTCGTAGTCGGTCTCGTTAAACAAACCGCTTTCAAAAACCTGGCTGAGGATAGGAGGGTAGAGACTTCTAGCACTTTTGAAACTCATATCTAGTATGTTCTCTAGCTTGTTCAATTTTGACAGTTTCTCGACTTCTCTTACGTATAAATCTACACTGCTATCCAGAGCCTGGGCAAGCTTTGGGGCTAGCCTAGCTATATAGTAAAGTCCTCCGAGAGTGAATGGTTTAACCAGTCCTAGCGCGTCGCCTATGAAAAACACCTTTTTGTGTAAGACCGGTTTAGATAGATACCCGGGCTTCACTACTATGCCTCCGAAGAACTCCCTGATCCTCGCATCCTGTAAACCAAGCATTCTATAAACCTTCTCGAATATGCGCCGTGGGTCTATGATATGCTTCTCAGTTAGATAACCGATGATACCCAAACCATCGTCTAAAGGAGTCACCCAAGCGAATTTTATAGGGTAGCCGGTGTATAATACGTGTATGCTATCGCCGAGATCTTTAGACAAAATAATAGACTGGATTCCGAAATAGTATTCTCTTTTCACCTTATTAAAAAACCTGAAGAATGAGCTATTCGAACCGTCTGATGCTATAATAGTATTGAACTCAACCACTCTGTCTCCTACTTTTATACTGGATATACTGTATGGCTTTACTCTAACTCCTGTAACAAGTGTATGGCCTAGTTTTTCAACTTTTTCAACAAGCTTTTCTTCTAGTAGAGGCCTCTCGATGTAGAATGCGAAATCCTTCTTCCACTCGATCCTATATCTGCCTAGCCTAGAGTGAATTACTAAAGTATTATACCCTCTTCTAATGATTCTAGGGGTGAGAATCTCAGAGAAAAAACTAGCTGTGTAAGAGCCTACAATACTAGTACAGTGCCTTGGAACCCCTACTTGCTTGTGTTCCTCGAATACCATAACATCCCTATCTTTGATAAGCGAGGCTACTACTAAGCCGGCCGGCCCCCCTCCTACTACCCCTACATCCCCCATACTATTCCTCGTAGTCTCTCGAAGCGACTTTGATAGTATACTTTTTCGCTTTTAACGCTTTCACAATATACATGAAAGCAGATTCGGGGTCGGCTTTGTCACCGCACGTGTAAACATCGACGGTTGCAAAAGAGAACTCGGGCCAGGTATGTATTGAAATATGGCTTTCTAAAACAACAGCGAAAACCGTAACACCCGGATCGATCTTCCAGGTTTTAAGGTCTAGTATAGTAAACCTTCCCAGCCTAGCTGCTTCTCTAACGACGTTAGCTAGGTAATCAGGGTCGCTGAGGAGGTCTGGGTCGCAGCCGTATAGTTCGCCGTAGACGTGTTTTCCAACAACCTTCTTGCTTAGGACTTCGATTCTCGCAGCCATCGTAATCACCATTTATTACTCTCCCCCGGGGGCTTATAAAGGTTTACCCCCTCTCCCCCTTACCAGCATTGGGAGGGGAGGGTGTAAGAGTTAATAGGGTATTACCCTGCTAAACACAGTGTTAGAATTAAGAGTTGGAATAGTCTATGTTTTAGACGGTGTACTAACTTGAAACTATTCGGTACAGCAGGTATACGTATGAAGTATCCTACGGAGCTGAATACCGAGCTAGCGCTTAAAATCGGCTTCGCTGTCTCTAGGCTCGGCTTATCTAGGAGGGCATACATAGTCTATGACTCCCGTACCACTAGCCAGTTACTATCCCTCGCTATAGCAGTAGGGTTTATGTCGATGGGGCTTGACACCTATTTGGTAGGTTTGGCTCCAACGCCTATCGCAGGTTATGCTGCTAGAAAGAAGAAATCTATCGGGGTTAGTGTAACAGCTAGCCATAACCCGCCCGAGTATAATGGTTTCAAATTCTACGACCCTGAGGGCTTCGAGTTTACAAGGGAGTTAGAGAAGGAAATAGAGCAGACGGTGGAATCGGTCCCCGAATACGTTGGATGGGATAGGGTGGGGAAGCTTTATACTGAAGAATCTATCGTAGACGAATACATAGAGGATCTCGCGGAGTTTACAAAACCTAGGAAGAGGGTATGGGAGCCGTTTGTCGTAGTAGATTTAGCGAACGGTGCAGCCGGTCACGTAACTCCTATAGTACTAAGGAAGATAGGGGTTAAACCTCTAACAGTAAACGCTAACCCCGACGGCTTCTTCCCGGTGAGAGTCCCTGAGCCTAGGAAGGACGTATTAGACTCCTATATGGGTCTATACTCTGCTGTTAAACCCGCGGTTATACTAGCCCACGACGGGGACGCCGACAGGCTTGCTGTACTCGATACTGAAACAGGCTTCATTAAACAGGATAGGTTGATAGCTTTCTTCATCGACGAACTATGTAGAGGGTTAAGGGGGAAGGTTGTCGTAAGCATTGATACTGGTAGGGTGATCGACGAGATCGCTGATAGACATGGCCTGAGAGTAGAGAGGTATGTCTTAGGCAAGACGCATGAGAAGGTAAAAGCTGAACCAGGTATTGCTCTAGCAGCCGAGCCTTGGAAGCTAATATACCCTGCATGGGGCCCTTGGGTAGACGGGGTCCTGCAGGCAGCGGTGATATCCCGGGTTGTCGTCGAAGAGGGTAAGAGTTTTCCGAAGATATTGGAGGAAAGGGGTATAAGAGAGTACCCGTGGGATAGGCGGAGCTTTAAAATCCACCCGCGTGAGAAAATCGCCTCTATATACCGGGTTGTTGTTGAGAACCTTAGGAATACACTGGGTGAGCCGGCCTCGGAGACAAGTATTGACGGTGTGAGATACGATTACAAAGACGGGTCATGGATCCTTGTGAGAATGAGCGGTACAGAGCCTAAGATACGATTCTATGCGGAATCGTATAGTAGCGAAAAAATTAGAGTGGTAGTTGAAAACATACAACGCGTAGTATCGGATGCGGTTAGTAGAGAAGGAGCGAGGATCGAAGAGGTAACCATCGGTTAGAGGAGGTTTTTTAAATAGTCTATTAACCTGCTCTGCTCCACCTCCGGGTAACCAGGGGTTAGATACGTGTTAAACTCGTTCCTGACAAAAACAGGGTTTTCGACAATCCTCATAGCATCTAGATCGTTCTCGCTATCCCCGAAGTAGGCGATTTCCCTAAGTCCTGCAATACTCTTCAAAATCCTCACACCATACGCTTTACTAGTCTCTGCTAAATATATTTCTAGGAAGGGCCGCTGGTATCTTTGAACGAAAAGCCCTCTAGAAACAGCCTCCGACTCGATTACTTCGACTTCCCACGGTTTTGGCCCGCATCTCCTCCAACCTATACCTATCCCAACGATCTTTCCGAGCAGGGTGGTTTTTTCCTCGACTACTAAGCATCTTTCTTTAAGCAATGCTGTAAACTCTTTGAGAACATGGGAATAGTCTCCGCTCAGGATTTTAACCGGGTGTACAACGTAGTCGCCAACTACGGTCTCTAAGCCATGAACACCTATAAACGCGTCTGCGAAAGGCACTTTCTCTATTAGGAACCTAGTCGACCTTGTCGATGCTACCCCGATGAAATACTTACGGGATAATTTTTTGACTATAGATAAGAGTGTTTTATCGGGTTCATGGGATCCTATAGGGGCTAGTACTCCATCGTAATCGAAGATCAAGCCTATCTCTCTCAATATGCTACACCCAGCTTTAGACAAGGTATACTATTAGTCTCCGAAAGCTCTGTCTCCCGCATCACCTAGGCCTGGGACAATATAGCCTTTCTCGTTGATCTCGGGATCGATCGCTGCTGTGTATACTACCCCATCTACATTATAGGCCTCGATAATCTCTCTCAATCTCTCAATAGCTAGCATTGTAGAAATCGCGCTGACAACAAACACCCTCTTGGGCCTTCCTTTCTCCAGTATTATTTTCAATACCTCTCTAATCGTAGACCCTGTTGCGAGCATTGGGTCTACGATAATCACTGTATCCTCTCTATCGATTCTAGGAAGCCTCACGTACGTTAACTCAATATCGAATGTCTTATCCGGGTACATACCCTTTTCCTCAATCCTACGTGCTGATACAACCCCCTGCCTAGCGTTGTAGAATATTTTTATCAAGCCTTCTGTCATAGGCATACCGGCTCTGAGAACAGTTACTATAACGATCTTATCGAAATCCTTGAATCTAACGCCTCTAGCTTTGACCCCGAGGGGAGTCTCTACCTCTACGGTCTCGAGCTCGAGATCCCTTGTGATCTCAAACCCAATAGCCCTCCCCAGCCTTACAAGGGCTTTCCTGAACTCGACTTGTTTAATATTCTTGTCTCTTAACGTAGTTAATACTACCTGTATATAGGGGTGGTCTAATACCCTTATTTTTAGCAAAGCCCTGTCTAAATTATGAATCGGCGAGAATATAAATCTTCAGGATTGCATAGGTCGAAAACGGTTAAATCTATCGGTGGATAAATAAACTATTGATGGGGCATGCGTGAAGATATTTTCGGGTATGGGGACAACAGGTGTAGGGTTCTATACGAGCAACAGCCCGGTATACCTGTGATGCTTCTCCACGGCTATAGTTTCACAAGTGATGTATGGGGTGATATAGGCCTATTCCCTATGCTAGAAGAGAAGATGATACCTTATATAGCAATAGATATGCCTTACGGTAGGATCTCTAAGTGTATTAAACATACCAGGAGTGTTGAAGAGAATATTGATTTCGCTAGAAGCGCTTTCAAAGCATACTTTGGAAACCTACCTCCTGTTATAGTAGGGGCTAGCCTAGGAGGGTATATGGCTCTGAAATATTCTATGACAAACCCTGCTACAGGACTAGTTCTCATAGCCCCCGTAGGCGTGAGAGAAGTCGTTAAAGCGTTCAAGAATCTAAAGCTGAAGACACTAGTGTTATACGGTAGCAGGGATGATATTGCGGACTTCGAGGAGTTAAAGGAGTTCGCGGATGAAACAGGTTCCGAACTAATAGTGTACGATGGCGCAGGACACGCATTATACTTGGATCAACCGGAGCGGTTCAAGAAGGATCTCCTCGCTTTCTATGAGAGAATAGTTTTTAAGAAGCCTTAGTATATCAAACCCGGATACCTCCCTACTTATATAGAATCGTATCATGGTGCTTGAATTGCCTGGTTATGCTATAATTACGCATACGGATATCGACGGGGTTGCTGGAGGTGGGCTCTACGCATATTACGATAGCGAATGGCCTACGTTAGTTTATTTCACGGAGCCGTATAGGCTTAGCCAGCTTATATCGAGCGAATCCGGTAAGCTGAGAAACGTAGGGAAAATAGTAATCATTGACCTAGGCATAAACCCCGAAACCTACGGGGGCTTGTTGGAGTCTATTAGCCGGTTGGTAAAACACGGTGTTGTTATCGAATGGTTCGACCACCACTTATGGGAGGATAAATGGATGCGTGATATCAGAGGGCTGGGAGTTAGGCTATTCCTAGATACTTCTACATGTGCTACAGGAGTTGTATACAAGTATGCTAGTAGGCGGAACACGGAAAACCCTCTATTCCCCGAGCTCGTCCAAGGAGTTTGCGCTGGAGATCTCTGGCTGTTCGATCACTGGAGAGGAGGCTGGTATCTAAGGCTGATAAAGAGGCGGGATAGCGATTCATGGAGGTTGAAGGTTATGAAAGAAATTTTCAAAGGGAGAATTTGGACGGAGAGTTTCACGAATAGGGTTGAACGGGTTTTCGATGAAGAATTGAAAGCTTACTCGACGATATCACCTGTAGCTATCAGAGAGAAAGGGGGTGTGAGGCTCGTAGCCTCTTACGATAGAGACGAGATCGAGAACAGTTTCCTAGCGGCATTCCTTATGTCTAGGTATAGTGCGCAAGTAGCTGTTATAGTATCTAAGGATGGGAAGGTGAGCCTTAGGAGCCGTGGTATCGACGTTAGACGTATCGCGCTAGAACTAGGTGGAGGAGGACATATGTATGCTAGCGGGTTTAAAATAGAAATCCCATGGAGGGTCAGATTTCTATCTCTATTAGACGATACCGCGGTATTAGATTATGTACTAGGGAAAGTCGTATCCTTACTGTAGTAGAGTAGAAGGATAAAACACCTGCTCCCTAGCAAATAGGGGGTAGGAGGAATATAGAGCCATCGGTATCGGTTATTTCAACAACCAAACCCCTTAAGTAAGCGACTCCGACCAAGGCTGATACCAGGGCGTCTTTCTCATCTTCTGATAGACCACCTGGTACCGTGTAACCCATTCTCCTAGCTAATTCATCTATTGAGGAACACCTACTCGATTTCAACGCGCTCTTAGGATGGGTTTCGAGAACCCTGATACCGTAATTGCTTAGTATACTTGCTAGCCTAAGGGACCTCTCTACTAGCATTCTCATACCCCTCCAACCAGGAGGTAGGACCCTGAACCCTAGTCTTATCATCGCTCTATCAACGTTACGGAAGGATTTGCTATGCGATAACGGCGAGTCTATCACGGCTAGTACGGGTTTAAAACGTGTAATCGTATCAATTATCTCGCTATCGCTATAAGCAAGACCTATGAAATCGACTTTATCGCTTAATACTGCTATACCAGATGGTCTAGAAGGGCTCCCCCTCAGGTCTACACCGCAGGTTTTCACCATTTAACTTTTTCTCCCCTATCGAAATCTATAACCCTAGAGTATTCGCTGAATAGAGCTTCAACCTTTGCCATCCACTCTTCGATCCCAGCTGGCCCCCTCGGGTATTCGTCGCGGTATAGGCTCATAACCTTATTCATATAGTTTCTAACAATCCTCAGCTCGTTCAATAGCGATGGCCTGCCTAATAGTTTAATCATAGTGCTCACCGCGCTCACAACCCTATCCGCAAGACTGCCTTTAACGCCTATCTCGTATACAGCGCTCCCATCTACTAGTCTATTCCTTATAATCCACTCGAAGTCTTCATTAGACAGTTTCTGCAGGTACATTCTCAACACGTCTAAACCCGCTTGCTTAACCCCGTATGCCTCGAGGTATTTGAGATTAACCTCCCACATATTCTCTGTCGTCGGCTCCCCTTCTTCTAAAACCCGTGAGAGGTGGGTGCTCATAATATTCGCTGCTTCAAGTGTAGAGCCTATGCCTCCCCCGTGGACGGGGTTAACAGTGTATGCTGCGTCACCCACGGTTCCAACATTACTCCAGACCAGTGTAGGCATGGGCCTCCTAGTCGGGACAATACCTCCCCCAGCGTGGACTAGCCTGCCTTTGAACCTCCCCCTAAGGTATTTCTCATAGTTATGCCTAGGATTGTATACGCCGTTGTTTATTACTCCTAGGCCAACGTTGACAACTGTCCCACTACTATTTTTCGGGAACATCCACCAGTAGCCGCCGGGTGCAACCACCTGGTTTAAATATATTACAGCATACGGGATATCCTCGCTGTCGATACTGTCTTCCAAATCTACTACTTCACGGTAGGCTATGTTGAAATCTGTTGTTAGAGGGCGTTCGGATATAGGCCATTCAGGCGGTAGCTTCGAGCGTAGAGCCGGCTTAGCACCGCTAGCGTCGATATAGAACCTCGCTCTAACCTCTACTACCCCTCCCCCTATCTTCTTAACCCTCACGCTGTCTACTCTCCCATCTCTTACTTCAACGCCTACGAGGAAGTGTTCGTCTAGTAATTCAACCCCGTGGTCTAACGCGTTTTTCAAGAGCCACTGGCCTAACTTTACCCTGTTAACGCTGATACCCTCTCCTGGCACGATAATCTCGTGTTTCTCGCTAGGGCTCTTAATCTTAACACCTCTATATCTATGGTCTACGATATCATCCGGTAGGCTGAGACCTATGTGCTCGAGGTGGTGTAAGCCGATAGCATCCCCGCAGGTCTTATCGCCGATCCTACTCCTAGACTTGCTCTCTATCAGCGCTACCCTGAATCCTCTCTCAGCTAGCACTAGCGAGGAATATAACCCTCCTACTCCAGCACCTATAACGGCTACGTCGAACATGCCTAGCCCTCGGGACGGTTTATTGCCCTGGGATAAAATAAGTATTAGGGGAGTATTTTCAGGAGCATTCCTTCGACAGTCACCATAGAATACCTTGAGGCAAGGTTGATCGCTTCCTCCAACCTGTTCTCGCTATTACTGTATATCGTGAAGAGAGGGTCTCCTTTGTTAACCCTGTAACCGACTTTAGCGTGGAATAACACTCCTGCACCTTTATCAAACGGGGCTCCCGCAGCTCTAGCAACCATTGTAACAGCCGCGTTATCGATATATGTTACTGCGCCTTCGAGCGGGGATTTAAACGTGTAACTATACCTGCCAAGCGGGACCTCGTCCGGTTTTATATTCGGGTTCCCTCCCTGGGCTTCAACGATCTCTCTGAATTTCTCATAGGCTTTCCCGCTCGTGAATATTTCTCTAGCGTACGCCTCCCCCTGGCCGAATGGGATTTTCCCGCTTAATTCCATTACGAGACCCGCTATTAGGACGGCTTTATCCACGAGGCTCCTAGACCCTTTCTTGTTTATCAGGGTCTCAAGAGCTTCTCTAGCTTCTAGAGCCGGCCCAACGCTCATCCCTATTGGCTGGCCGCCAAATGTTATAGCCACCCTGATCCTCATACCGAGTTTAGCAGCCTGCCTTATGAATAACCCCGCTAGCTGGTCGGCCTGGTTGGAGTCCTCTATTTTAGCCTTCTTACCCACAGGGATGTCTATTACAAGTGATTCAACGCTCATAGCAAGCTTCTTACTGAGAATACTCGCAACCATCTGATGCCACGGGTCTATCGACAGCTTTCTCTCGACGTTAACGAAGATATCGTCAGCTGGTGCCAGATTTAGTTTCCCACCCCATACAAGGGCCCCTCTGGTTTTCTTCGCGATCTCTTTTATCTCATCTGCTGTAAAATCTACTCTCGCGAGAACTTCCATGGTATCAGCTGTCCCAGCAGGGCTTGTAATAGCCCTGCTACTAGTCTTCGGTATCAAGAGGCCGAACGAAGCTACTATTGGGACAGCTATTAAAGCAACCTTGCTATTCCCGGGAACCCCTCCAATACTATGCTCGTCGAAAACATGCTCGTCGAAGGATATTTTCACACCGGTTTCAACCATAGCTTTTATAAGGCTTACCAACTCGTCCTCATCTAGGACATAGTATTGCTGGCTCAATAGGAACGCAGCTATCTCGGCTTCATCGTAGGCTCCGTTAACCACGTCTCTGATCAGAGAGTACATCTCATTGTAGCTAAGCCTCTCTCCTCTTATCCTCTTGAGTAGATAGGGATAGGATGGGGGTAGTCCAGCCGGTTTAATAACTATGCGAGAACCTGTTTTAAGATAGAGTTTCTCGGCGAGCTCTAAGGATGCTAACGCCTTCCCTCTACCTACCATTGTTTTAGACACTGAGACCGTAGCATAAACCGACCTATTGTCAGAGCTGACAATGATCTTCGAGAAAGGAGTTAAGCCTAGTAAGGATGCGTCTTCTTCGTTAATGATAACAAATGGTTTGCCTGTTGAAACATTAAGGACTTCTACTTCAAAATCCTTCGGGGGCGCTGCTAGAGGCATTATTAGACCCCGTTCAAACAGGGATAGTGATTAATTGTATAAAGGGTTTAAAAACCTACTTAGAGCATACCTGGTTAAGTCCACTATTCTACTCCTTCAATATCTATAGTCCCATCTCGCATTAAGTAGACTCTAATCTTCTTCTTCAACCTAGGGTATCCGGCATTCGCTTTAAACCTGATCATCCCGAAGATATAGTCGAAATTAGCCCTGATCTTAATCCCCAACTTGTCTGCCTCGTTCAGGATTATACCTGGTATATCAACCAGCTTAACACCTTCATCAATCAACACTATTTTAGCGGCTGCGATCTCTCTGAAAACCTTTAGCGTCTCCTCAGCCTTTCTTATCTTTTCCCATGCCCTCTTCTCAGCGAGGGCTACAGCCGCCCTAGACATCCCTAGAGCGTAAGCTACCTCCGCTTGTGTCAGCCCTTTCATCCGTAGTTTCAAAACCTTGTATTGTTTCTCAGTCAAAAAACCGTATTTACTCGTAGAATCCACCCTTACACTTTAATTACCGGATAAGTCTCTTTATAGGAAATATTTTTAAATTATTCCTTTTTAAAAAGACCGTGGTGATACCATGTTGGAATGGAGTTAAGGGCTAGTCAAAAAATTGAATATATACCCTCCTCCTGGTATAACATAGTCCCAGACCTACCCGAGAAAATACCCCCTTACATCCTGCCAGACGGTACTATTGTTAGGAAAGAAATGCTCGAAATAATATTCCCGAAACAACTCGTAGAGCAGGAATTCAGCGAGGAGAGGTTTATAAAAATACCCGATGAATTGATCGAGCTATACCAGCAGGTTGGGAGGCCTACACCCCTTATAAGGGCTAGGAACCTCGAGAGATACCTAGGGACGAGCGCGAGGATATACTTTAAATATGAAGGAGTCCTCCCAGCGGGATCCCATAAATTCAATACGGCAATAGCCCAGGCATTCTTTAACAAACTCGAAGGGGTCAAGAGGCTGAGTACTGAGACAGGGGCAGGCCAGTGGGGTAGCGCTCTAGCTCTAGCAGGCGCTTTGACAGGCGTTAAGATCAGAGTATTCATGGTTAGAGCAAGCTACGACCAGAAGCCCTATAGGAGGGTACTAATGGAGACGTATGGTGCGGAAGTATATCCGAGCCCGTCTAATATTACAAATGTTGGGCGTAAGATCCTGAGCGAGAACCCATCGCACCCCGGTTCCCTAGGTATAGCTATCTCGGAAGCTATAGAAGACGTATTAAATAGTAATGGGGAGGCGAAGTATAGCCTGGGTAGCGTATTAAACCATGTCCTGCTACACCAGACGATCATAGGGCTCGAAGCCATAAGGCAATTAGAGGAACTAGGTGTTGGTATCGAAGAAGTCAAGTATGTCATCGGGGCTGTAGGAGGCGGTAGCAACTACGCTGGCATCTCATACCCGTTTATAAGATACAGGCTCTCGGGGAAAACTGAGACAAGGTTTATCGCGGTAGAGCCTAGAGCAGTACCATCTATGACGAAAGGAGAGTATAGGTACGATTACGGCGATACAGCCGGGCTTACACCACTCCTGAAAATGTATACCCTGGGCAAAGACTTCGTTCCCCCGCCGATACATGCAGGAGGCCTACGGTACCATGGGCTAGCACCATCCCTAAGCGTGCTCGTTAAGCATAATATTGTGGAACCAGTAGCGTACGGGCAGAGAGAGGTGTTCGAAGCCGGAGTACTCTTCGCGAGAACCCAGGGGATTGTACCGGCGCCTGAGAGCGCTCACGCTGTAAAAGCTGTTATAGATATTGCTTTAAAATATAAGGGTTCGGAAGAGAAGCCTGTTATACTATTCAATCTAAGCGGTCACGGCCTACTAGATTTGAAAGGATACGAGGAATTCCTGAATAATACACTACCTGATACATAGCTTTTTAAATAAGGGAAATTTACTATCTTATTGGGATTTCCTTGTTTAAAACATGGAAGATTTACACTCTTGAACGGGAACTAGGCTGGTTCGAGATATTCCTGTGGGTAGTAGCCAATCCTATAGCATCCGGTTTTATAATCTTCACGATTCAAATGCTGGGTTCGCCCGGGTTCTACGGCGGGTCTAATACGCTAGCATACCTCTTATCCAGTTTACTATACGTACCTATAGTACTAGCCTTCATGTATATCTCGCTGAATATCCAGAAACCTGCTTCACCATACGTTTTGATCTCGAGGGTTATATCTCCTGTAGTAGGCTACCTAGCTATGTGGTATTATATAGTAGCCAGCGGCGGCCTACTGAGCATGGGCTTCCTAGTCTATTACGGTATTAGGGCTCTAGGCGCTAACATACTCTACGCTGGGCTTGTAAACAATGACGAAGCCCTTGTAAACACTGGGATAGTGCTGAACCAGCCTATTGTAGAATTATATCTAGGGGTATTGGTAATAGTACTCCTGTTCTTCCTATCTACTGTAAGCACCAGGAGCCTGAAGTGGGTTCTAGCATCCATGGTTATACCGCCTCTGATAGCCACCATTGTCTTCACAGTACTGTTCTACCTAGCAGATACTTCACAACTTTACTCTAACCTAGCTCTAGCTCTAGGCACAGATCCTATCAGTATTGAGAGACTGGCTTTGTCCGGAGGAGGAGGCATAAACCCTCTCCAGCGGACAACGCTTCTGGCCGGCTCTCTCTCAATGATGGTTGCTACACTATGGGCTTATATGGGTATTGAATCAGCTAGCTTCGTAGCGGGAGAGGTTAGAGACCCTGTTAAATCGTATTCTAGAGGGTATACGCTCGGCTACTTGACCGTGGTACTCTTATACCTGCTAGTCCCCTACATTGTCGAATCAAAGCTAGGCGTAGACCTCGTAGCATCCTACAGCTACCTATACTATAACTACCAGGAGGTACTCACAAGGTACCTGGGGGGCCGGCCCCTAATTCCGCCTACGCTCTTTGTATTCCTATCTCTGATATCAAGGGATAAGATAGTTTCTGCTATAGCCGGTGTTACAGCATTCCTATGGTTCTTGAACACAGCTTATACTACCTGGCTTGCGGCGGTAAGAATACTGTACGCTTTATCAACCGATAAACTAGCCTCGGCTAGCCTAGCTCGTGTCACAGGTTTCAGAGGTATACCTATCGTAGCAAACAACGTGGTCTTCCTATTCGGATTAATAGGTTTACTACTCGGCTACGCTTCTATAACAGGGCTCCTACCGTTAATCGCTTTATTGAAGCTATTCAATTTCGGTTATAGTATCCTAGTATGGCTTGTTGGAGTATCCCTAGCCGTCCTACCATGGTTGAAAAAAGACTTGTTTGAGAGTATGCCTTTTAAGATGAAGGGTTTAGAGACGGTTGTGGGAGTACTCTGTTTCGCAGCAGGATGGTTTATGCTACTATACTCTGGTATAGGTATCACGCTTGGAGAGGTAATAGTGAACACGCTGATAGGAGTGTTGGGCTTCGCGATTCTAGTAGCAACTCTGAAACGGGGGGGGGTAGGGGCGTGAATTACAGTGATATATTTAGTAGGAAGTTCTAGCACAGTGTAGAAAGGTTGGTAATACGGTCTTAAAGATTTAATCGAAGGCAGTAATATACAGGAATGGGGCTAGGAGATGTCTCTAGGATTCAAAGTGGTACCCGTCAAGATACCTGAGGGAGCGAATATAATAATAGGTAGGAGCCATTTTATTAAGACTGTTGAAGACATCTACGAGGCTCTAGTAACTTCTGTTCCCGGGATAAAGTTTGGTATTGCTTTTAACGAGGCGAGCGGTAAGAGACTGGTAAGGTATGATGGTAACGATGAAGAACTGGTTAAAGCCGCTGTAGAAGCAGCTCTATCTATAGGGGCCGGCCATATATTTGTTCTATTCATAAGGAATGCGTATCCAATCAATATTCTCAACCAGTTGAAGAATGTACACGAGATCGTATCGATATACGTTGCTACAGGGAACCCGGTTCAAGTAATAGTAGCTGAAACAGACCAGGGTAGGGCTATAATAGGTGTCGTAGACGGTTACTCGCCTCTGGGTGTGGAAGGTAGCGAGGATAAAAAAGAAAGGTATGATTTCCTCAGGAGGATCGGGTATAAAAAATAGTATGCTTTTACCCTATCCCATCCATGTTTTTCGAAGGAGAAAGGCTTCTATAACATTCTTTTTCCTCTACCCAACTCGCTTGGATAAACTAGGACGCTATAGACATCGTGGCTCCGGCTAGTATTCTACGTAGGAATCTTTCAGAACTCTTACTACCTCAGCTATAGCTATACCGTCTCCTACTCTAGTAATCTTTGCCTGAACCCTAGAGCCTAGGCTAGCGTTTTTCACTATAACCTTAATGTTTTTATAAACCGCTATACCATTCCCCTTATCGTCTACTCCGCTGATATCTAGGGTTACTACAGAACCTGTTTGAATAGTATCTTCCCTAGGCTTCTGTATCTGGGGGTATACGCTGAATCTCTGTATGTCGCTAGTGTATGGTGTCCAAGAGTGTTTCCTATTTTTATGCTTATCCACTAAATACCCCTTCAACCATATGTTGCACGCTGTTTAATCTATAAGGTTTCAACCATTTATAAACAAGATGGTTGCTGAAAAGGTGTTGGAAGAGTATGGTTGTCATTGATTTCGTAAGGAATATAGTAAACGTCCAGCTGGGTAGGGCTCTGAAAGAAGGGAGGATTCAATCGAGTGTCGTAGACGAGATCAAGAGGCTGCTTTCGACAGCTGAAGACAAATACGGGTTTAGCAGCTTCGGTGGGAATCCTGAGAAGCTCGCAGACTATTTGGAGAGCAGGGATTTCGAGCTCCTGGTAAGTGCCTTTAAAGCAGGTGGGGGTGTCGACGTATTACTCGAGATATTGAGACAGGCAGAGGAAGCATACAAAGACCTGCCCCGCCTGAGGGAAACTCTTCGCGAGGTAATCCAAGGGCTGTCCGAGGGGAGGGAGCGTATTGGTACTCTAAGCAGTGTATTCGAATACTTGAAGAAAATGTTCCCGGATAGGAAGGTGTATATACAAGGGGATGAGATCGTTGTCGAAGGTGATGTGACAGCTAGGTTGAGGATTGAGGATGGGAAGATAAGAGTAGGGCTTTACAAGGTTGTATATGTGGAGAAAGGTGACTTGGATAAACTGAAAGAGTTGATTGCGAATGCGTGAGAAGAAGGGTTTAATAGTATTCGACTGCGACGGCGTTCTAACAGATTCGAAGAATAGCTGGGGTATTCTACACGAGTATTTCGGTAGCAGGGATAATAGGATTTTCGCAGAATACTATAGACGCGGCTTGATAACGTACGAGGACTGGATGAAGATAGATATCGCTCTAATGATCCACAGCAATGGTGGAAGCATTAAGAGAAGCGATGTCCTAAGAGCCTTAAGCAGGGTTAGGCTCAGAGAGGACGCTCGAGAAGTAGTCCAGGCCCTCCGAGAGAAATACCATGTAGCTGTAGTCAGCTCGGGGGTTGGAGACCTAGTGGGTAGGGTGTGTGATGAGCTGGGTATTAGATTATGCTATTTTAACGAGCTGAAATACGTTGGCGAAGAACTGGTACCAGGCGGTGTGGGGAGAGTGCCTTTGATGGAGAAAGATAGGGTCATCGAAAGTCTGGCAGGAAGGCTAGGCTATGATATGAGGGAAGTAGTATACGTAGGCGACGATGTGTGGGATATACTCGTATTCGAGAAAGTAGGTTATTCGATAGCGGTAGAGCCCTGTGGAGAAGCCTGTTCAAGAGCTAGAAGCGTCGTTAAAAACCTGCGGGAGATTATCCAGCTAGTAGACAGCTTCTATGATAGTATGGGTTCACGTTAATTCAAGACTAGAATAGTGTTTCAGCATACTATAACTTGTAAAGGGATGTTTCTAATAGTCAGCTACCGGGCCACATTATTAGCTTAGCTAGCATTTCAACTGCTTTGTCTTCGTCGACATCAACGAGTAGCACTCTCTTAAACTTCTCTCGGGCACCGTATACGATATCTATTTTAGAAGTAGGGATATTCAGATTCCTGCTGAGAAACCTTATTAGGGCTGAATTACTCCTACCTTTCTCATCGTTCTCGGTAGTCATGAAAACTAAGTCGTTGCCTTCAATAATCAGCCCCTCGGACTGAGAATTCGGTTGGACAAATATATTGAGGATTACGCCTTTAGAAGAAGGTTCAATATTCCTTCTTATAACCTCTTCCAAACGAGTCATGAGGCTTCCCATTAAATAATCTAATCGCTAAGACTAATAACCCTCTTCTACTCTAGAATATTATCCGACGGCGATGACGCAGGCCTATGGCGGTTCTGCACAGTGATGAAACCGGGCGCTTCTACGATGCCGATGAATTAAATCAGGCTATGGACTATATGATATTGTCTCCTCGTCCCCGGCCTTATGACTCCCCGCTCTACTAGGTCTACGATTCTCTTCGAGAGCTTTTCCTGCTCTAGGAAGTCACCGTAGGCAGCTCCACGTCCTATCAGCCTCATTATCTCATTCCTCACCCTGTCAGGGATGGGTGTAGGCTTCTGGGGGAATAGAGGCGTCCCTGGGAGAGGTAGGTAGTAGTGGAGGTGGATCCTAGCGCCTTTCTCAACTAGTCTCTGGGCTAGCTTTACGCTCTCTAACATGTCTTCTTCTGTCTCGCCTGGGAATCCGAATATGAAGTCTACGCTGGGTCTGAAACCCGTTTTCAAGAGTATGTCTACAGCATTCACTACATCCTCGACAGTATGACCCCTGTGTATCTTCTTAAGTATTCTCTCACTACCGGACTGGGCTCCTACTATAACCTCTTTATTAGAGACATACTTCTTGAGGAGCGCTGCCGTCTCTTCGTCTACGTGCTCTGGCCTAACCTCGCTGGGGAAACTGCCTAGGAATATCCTTGCATTATAATACTGTAGAGCTTTATGCAAGCTGTTTAAAAGCTCTTCGAGAGCCTCTACGTTAGCTCTACGCCTCGGATCGCGTAGGCCGTAGGAGAGGGCGTCTGGTGTGATAAAACGGATATCTCTAACACCGCTATCTTCAACCATTATTTTTGCGTATTTAATAATATTGTCTACACTCCTATGCCTGATTCTAAACCCGTGTATATAGCTCACCTGGCAAAACCAGCATCCGTGGAAGCACCCTCTCGTAATTTCGATCGGCATGTAGAGATGCCTCCAGTAGGGGAAAGGCGGGTACTTGTCTAGGTCTATGGGAGGAGCCTTCTTGCCAACCCTGTAACTGCCGTATCCATCCCTATAGACAATATTCCTTACTTCGCTAAGCTCTATGATATTATTCGCGTAGAGGTAGAGGTCTTCGATAGCAGGCTCTCCTTCGCCAACAACCGCGATATCGAACCCGAGGCTGAATAAAGTCCCAATAGGGTCTCCAGAGGCATGAGGGCCTCCCGCAATACTGATGCAATTCCTCCTTCTAGAATACTCTACGAGATCCCTCAGTAATGCTAGGTAATTCTCATCGGCTACCCTAGTAGTCATCAGGCTAAAACCTACTAGGCACTTTCTGTATCTCGAGTAAACAATGTCGACAAGGCTGTAGAATACACTCGGCGATTCTACTATGTAGACATCCAGCCATCTAAACCTGTCGGCTACACTAACAATACTGTAGACGCCGTACCGTGTAAACCTATCGAGGTATAGAATAAGGGCGGCCCCCAATCAACCACCAAAAAGCTTATCCTGATGCCTGGTATATAATATAAGTAAATATATCCTAAAAGGGAGCTTCAAATGGCTAATATCGAGCTCACCCCCGAGGAGTTAGACAGGCTTAGTAGGAAAGTCAGGTTGAAAATTATTCACGAAGATGATGACGTGGTTTTGATGACAGCCCCTAACGAGGAACAGCTCGCTAGCATAGTATACGAGCTTCTACTAGAGAAGCCCTTGAATCTCAAAGAAGTACACTTGGTATTAAGCGGTATCGCTAGCGAGGACAAGATTAGGAGGGCGGTTACGTCACTAGTTGAAAACGGTATGGTTATTATTGGCCCGGATGGGCGTTACAGGGCAGTTCCAGTATAAGATTAGAGAAGACGATAAGCATCGCCTCTCCAAGGTCTCTGACAACTATCCGAGCACCCTTTTCTCTTAAAACACGCCTCCTTCCTTCTTCGTAAGCCACTCCTAGAAATCTAACGCCAGCGTTTCTCGCACTGAGGAAATCCGACGAGTAATCTCCAATGTATAGTGTATCGCATGGTTCAACACCGTATCTATCTACTATCATCTTTATCAGCCAGGATTTGTCGAAGACGTAGTTTTCCAACCCGCCGAGACTATATATGTCCTGCGATGAGTAGACTTCGCTAACGTATTCGTCAAGGCCGAACCTTGTTAGGTCCCACCATATGGTATATGAAGGGGTGTCTCTCCCAGTTGCGACAACTATCTTTATACCTATGCTTTTAGCTAGCTTCAGGAAGTCGTATGTATACTTATAGGGTCTTGTGTACCTGCTATTGTATAGTCTCCGAAACGTCTTCCAGAAAACATCCTTATCAACGCTCTCGTCTAGTAATTCATTCAGCCTGTCTTCTTCGAAAAACCGGTAAAATTCATTGAATGGGATAAACCTGTTGACCCCACTATTCTTCAAAGCTTCCTGAAAGGCTTCGTAAAAGTCGAGGAGGCTGTCTACGATTGTCAGGTCATAGTCTAGGATGATCACTCTGATCATTTCAGAGAAGCCCCTCAGCATTCGGGAGATAATTCATCGGATTCATTTATTCGGCAAACTCATCATCTATAGTTATTTGAAGGCTAGAAGGGTTTTTAAAATGGATGTCGTAGGCAACTGCTTCGTAGAAACCCGTTTGTGTTCAGGCGTAGATTATTCGTTTAGGGATTCAATGATTGAAATCCGGGCTGGCAGGGAGGGTATCGTAGTATTCAAGCATAGCCCTGGGGAAAGGATTATCTGTGATGGGGAAAGCTTCTCTGTAACCCCGTGGGGGATGTATTTGTATACGTCGTGGGAGACAAAGGGTCTTCTAAAATGCTTTATTATGCCAGGGGTTCTCGAAGAAATTACTGAAGGAGTCTACTTGCTCAGGAGAAGCCTGGATGAAACAATCCCCCAGTTAGAGCTCGACGAATACTATGTCAGGGTCTTTAAGTCTCTAATAGGTTGGAAACCTGTTTTTATTCTGCTAGGAGGAGGCAATACATGTTCCAGGCAGTTGATAAATACGGTTAATGCCGAGGAGGGTCTAGCTGGGAAGATACGCGATATATTACAGCAGGCGATTAGGAATAGTGTGGAAGCAGAATGCGTCCTTAGACTACTAGAGCAGAGGGCCATAGACCCCGGTCTCCTAACTAGGTTGTTGGAGGATAAAATAAGGATTGAGTGCACTAGAGGAGGGGGTTTCAAGCTCTATGAAGCTGGTTGACGCCCACGTACACTGCCACGAGATGAGTGTTAGCGATATCGACTCTCTCTCAGCCGAAGGCTTCATTCTCGTATGCGTTAGCGATGACTATGAATCAAGCATTAAAACTATCGAGCTAGCCGAGAAGTATAATAGTATAGTGCCCTGTATAGGGGTCCATCCCTGGGAGATCGGTAGAGAAGATTTCAGAAAAGTATTGGATCTAGTGGAAAAGAATATCGATAGAGTCAAATGCCTGGGCGAGGTAGGCCTCGACAAACAGTTTGTTCCAGAGACATTTGATAAGCAGCTAGAATTCTTCAGTAGGATAGTAGAGATTTCGAGAGAATACAAGCTCTTACTCAACCTCCATACTCCTAAAGCGTGGAGAGATGTTTACGAAATTCTTTTAAGGAGGGATATTGAGAAAGCGTATTTCCACTGGTATACGGGCCCGGTAGACCTGATGGAGGAGATACAAGGTGCCGGGTATTATATAGGCCTCAACCCAGCTTTCAAAATACAGGGTAAACACAGGGATATCATTCAGCGCGCAAACTTAGATAAGGCTCTAACCGAGAGCGACGCCCCTTACGAGTATAAAGGGCTGAAACTATCGCCTAGGATGATACACGAAACTATTAGCTACATATCGGAGACGAGAGGCGTGGATAAAAACAACCTGGTCGAAATGTTCTACAGGAATCTCCTTAAGCTTATCTCCTAGCGTTATGCGATAGCAGTAGATACCGCGGTATTCTTGCCGGGGATTTTCGCTGGATTCGCCATTACGAGTATCCTACCGTTATTCAGGGTTACGACGAGATCGTATGAGGCTAGTGTGATTTCGATCTTGTAGACTGGTGATACACCCAGGATTGATGCGAGACCAGCTAGGGCTTTGAAGCTCCCGTATCCAAGCCTAGCGATCATATCTATTACATCCTTGTCGACATCTAGTGGTGCTATAACATTTTCCACTCTCCCATCCTGATTCATCACTATTATAATTGCCTGGTCCATACACCCCCAGGATTTGACTGTTAATGGCATTAATTTAAAAAGAGTAAACTAGGATATTACATCTAAACTAATTTAGGCTAAAAGCTGTTTAATCTCTTCAAGCACGTTCAGCTTAGCTTTGACTTCTTCAACTATCTTAGAGAGCTTGCTCGCTCTCTCCTGGCACTCCATTAATTCTCGCATCCTACTCTCGTTTTCCGCCCTGAGCTGTTCAATAGCTTTCTCTAGTTCTCCAAGCTTCTTCTTCAAATCCTCGTTCTCCTTCTTCAGAGAATCTAACTGCTGCTGTATCTCGGGTTTTACTCCTGCTTCAACTTCTTTTATAAACGGGATCGTGAGCCTTAGGGTTCCCGACTTTATCTTCTCATAGGTAGATATAACGAGCTTCCCTGCTTTGGTTTTACCGTTTATATGTGCTCTAATAGTCTGCTCGCTCCTACCTACTTCCTCGGCAATCTTTGATACAGGCATGCCTGCTTTATACCTAGCGTATGATGCGGCTGCTACAGCAAGACTATCTATCCAAGTCGTTTTCTCTACAGGGTCTTTCAGCAATTCTATTATCTCAGGGCTGTAGAGCGTGCCTATGATGAGAGCTGTCTCAAGCCTTTGTATCTCTTTCTTCCCCATGGGCGTCAGTGGCACTTCAGATAAGTCTATTACAAGCTCGGACATTCCCAACCCCTATTATATAAGGAGTAATCACTCTTTTATTTTTTTCCTATGGTTTATAAATCGAGTAAAACCCATTACTTGTTGGTGTGTTGTTTGGAAGTTCTGGTCATACACGGGAGAGATGATAATTCGCTTTTGATCAAGAGCATAGTGGATTACGCACTGCAACTAGTTGGTAGGGATTACGGTTTAGATATTACTATCCGCGAGATAGAATTCGGCGAAGTCAGTGGAGTAGTACTGAAAGTAGACGGTCTAAGAGAAATCTATATCAGGGAACCCCCTGGTTTAAAAGATCTCGTAGAAGCAATACTCATAGCATATAGTGTTAGCGGCTTGGATATCCAGGCTGCCCGGACACCTGTCTCAGCTACTGCTTGATTCTACACCTATCTTATAGAAAGGACATTCCTTCCATATGCTTGAAACACATTTTCTGACATTAGACCTTGTCATGACACGATCTGCCACCGTGCATATAGCAATACACTGGTCTTCATCAATCTTCTCTATTTTGAAGAATGGGCACTCGCTCCTGGTTTCGCAGGGTATTACGTGGACAGGGTAGTAGGCGGGTGTAGGTTCTCTAGTACCTATTTCTGCCAAGCCGTCCACTCCTACATCCTCTTACCCTTATATAGTTTCAATAGGATTATAAGACCAGGCACGATATTCGTGAGAGCATATACGAGGCGGTAGACAACGACATACCCTGGACTAAGACCCAGGCTTAGCCCATATTCTGAAACTACGGCTCCCCCGGGTGTCGGGAGAGAGCTTAGTGCTTGTGAGAAAAAGTATGCTTCAACAGATTTCTCTAATCCCTCCCGGGTATAGTCATCCTGGATAAGGAATACCGATGACGATAGCAGTCCCTGGGATAATACGCTTAGCAATAGTATGGCTAGCAGGTCGGGTAGTGAGATCTTCTCTAATACGTCCCTGAATGATTCCGCCAGAGCGTTTACGAAATCAGCTAGCTTATGCAGCCATCTAGATACAAGACGTGTTTTTTCGAAAGCCCTGGGGAAGCGGATCCCCCTCGAGTTCCCTACTACGGCTAGAGCGACTATGGTTGAAAACCATATGCCTAGAGTTGATATAGCAACGATGATCACTGGCAGCGACCAGGGCAGGTAGCTGATCGAGAAGACTAGCCCTACAATATTCGTAATCAGGACGTCGAAGAATACGTCGAAGTATGATACAGCGAGCATTTCCGCGAGAGAATAGCCGTGTATAGTGAAGTAGCCAGCCCTCCCTAGCTCGCCGCCTACTGCTGAAGGGGTTATGAAAGCAAGCGTATTGCCAACTAGCCTGGCTTTAAAATACTCGGTAAACCCTAGCCTACGCCCTGTATATTTATAGTGGATTATCTTGAGTCTTAGCGAAGACACAGCGTAGCCTGCGAGCAATAAGGTAGATGACGCAGCCATCGCCAGGGGGTTGGATGAGAAGATAGTGTAGTAGCTTGAGGTTACCACGCTGTAAACCGCTATAGTCGCGAACACTATTACTATTGAAATCAGCGCTACCCCAGGCCTCATACCATTCACTGCCCTATCTTATGGTGTAAGGATTATTGATGTATCGGTTAATCAATAACCATAGAGTATCAAGCGCTATAGGCCTGTTAGGAAAATTTTTAACTAGAAGAACATATTACATAGACGGGGTAAACGGTTTTGAAGTCTAGGGCGCTGGTAGCTACTTCTCTCGCCGTCTTCGTCCTACTAGCTGTTCTATTAGGCTTTTTCCAATCGGGTGCGGTGGTGATACCGGGCTTTAAAAGCATGTTGGTTCTCGCAGTCCCAAGCAAGAGCGGGGTGCTTACACTCGTCTACGACAAGAGCGGGGGAGTGTTGAGTATTAACGGGGAGGAGCCTTCGGGCTTCATATTCATATCTCTAGGAGGATTAGTCAAAACATATTCATTCGACGAGCTTTCCTCCAAGGGCTTCCTAGAAATCGATCTGAGGGAGGGGCTGGAGCAGGCGAGGCTCCAGTGGAATATTATCCGGGGCATCCTCGGCAATAAGAGTAAAGGGGGTGTAGCACTCCCTACTTTGAGTATAGCTCTCTGGCTCTACGATTCTAAAGGAAACATATACGCTTACACCGATGCTTTCTCAGCACTCGACTACTATATTGCTACCGGGCTGCACCCGTTTAAAGCACTTGAGAAAGCGCTTTCAAACCCGTTTGAATGGCTTGATAAAGGTATTTCCCTAAAGATGAATACATCTATTATCTCGAGATCCCTGGTCAGAGTAAACGATAGGGTTCACACTAAGAGTATCCAGGTTAGCTCATACAGCGGGGAAGCACTGGCTTATTCCCCGGGTTCGCCCTGTATCTCAACAGTAGTATATTACAAGGCTTTATACGATTCAAGAGATAACCCTCCAGCATGGTTCTTTAACAGGTTCCTGCCCGAAGGCAGGGATCTAGCTAGGGACGCATGGTACGCATTGGCCCTAAGATACTCCCAGGCTTTTATACTCGATAAATCGTGTTTCCCTACTACTTCAGACGTGTTAAACTGGCTGTACGGCTCTCCTCTCTACAGGCCGGGTATCTACAATGCTTCAGTATTCCTCAACCTTATGAGGCAAGGTGCTGGATTCTACTGGAACCATAGTACTCCGCCTCTAACCTTCTTCACAATATACAAACCATTCCTACTAATATACAATGGTACAGAAGAATTCCCAGACCTCCAGTTCACGATTACATTCGCTTATGGTACTGCTGGGTACAGGCTCAATGGCTATTCTTACCTCGGTTACCCGATTATCCTAGATGAAATGGCATTCCTTGATATATCTGGCACCAGTACAGTATACGATAGACATCGCTTCCAGATGGGCGTTAGAGGAGTCGGGATCATCATCCCGTCTGTAATAATGTATTTATACGATGCTATCAGCCTTCAATGGCATATATCCGAATACGATACTAATCACTGGATCGCTATCCCAGATATCGCTTTCATACCGTTTTATAAAGAGATATCAGACGCGCATTCTACACTATGGGATTTAATAGAGTTTGACCAGTACGGTAATATAATATCTTCGACGCTCAAATATGCTCCAAATGCAAACGTTTATGCTTTGCTTAGCGAATACGGTAAGCTAATATCTTCCCCCGTTGAGTGGCCTATTTACTCAGAATACTTAAGCAAAATCCCACCCTACTGGAATGGTGTCGACAATTCGCTCAGAAAAGATATTGTGACCAGTGTCCCGTTCCCATCTTTAACTCTCGGCCTATATAAAAAACTGATAATATCCCTGTTAGGCCTAGCATTCGCTAATCGAGAATCTATATTAGCCGATGGAGTATCTAGCCTATTAGCTGAAGCAGTAGATGCTTTCGACTACATTGAGTCAACATTCTACGCTAGTGGATTCTATATAGGGTTAAATCTTTACAAGTTTCCTAACACAAAATACCCGGATACGATAATACTAGAGATCGATAAAGCGACAACCCCATGCGTTAACGCTATAGCTATCCAGAACAACCTAATACCTTTATACTCGTACTATAGTATAAAACTAATAAATACGGCTGGTGGTCCGCCTCCATCGCCTCCAGGCTCTCCTAAGCTTTTAGGGCAAAACCCGTAGTCTTTTCCCTTAATAAAATCCTCCTAGCAATATTCTTTAAAACAGTATTTTCCAATTACAACAGTTATGGTATGGTTAGTGGTGGAGGGTATGGGTTTTTAGCTATAGCGAGGAGAAGATTGAAGAGCTCAGGGTTGATAAGCAGAGGCTGAGGGAGATTATTAAAGAGTTGAAGAAGTGGAAGGCTCCTGCTACAGTACTCTTAAGCTTGTACATACCGCCTGGGAGGCCTGTCAGCGATGTAGTAAACTTGCTGAGGCAGGAGCTCTCAATCTCTGATAACATCAAGCTTAAGAGGACGAAGAACGCTGTCCAAAGGGCTCTAGCAGCGGCTATAGACAGGGTTAGCAGGTTTAGCAAGATACCCGACAACGGGCTGGTCTTATTCGCCGGCGAGAACGTTGACACAGGGGATTTCATATCTATAATGCTGATACCGCCCGAGGAGGTTAGAGTATTCTTCTACAGGACGGATAAGTACTTCCATACGGAGTTCCTCGAGGAGATGGTGTACGAGCATAACATCATAGGGCTGGTCATAGTAGAGAGGGATGCTGCTACAATAGGCATGTTGAAAGGCAATAGGATGATCGTTGTCGAAGAACTAGAAGAATATATACCGGGCAAGCACGAGAAAGGAGGCCAGAGCCAGAGGAGGTACGATAGGATTATAGAGCAGATGGTTGAAGACTTCTACAAGAAGGTTGGAGAGCATGTTAATAAGACCTTCCTCCCCCTGTTGGAACAAGGGAAGCTGAAAGCGATATTAATAGGGGGGCCTGCCTACAGCAAGTACGATTTCCTCCAGGGGGACTACATAGACTATAGGCTGAAGAAGATAGTGTTAAACCAGCTGGTAGATGTAGCATACCAGGGCGAGGCCGGGTTGAGGGAGATGGTTATGAAAGCCCAGGATATACTAAAGGAGCAGGAATACGTTGAAGGACTACAGGTAATAGAGGAATTCAAACTCCACCTGGCTAAAGACGACGGTATGATAGTATATGGTGAAGACGAGGTGTTGAACGCTCTCGAACAGGGGGCTGTGAAAACCTTGATCGTGTCCGAGGAGAGGGGGGACGTCGAGAAATGGCTAGACAAAGCTAAGAACTACGGGGCTAAGGTAATCGTGGTAAACAATGAAATGCCCGAGGGAGAATGGTTCCTGAAGACTTTCAACGGGATCGGTGGAATACTAAGGTTTAAGACACACGCGTAGCTCAGTCTTCAAACCTTTCTCCGCTATAGGCAGCCTCTGCGAAAATTATTTTTGTGGGACTGGGATAATACTAAAATGGGGTAGTCCTTGACCCTCGAGGACCCCAGGGAAAGGAGGGAGCTAGTAGATCTAATAATACAAGCAGGTCTAGAAGAGGATTTTCTAAACTGGCTTAGAATCCAGGGGATAACGCATGTCGTCGGGAAGTTTGATAATGTACCGATAGAACTCATAAGAGCCTACGTAGAGGAGAAGAAGCTATACCCTCCCGATAAAGTAGAAGAAGGTATTGCCGACAATACCGAGTTCGACCAGAGGTATATCCCTTCAAGGGAAGGAGGGAGAGTTAAGAGGATTGTTTGAGCCGGGAGTGACCCGGCCCATGTTCACCCGCCCCCGGTACAACGGGGGAGTAGCACGGGCACCGGGGTCTAAGTTAAGAAATGTTTTCAGAGTATAAAAATCTTTATCCTTTAGAATAGCCTCCAGGGGTTTCAATCCTAAAACAGATTTATTTAATCTCGATACTCGGCGTTTTTATAGCTTTAATATTGATAGATGTCTCGGCTATACCGTTCGAGTACCTTGTGATCCTCCTCAGGCTATCTAAAATCATTATATGATATGCTCTCTCAGTCTCCGGTATGTTAGCTGATATTACTTTCGAGACATGCTCGTCAATCTTCGAGAGTATATCGTATGTCTTACTGATCACTTCCTCGGCATCCTGCCTACTAAGCTTATACAAAGCCTGCATAGAGTTATTGAGTAGTTCTGCTATCGACACACCTAGGTCGTAAATCTCGTTTGTCAGGTTTGATTTAACACCGTATTTGATAACGTTCTTAGATATGTTTACAGAATGGTCTGCTATCCTCTCGAGGTTTCTTGCCACGATCCTGTAGTTTATCGCTTCGACCGGGGATGTTAGGCCGAGGTCGTGCATAACTTTAACGTCTAGCAGGGCCATCGAAAGCTCTCTAATGATCATGAAGTGGAATCTATCGGCTTCGTCATCTCTTTGTATGACAGCTTCTGCGAGGGATTTGTCAGCGTTCTTATAGCTTTCGAGACTGTCTTTAACCATGTTAGATACTATCAGATGCAGCCTGCGGATAGCGTTTTCGAGAGGTAGCTCTTTCAGGTCTAAGAGTATTTTGAAAGATACGGAGTTAAACGTCTCATCTACAACCTCCACCCCTGCGAGCTTTATCCTAACCATACTCTTAAGGTCGCTGAGTTTCTTAGCTAGGTTTTTCAGCGTGGGCTCGAATGAGACTGTTATATTAGTGTAGCCGGATAGGTATAGAGCCACTATCGCTCTGAAGACTTCTTCAATCCTGGTATCTGCAATAACCTTAATACTTCCTTGGAGCTGGACTGCTTCGAATGTACCAGGGGTTATAACCAGCCTGCCACCGTGCTCGTAGATATATACGTAGTCACCGCTCTTCAAACCCATTGCATCAATCCAGTCTTTAGGTAGGGTTACTATGTATGAAGAGCTACCTGTTTTCTGAACTTTTCTCCTTTCAACACTTGACATAATGCTCACCTACATACACTTTATTCACATATATGTTTTATATAAGCCCTTAAATACCTTTCTCTTTCCTAAATGGTTGAATATATACGAAAAACGAGTTATAAACACTGCTTGTTACAGTAGATACATAATCCGAATATATATGTACTAAATACCTAACGTAGACCCGTAGGATTTAACGAATCAGATTAAATATCCCTTGATGCAGTATATGATATAGAGCCGGGGTGGCCGAGCGGTCTAAGGCGGCGGGCTGCAGGGCCTTGCGCCAAGGGGTTCAGAAACCCGTTTAACCGCGGGTTCGAATCCCGCCCCCGGCTCTCAGCAATCTCCTTTAAGAAGGATTTGTGATATATAAATGGAGGGTGTTTAATTGAGGATTCTCCATACTTCGGATTTACACTTAGGCTCTAGGCTTTTCTCAGAGAGTAAAACTGTAAAGAAAGTTTTCATAGAGGCTTTGAGAGAGATAGCCGATACCGCTGTCAGTAAATCCTGTAACCTCCTCGTAATCTCAGGCGACTTCTACGATTCTAGAGGCATTAAAGAAATACCCTCCGAGATACTGCTCGAATCCATCGATATCCTGAACGAATTGAAGAAGCACGGTGTTAAAGTAATTGTCTCGCCGGGCAACCACGATTTCCACCCCGAGGGGGAGGGGGTTTTAAACCTGCTGGAGAAGACTGGGCTCGCTCTAGTCCCCCGGGTAGAAGTAAGCGATTTTATCAAGGCGGTTAGACTAGAAGTTGAAGGATTCGATTTTATCGCGATACCCGGTTTGAAGAATGCTAGCGAGGTCGAATTAATCAACAAGCGTATGGTTAGGGTCTTGGGGGATAGTAGGAACCCCGAGGTCGTTATGGCCCATACGTTCGTAGACCTAGACTCCTATAAGCTAGAGGATGTATTACCAAGGCTGAAAGGACAGGCTACGACTAGTCTAGGAGTGCTTAGAGAATTATTCCCGAGAGCAGTTTATTTCGCCCTAGGCCACGTCCATTTCCCGATCCCACTCGAGAAGAAGGGTGTTGCGAGAGCTGCCTACCCTGGCGCGCCTGTCGGGTACGATGGGAACGATCTATTCGACTCGTACATACTGGGAGTGAAAGGATTTAGGAGGAGGGTTCTGGTAGTTGATATCGGGGAGGATAGAGCAGTATACGAGTCGGTGGAATTAAAGAATACGCCCGATGTAGGCTATATTGAGCTATCCCCGGACCACGACTACTCGACTGCCCAGAGGATATTGGTAGAGGCTATCAACAGGCTTAAAGGCCCCTATAGAGTGGTTGTAGCAAAGATAGATAGCGGGGTGAACAGAGGTCTCGTCGAAAGGCTACGTGCACTAGCAGAGAGGGAGGGAGCCTATATACATTTCAGGGTAAGAAGTAGTCTCGAAGAAACACCTCTAACCCTATTAAGCATACCACAGCAAATAGACTTGTTCGAAAGCGAGAGGAAACTACTCGAGAAACTCCTCCCTAAATACGGTATTACAGTAGACCCTTCGGTAATACAAGAGCTTATATCTAGGATCTCGGAGGGCGTTTCCCTCCAGGACGTTTTAAAAGATTTGCTTAAACTACTGGGTTGAGGCGGTGCGAGTGGGGATCGACGAGAGGCTTAGGGTTGTCGTAGAGGCGATGGTGGGCGACTATAGGTCGCTAGGGGATGTAGAGATATTTAGGATCCGCCAGGAGTTCTTCGAGAGGTTCTATAAGCCGACGGGTTTCAGAGGAGGCTTCGACGGTAACATTGTCTTCGTAGACTCGGGTCACACGGGGCGGATGTATTCTACAGACGCGTTTAATCTATCGTTTCTTAGAGTCGGCGGGATAGTTAGGTCTGGCGACAGGCTCGAGTACGTAGGCCGGAAACTAGGTGGGGCGGAGTCAGAAGCCTATGTCGTATACGGGTCTATAAGCAGAGAAGGGTTCAGGTTCTTAATCTACCCAATCGACGATGCAGCAATCCTCCTAACCCCGGAGAGAGCGCTAGAAGTATCCGATAATATATCTGCTCTAGTAGGCCAGGGCTTGGATAGCGCGTTCGGGGTAGGGCTTGAGGGGTTAGATAGTAAGGTAAAATATTTCTCGAGGATATTCGACTACCTTGTATCCCTCATAGAACTAGCATACTGTATCAGGGTTGTTGAGAAACTCAGCAGCTCAACCTGTGTTCTAGATGGTAGCCTAGTGAGATGGTTTGGAGCCGGAGGAATGGGTAGGAGACTGGGCTTCGATGGCCTCGACCTCTTGAGCCTAATGACTGGTTTGAAATCGGATGCTCTATTAAATCTATTAGACAGGATTGTCGGCTTGGCGAAGACTACGAAGTTTACGACTCTTGCTCGTAGCAGGAGACTTCTTAGCAAGGTGAGAGGGGGCTATGGTCTAATAGATGCTGACTCGCTGAAGTCTTCAGCAGGGTTCTTGAAAGAAATATATCTTAAATCCAAGAATCTAGCTGTGAAACTACTCCACACTGTTACAACACCGGTATTCGATAGGTACGGGGTATACGCTTTGAAAACCCCTGTATCAGTAGACGGCGTCAACGTTTACGTCTTCGGGAAGTACTTGGCCAAGCCCCTGATCAACCACAGGGAGGGGTTCTCGGTAGACGAGAAATATGCTCTAGAAGTCTCGGATAGGCTTGTAGCAGATATCGAATCCGTATTCGCCAGGATTACGAGAGTCGAAGGCTATCCCCCGTACGGTTTCCTAGAAGTAGATAAACTTGTTAGGCTGAGTAGAGAATATGTTAGAACCAGGTTCGAGCCTAGGATGATTTACTATATAAGGGAGTACACGGGAGGGCTGAACCACCCTCTCGTCGAGATCTTTAGGCATATGCCTGAGAGGAGGCTCGGGTACTTGAGGTGGTCTGCTTGAACCCTGTTGGAATGGTGATCGGCTGGAGGGACAATAGGGTATTAATTCAATTCAAGAGGGATTCCATACCGGGGATCGGCGATTTCATATACGCGAAACAGGATAATAGGCTGACACTGCTTCAATTGACTTCCCTAAGCAGCTGGATAGAAGCTTTAACACCTGGTATCGAAGCCTACCACAGGTCTGCTGTTTTCGAAGACGCTTTTACTCTAACGGGTATTGCCGAAGCCTTCTTAGAATTCAATGAGGCCGCTAACGCCTTATACACACCCTCCACCCTGCCTAAGCCTGGTACGCCTGTTTACAAGGTCGAGCCCGGCGATGTCGAGAGCAATAAGATAATGGAGAAGATAAGTTCTATGACCGGGGATGGTGTCCCGGTTTTCGTACTTAGGTCTGGCATAGCCTCACACCCCTCGCTACGGGGCAGGCTCTACTTCATCGACTTCAAGATCAGGGTAAACCTGTCTAAGACCATCCCTAAACACATACTAGTATCCGGCCAGACCGGAGCAGGAAAGACGACTGGTGTCAAAGGCTTTATCACTGCTTCATTCGCCTATAGTAATAACCCGGTTTCATGGCTCATACTAGACAGGCACGGAGAATACGGTGACTTCATAAATGTCGTAAATGATGTATCGAAGAATATCCCGGTAATACGACATATAACGTTGTACTATCATAGTTCCAAGACCTCCTACGGCGCGATCACACCGATAGCTCTATCAGATATCGGGGTACCGGATATAAGTATGGCTCTCGACCTTGAGGACGAGGAAGTACTAGACCTAGAAGACCTCCTAGATAACTTAACACAGATAACTTACACAGCCTGCGTCAACAATCTCCTAGCACCCTCGATCTGCAACATGCTGATTTCTGTAGGGAATGAAGACGTTAAGCCTAGGGGCGACCTCCTAGCCCTCTACCTGCTAATATTCGATAACGCTATTAGGTTAGAGGCTTCGAAAGCGACTAAGAATGAGAAATACGGCTTCCACAAGTACTTCCTAGAGAGAGGCTTCCAGAACGTTACGGTGCTAAGGAAGCTCAGGAGGATAATATCTAACGCCCTAGGTATTACAACCAGGCGTAGAGAGTTCGTTGTCTCAGAGAAGGAGAAGAAACTGGTTTACGTAATAGATGATTCGAATAGCGTTTTCAAGACGATCAGCGTATTCAAACAACCAGATTTAGTAGCCGGAATAATCTACTCGCTACTAAAGGTTGTTGAAAAGAGGGATAGCAAATCGTTCTCCGAGCAAACCTTCTACGACTTCCTACCTAGTGGTAAAGCAGTAAATACGGTTGCTGAGAAGGTTAAGAGCGGGATACTAGTGGAAGCACCCGGGTTGGGCCTCGACGAGATTGTTAGGGATGTAAATACGGGTAACATGGTTATACTCGACTTGTCAAGGGTATCTACGAGGGAGGGCGATTTAGTAGCGCTATCTCTCGCCAGGAGGATCCTCGAGGATAGGATGGCTAGGGGTCCTTTTGAAGCTTCTGGGATGCCTCCTGTTGCTATAGTATCTGAGGAAGCACCCCTATACCTTAGCAGTGAGAAGGTGAAGTCGGTGTATAATTCCTTCGCGAGGGTTGCTAGAGAGGGTAGGAAGTTCAATATAGGTATAATTGCGATAACCCAGATGGCTACTATGATTGATAGGCAGCTCCTAGCTAATTTCAATACTGTGATAGCTATGAGAACGAATTACACAGCCGACATAGAGTTCTTCAGGAACGTAGGTATACCGGGCGAAGCGCTACCCTTCCTGAACGAGAGAGAAGCCTACGTATACTCAGCTGATTCACAACTCAGGAGACCATTGCCAGTCTATATCCCGGCACACTCCGAGAAAGACCTTATAGTCAAGAGCCGGGAACATAGAGAGGGTTTGGAGGTAAGCGGTGAGGCTTTGAAGAGCCTTGTAGAGCATGGAGAAGAAGTATGAAAATACTAGGTGTTTACCTCGAGAACATTAGGAGTTTCAGAAAGGGCGTAATAGTATTCCCTAACGAAGGTATAACTGTAATCCAGGGAGAAGTAGGGACGGGTAAGACAAGCATTTTAATGTCTATAGCCTACGCTTTCGAGACGCCTGTCGGAGGCAGTATAGGCCTAACAAGCGCATACGCTACACCACAGCCTAGGCACCTGCTAAGAGCTAACGAGAACAGGGGAGTGGTCAGAGTCCTGGTTAAACAAGGTAATAGGCTGGTTCTACTGGAAAGGGTTATCGAAAGGGTCGGAGACAAGTATTCTAATACTAGCAATACGATATACACTTATGAGATAAAGCTAGAAAACGATAGAGCAGTCGTCAAGAACACTGGTAGGATAAGGCTATCATCCAGCGACTACATGTTGAAAGTGAGAGATGTACTCGGCCTCGTAGAGAAAGGGGGTAGGCATAGGCCCGAGTTCTTCACTAACATAATATATTCGCCGCAGTTTAATCTAACCTCGATCCTCGAGCTAGACCCTGAGAAGAGGAGGGAGGTTGTAGAGCTAGCCCTGGGATTATCCAGGTACACCTCGTTCAGAACCAATCTAGGTAAGCTGATAGATTACGTGTCCAAAGAGATCGATAAGAGGAATGCAGAATTAGAGCGTTTAGAAAATACTTTGAAAGGATTTAACAAACAGAAGCTAGAGGAAGACGCGAGAAAACTCCAGGAGGAGAGAGAGAAAGCTACTAGAGAGCTTGGCGAGGCGAGAGACCGTTTAACAGTATTAGAAGACGCGATCAAGAGCCTCCAGGACGATATCGGTAGACTAGAAGGTGAGGTAAAGAAAAAAATGGGGAAAATAGAATCTCTAACCGACGAACTAAGGAACCTAGAGGATAAGAGGAGAGAGCTCGAAAATAAAATCAAGAGTCTCATGCAGGTAGAAGTTCTAGATGAAGCCCGTATATCAGAAATACTTAAGGAATGGGATATAAAACGCAGAAGGATAGATGAAGAAATAAAACAGCTCAAAGCAAGCCTTGACGATCTAGCGGGTAGGGAAATACAATTAACACAGGATATAGCTAGTATACAAGCTACAGTATCAAGCCTGAAATCTAGTATTAGGGAATTAGAGAAAGAGTATGGTGAGAAAGAAGAGATCGTTAAACAAGGGAAGTGCCCTGTATGCTTACAGCCAATCCTCCACGACCACGGTATGAGGCTGTTAGCGGAGATCAGGGCTAGGATAATAGAGAAGGAAAAGGAGATGGAAAAATATAATCTAAGGCTAGGAGAACTCGTGAAGCAGAGGGAGGCGGTAGCCGCTCAGAAAAAGAGTATTGAGAACAGGCTGAGAGATCTCGAGAGGGAGCTCGAGAAAATGAGGAGGGAAGAGGAATTATACATAGAGCTCAGAAATATACGCCAGAGAATGGATGAAGCCAAGAAGCGTGTTGACGAAGTAGAGAAGATGAGGAAGGAGATAGATGAGCTGAATAAAAGGTTGGAAGAGAGAAGGAGGAAGCTCGCTGAAATAGAAGTGGAAAGGAAGAAGGTTCAGGAGTTAATCGATAGATTAAATAGGAGGATTGGAGAGATCGATGGGGAGCTTAAGAGGGTTAACGAACAGCTTAAGAAGATAGCCGATCTAATCACACAGGTAGAGTCGTTGAAAACCGAGTTGAGCAGGCTTATTAAAGCAAAGGAATTACTAGAGAAGCTCGGCGAGATTACCGAGTATGTAAGTAGCCAGCTAGCCCAGGAGTCGTTTGGCTTTATCAGGGAGAGATTCAGGGAGATACTTCTCAAATTAGCCCCAGACCAGCCTCTGAACGTAGAGCTTACGAGAGACTACGACATAAAGTTTTATTTCCAGACAGAGAAAGGGGTCGGCGAGATAAGGCTGCCTAGCGGAGGGCAGGGCTCGTTCGTATCACTAGCGTTAAGGCTGGCTATAAACCTGGCTTTGAGGAGCATGAGTTTTAAATTCAAAGATTCTACGCTGCTACTAGACGAGCCAACCACGGGTTTGAGCAGGGAGATGGTTAGTAGGCTGAAAGAACTCCTGAAGATACTCAACGAGAGGTATAAGGTCCACATAATTGTTGTAACACACGACGAGGAGCTTTTAGAAGCAGGCAGTACCCGTATAAGGCTCGCAATCAGGAATAATACTACGAGCGTTAGCTACGAAGGGGATTTCAATAAAGAGTACTACGAGCTCGTATCGAGAATCCTCGAGAACCCAGCCATAGGACAGATTTCTTAAAGCGCTCGGCCCTGGCCACTCCTATCACCGGCACATGCCTCTAATAAAGGGTTTGTCTACCTCATCGCTACCATGTAGAATATTTTTCCCAACCTAATATTGTTTCACACATTTGTCATAGAATAGTTTTACTACAGAGTCTCGATGATCTTATTCTTACGCCGAGTAGGCTAGCGTATTTAGCAAGTGTTTTACCGCTACAGTGCAGAGGGAGTATTTCTTCAACCCCCAACCTCTTCAATTCCATGGCTACTGCTCTAACATATGCTTCGCCGGCCTCGGCTAAGTGTAGCCCTCCTACGAGCTTTACAATATTATACTTCTTCCCCACGGCTTTACCAACCATGTAGTGGACACCAGGATACCCGCATCCTACTAGCATAGTATAGCCTTCTCCATCCTCTACTAGTAAAGAGACTTCGGGTATCCTTGATTCGGGGAACGAGAGTAGGATTACCGACTCACTCACAGCTTCTACATCTCTTACTACCCTGATACTCTGGAAGCCGAGTAGTCTAAGCCAATTTAGGAACTCTCCTTGTCTCACAGGCGGGACATATATTGGAACACTCCGGTTGCCGACTGCCTGGACACCCCCCGTATGGTCTGGTTGAGGGTTGCTTATTACTAACAGGTCTATGCTTGAAAGGCTAACACCGATCCTCTTAGCATTCGCTTCTAAAACGTGCGGGCTACTACCCGTATCGAAAAGCAACCGTTTCCCACCGGTCTCAACCAGTATAGAGAGGCCGTAGTCCCTAACGCAATTCTCGCCGGATTCTAATGTATCATCGTATAAGACGATTATTTCTACCATGACAAACCTAATTTTTTATTTCTTCCCAATACGATTTTAAGCGAGAGGCCGGTACTGAGATGTATAGGATCCTAGGTAGGAGTATAATCGAAGGGGGAAGGCAGAAAAACTACCTTGTGGAGTTTAAGACTAGGTGGGTGAGCGGAGCTAGGAGAATGTACCTTGTAGCCAATTTCACATCCTGGTTCCCGGGTTTTAAAAGAATGGCTAAACTAGGGGACGAGGCTAGGATTATAGTCCCATTATACCCAGGCGTATACGGGTACTGGTTTACATCAGACTACGACCCTACTCCAGTGCTAGATCCGGATAACGGGGAAACTGTCGAGATGCCGAATATGATGCATCCGGAGAGAAACGGGATTAGAGCAAGCCTTCTCGTTGTAAAGCCCCCTGTAAACCCCTTAGATTATTTCATACATGATGAGAGGGATCCAGCCTACCTCTCTAGGATCGGCGGATTCATTGTCTTCAGGGTTAGGACGCTGAAAAACGTCGATAGCGTGGAGCTCTATCTAAATGGGAGAAGGTACAGCGGCATTATTAGAGACCTGCCTTTCGAGAGAGTCTTCGAATTTATTCTAGAAGACGACGGAGAAAGCTCATACATATCGTACCATTTCGAATTCGAGTACGAGGGGAGAATATTCTCGTATGGTTTCAACGGCGTGGGAGAAATTGTCCAGCCTATAATAGTAGACAAAAATAGGATACCGGGTTCCAGGGAGATAAAGTGGTTTACAGGCACTATTTACTACCAGATATTCGTAGACTCTTTCTACAACGGCGATCCTGGCAACGACCCCCCATATAAAATCAGTAGGCTCGCCCCGAGGGAACACGGATATTACGGTGGAGACCTTAAAGGCATTGTAGACAAAATAGATCATCTATCGGAACTAGGCGTTGAAGCAATCTACCTTACACCCATATTCCCAGCCGGGACATACCATAGGTATGATGTTAGAGACTACTTCGGAATAGACAGATACCTTGGTGGTCTGGAAGATTTCGAAACCCTTGTCGAGAAGTTTAGTGAGAGAGGTATGAGGCTGGTACTAGACATTACGATCCACCATACGGGGGCCTGCCACCCTTTCTTTATCGACGCGTTGAGTAAAGGAGTAGAATCTAGGTACTGGGAATGGTTTAATTTCCTGGACAACCCTTCGAAATACATTGACCAGGAAGTAATCAAGGCTCTAGAAGAATGCGACATACACAGGCTTAGGGATCTAGTCACGAGGAAGAAGATAGCAAAGCCTTTCTACGAATCTTTCTTCTCGAACTGGATTATGCCTAAGATCAATCACGAGAATAAGGATACCCTGGAATACTTCATTCAAATAGCGAGGTACTGGATGGAGAAAGGGGTATCGGGTTTCAGGCTTGACGTAGCCCATGGTGTTATGGATGAGTGGCTGGAAGGATTTTATAGTAAGACTAAGGAGTTAAACCCGGACTTCCTACTGCTGGGCGAGATCTGCGACTACCCATTCCTATATTCCGGCTACATGGATTCCTACATGAACTACTGGCTTAGGTACTGGATTATATCCACCATAGTATTCAAGAAGCACAGTATTAAGGAGATGGTAGAGATGGTTAATCTCCAGATCTCTAACCACCCGTACTATCAGCTATTCTCCCTCTACAATATGCTAGGCTCCCACGATACAACCAGGATAAAGACCCTGGTAGGCGGCGACAAGAGGGTTCTGAAACTACTAGTCGTGTTACTATTCATCCTCCCCGGATCCCCCGCGATATACTATGGTGACGAGGTGGGTCTGGAAGGGGGACCCGACCCGGATAATAGGAGGCCAATGATATGGGATAAGAGACTGTGGGATACCGAGATGTACGAGACCTACCTTAATGTTATCAAATTACGTAAGAGTTTCGAAGAACTTAGATATGGTTTCGCCGAGGTCAAAGCGTGCAACGACTCTGTTATCGTTGTAAAGAGGTGGTTGAGGAGGGAGATAGCCGGGGTGTTTAACACAAGAGAGGGAACCCTCCACGTAGGAGAGTGCCTAGGGTTTGAGCCCACTGAGCTATTAATGTCTAGCTCGAACTCAGACCGTGTAGAGCCATACGGTTTCAGAATTTTCTTGATACGGTAGTATAGCACGGTTTTTAGTCGTAGGTTTCTAAACGTATCTAATCATTCCCGTTCTTAAACAGGTTTACACTCATCGACTAAATAATCGGGTAGGACCCTACCATTTCTCACTTCGACACCTTCAAGCCTAAGAAGAGTCTCTTTAACTCTCGAGCCTCCCCTACTATAGCCTCCTAGCCGTAGGTCGCTGTATACAACCCTATGGCATGGTATTATAATAGGGTACTGGTTCTTTCTCAAGATAGACGCAACCTTCCTAGGGTGGATACCGAGGATTCTGCCAATACAATTATAGGTAGAAACCCTTCCCAACGGTATTGATGATACAATAATATATACCGCCTCCTCTAGATCCTTATCCCTGGCAGGCCTCAGCCTCTTATTCTCGTATACGAGAAGCCTGCTCAAGAAAACCCCCGTAACCAGTTCAGGATACATGTTTCCAACGGGTTTATTAAAAGCAATATGCTAACCACGGTTTAATAAATAGGAGACAGCTTGATTTTTAAAACAGGCGGTATAACCATGCGTGAAGTCCTGCTAGTAGTTGTAAGCGATACTATTTACGAAGGTAAAGCACCGGATGTAAGCGGGGAGTATGCTGAGAAGAGGCTTTCAACCCACGGCTTCAACGTGCACAGGGTTATAGTGCCTAATAAGCCGAGCGAGATTATTAGAGCGCTTAACAGTAATCCGGGTTCTAAACTAGTAGTTGTAATAGGCGGTACAGGACCAAGCCCCAGAGATATATCTATCGATCTAGTAGAGTCTATTTCGTGGAAGGCCCTACCTGGTTTCGGCGAAGAATTCAGACGTAGGTCGATTGAGAAAACAGGCTTGAGAGCAATTCTCTCCAGGGCAGGCCTCTATGTAACTTTCGATGGAAGGGTGATAGCGGTTCTACCCGGTAGCCCGGAAGCCGTAGAGATAGGGTTAGATATTTTACTCGGGGTCGTGGATCATCTCTTGGAAGAAGCCTCGAGGATTGAAGGCCCCCATAAGGTTGACTAATATGGTTAGAGCTGTTAGCTTCGATATATGGGGTACATTACTTGACCTTGATAGAGCACTATATGAGACAAGCGGTATCATAGCGAGAGAGCTCAGCCGACCGCATAGCGAAGTACATAAGATTGTCCTCAGGTCACACGAAGAAGCTAGGAGGCTTAGGAGGAAATCGCTGATCTCGGGTTCGGAGACGATTAGAGTAGGCCAGGAGATCCTAGCTCGGAATCTAGGCGTAGACCCAGGGCTTGTAAGCGGTTTGATAAAGAAAGCATTTGACGAAATAGACCCGTTGAAGATCGTCTACGACGACGTACCCCGGGTACTGAAGACCCTCAGTGAGCAGGGATTCCTCGTAGGCGTGGCTGGGAACGTATTGTTCTGGCCTAGCTCCTACACGTGGAGCCTCCTCGAGAAGGCTGGTTTAACCGAGTATGTTAGGGTCAGGGTTTTCTCCGATGAAATAGGTTTCAATAAGCCTGATAGAGGGTTCTTCCTAGCATTAATCGATAAGTTGGGTCTAGAACCATCCGAGATAGCGCATGTCGGGGACAATATTATAGAAGATGTAGGCGGCCCCCTTAGTGTGGGGATGAAAGCTATTCTAGTAAACAGGAGGCAGGGGGTTTCACTAGCCTTAAACATAATAGGGGTTGCTGTAATCCATTCGCTAACACTCGTTCCCTACATAATAGGACTAATATAAAGTTAGGATAAGGAGCAAAGTACTATCCCCTATTTTAAATACTGCGACCAGTTGCTAAATCCATGATAGAAAAGTTTATTAAGGAACTTGGAAAAAGGAATAACGCGGGTGGAAAACTTGAGTGGAGAGAACAAGATCGAGAGGGCTATCGAGCTGTATAGGCAAGGGGTTCCGATCAAGAAGATTGTCGAAGAGATACATATTTCGACGAAAACACTGTATAAAGCGCTGAAGGAGAGGGGGGAGAAGCTTAGGAAATCCCCTCCGAGGAGGCTTACTCCGGAGGAAATCGAGAAGATTAAAAAACTATACCTCGAGAAGTACTCGATCTATAGGATTGCTAAAGAACTCGGTCTGAGGCCTTCTAGGGTATATAATGTATTGAAGAAGCTGTCTATTAAGTGAGTTATGGCTTTATTAATCCCGGCTTTTCTCATTATACCAAAGGGATTACCTATTTTATCTAACGTGTAGCAGGGTCTGTATGAGATCTATCGAGATATTACACGGCGCAGGAGGCCTGGATACTCTCGAGATAGTTATGAAACTTGTTGTAAGCAGGGTTCCGGAAAAGCTTAGGAAGGCTCTGGGAGGAGGAGGTCTCGACGTACTCGACGATGGGTCATACGTTAGAATCGGCGACCAATACCTTGTGTTTACGAGCGATACATACACTGTGAACCCGTTTTTCTTCCCAGGCGGGGACATAGGGCATCTTGCTGCTAGCGGGGTTTTAAACGACCTGGTTATGATGGGTGCTACGCCGGTAGCGTTCATGGATAATATTCTCGTTGAAGAAGGATTCGAAATATCTGTTCTAGATAAGATAGTAGCATCCATGATAAGAGTACTCGAAGAGAATAATGTAGCTTTGATCGGAGGGGATTTCAAAGTAATGCCTAAGGGTAGCCTAGACAAGATTGCTATAAGCGGTTTCGGCATAGGGTATACGAGCCAGCCTCCTATCGTCGACGAGCCTAGGCCGGGGGATAAGATCGTTGTTACAGGCAATATAGCAGAGCATGGGGCAACAATTCTGGCCGCGCAGCTAGGCCTCCTCGAGGAGAATACTAGTCTGAGAAGCGATAGCAGACCCCTGGTTAAAACAGTGCTACCAGTAATCCAGAAGTATAGGCCGTATGTAAACGCAGCCAGGGACCCTACCCGCGGCGGCCTCGCAGGCGTTTTGAACGAGTGGGTTCACGGGAAGAATATTTCGATAATAATAGACAGGACTAGTATCCCTATTAGGGAAGAAGTTAGAGACTTCCTAGATGCTATGGGCGTAGACCCTTTAAATGTTGCCTCAGAAGGGATCGCGGTTTTAAGCGTGAGGCCCGAGGTAGTAGACGAGGTCGTCCGGGAGCTAGTCGCACTAGGCGAGGTAAACGCTCGTGTAGTAGGCGAGGTTATCGAGGGAGGGGATTTCAAAGGGAGGGTTCTAGCAAGGACCGAGATAGGGGGTCTAGTAGTAGTGCCGTCGAACCCGCTGAACCTACCCAGGATATGCTAGGTGGTGGGCGTGTGCCTAGGGGTTCCGGCTGAAGTAGTCGGAGTATACTATTCTGAGACCGGCCTGCCTATGGCAAGAGTCAGAATAGGGGGTATTATCAAAGAGGTCATACTAGGGGTCGAAGATGTTAAGCCAGGGGAATACGTCATAGTTCACGCAGGGGTCGCGATATCGAAGATAGACGAGAACGAGTTGAAAGACGTGCTAGAATTATACAACGAGCTTGTAAGAGAGATTACTAGCTGAAAGGATACAATAGTATGAGAGCCAAGAGGATTATCGTTATAGGCCTTGTCCAAGGAGTAGGGTTTAGGCCTTTCGTAGACAGGCTCGCCCGGAAGCTAGGCGTAAAAGGCTATGTTAGGAATATAGGCGGTTCTGAAGTAGAGATATGGGTTGAAGGCCCACCGGATATAGTTGAGGAATTCGTTAGGAGGCTGGAGCTTGAGAAGCCGCCTCCAGCATTCCTAGAAGAGATACGGGTCGAAGAAGTTACGCCGGTCGGGTTCACAGGATTCGGGATCAAGCCCAGTGCTAGCGATTTTAAAGCCAGGTCTAATATCCCACCCGACCTAGCTATGTGCCATGACTGCTTACTGGAGGTATTAAACCCCGGGGATCGGAGGTATAGGTACCCGTTTAATTCATGCGCCTGGTGTGGCCCAAGGTATTCGATGATCCATAGAGTCCCTTACGATAGAGAAAATACGAGTATGGGTAAATACCATTTATGCGGGGACTGTCTCAGAGAGTATAATGACCCCGATAACCTCAGGAGGTACCACGCCCAGGGTATTAGCTGCCCTAGAGACGGACCTAGGTTATCATTACAGGATCATAAGGGTTCGGTCATCGATGCTGAGAAACCTATCGAGACAGCGGCTAAGCTTATTGAGGAAGGATATATTATAGCTGTAAAAGGGATAGGGGGCTACCACCTAGCTGCTCTAGCAACTGATGACGATGTCGTGGCAAAACTGAGGGCTAGGAAGAAGAGGCCTAGTAAACCCTTCGCAATAATGGGTATAGATACAATAGTCCTCAGGAGGCTTGTTTATATGAGTGATGAAGACGAAGAACTATTAAACTCACCCCAGGCACCGATACTCCTACTACCCAAGAGGGAAGACTCGCCTGTCTCCTCCCTTGTCTCGCCGGGGTTGAGCCATGAAGGCGTGTTTGTAGCGTACTCCCCACTACATTACCTTCTTCTCAAGGAGACAAAGGATAAATTCCTTATAATGACGAGCGGGAACCTATCCGGAGAGCCGATGTGTAGAAACGAGGAGTGTGCTTTCAAAGAGCTAGGGGGTATCGCGGACTACTTCCTCGTACACGACAGAGAGATTGTCCACAGGGTGGACGATAGTGTCGTGAGAAAGACTAGGGGGAGGTATGTACTCTTAAGGAGGAGTAGGGGTTATGCACCGCTATGGATTAGATTACCGGGGAGATTCAAGCAGGATGTCGTAGCTTTCGGCAGCGACCTAAATAATACTATTGCCTTAGGATTCGAAGACAAGATTGTTGTCTCGCCTTACATAGGGGATTTAGACGAGGCGAAAGCCCTCCGGGATCTAGTAGGCGAGCTAGATTTCCTGGTCAGGTCTTTCCGAGTAGATACCAGGAATGCTATAGTCGTGTCAGACAAACACCCGGGGTACATGTCTTCAAAGATAGCGGGAGAGTTCTCGGCAGCACATAATTTGAGGCACGTTAGAATACAGCATCACCTAGCGCACGTATTATCTGTTGCCGGAGACCACGGTTTAACTGGTGGGAGAGTTATAGGCCTAGCTATAGACGGGCTTGGCTGGGGCGATGACGATACTATATGGGGAGGCGAAGTATTACTAGTAGACCTCGACAACGGTAGTTACCAGAGGCTTGGAAGCATTAGGCCCCTGCCACTGACAAGCGACCAGGATACTCTGAAACCGGCACGGCTCCTAGCCGGCTACCTCTCTCTGAGGAAGCAGAGCGTGGAAGATGTCGCTAGACTGCTCAGGGATAGAGGTTTTAGCGAAAAAGAGATCAGGGAATGCCTTGTATCGTACAAATTGGTTGCGAGAGGATTTTATAAACCGGCTTCTAGTACCGGGAGGCTTATCGATATAGCTTCAATACTTATAGGCGCATCTCGTGAAAGAACCTATGATGGAGAGCCAGCTATTAGGCTTGAAGCCCTAGCTTTCAGAGGAGGGCTCGTAGACCCTCCAGAGGTGAAACTAGTCTCTGAGAACGGCCTCCTACTAGTAGATTCGTGGAGGCTGATAGACTGGTTGATAGAGGATAATTCAGAGGATAAAGCAAGCCTAGCCCGGACCTTTCTCGTAACCCTAGGAGAAGCTTTCGGTAGGCTGGTTACTGAAATAGCAAAAGGTAGGGATGTTAGAAGCGAGATTCTAGTCTCAGGCGGTGCGGCTGTCAACGAGTTTATTATTGAAGGGCTTGAGAAAACCCTTGCCGGAAGCAATTTCAGCATTCTGATGCCTAGGAGGATACCTCCTAACGATGGCGGTATCTCGTTCGGCCAGGCATATTATGTATTACTAGCTTCAGCTGTCTGAGCCAATTTCTCCCTTAGTTTCACAATAGCGTCTAGAATAGCCTCGGGTCTAGGAGGGCATCCTGGAACGTAGATATCGACTGGCACTACTTTATCTGCTCCTTTAACAACACTATAGGATTTCTGGAATACTCCTCCGTCGATAGCGCAGGCTCCTACAGCGATAACAAACTTCGGCGAAGGCATCTGCTCGTATAGTCTCTTAAGCCTCTCAGCACTCTTCTTAGTAAGCGCTCCCGTGACTACAAGGATATCGCCGTGCCTAATCGACGGGGCTAACCTAACCCCGAATCTCTCAGGGTCGTATAAAGGTGTGAGAGCGGCTAGCACCTCTATATCGCAACCGTTGCAAGCTCCTGTATTAAAATGTACTAGCCAGGGCGAGTACCTTACGAACCTGTACTTAGCCAAACTATGCGACCCCGATCAGAGTCTACTAGCCTATGGTATTTATAGATATGTGTTTGGTTCGACTAATCAAACAAACTTTTTATAAAATATTCATCTTATGAAATCTTTAATGGTAGATTACATTGGAAAAAGAGATCGGGCCGCAGGAGTTCGTAAAACCTAACAGAAGAGTTTATCGTTTTGACCCTGGTTCGGTTAGGAGTGTTTTCGAGAAGCTTATTTCAGAAAGGGGTTTTGAAGGATTCTATGTTTCCACAATTGTAGGGGTCGACTTGAAAGACCAGGGTTTATTCAGGCTAGACTACTATGTCGTACTACTACCCGAGGAAGAAACCGTTGTCTACAGGACTTATATACCGCGGGATAAACCTATCATAGACTCTATCGTAGATCTTGTCCCGGGAGCTTTCAGCGCTGAAGCCGAGATATATGATCTGCTGGGCATTGAATTCAAGGGTAATAGTAGCCTGAGACGCGGCTTCTTCGTACCAAGCGATATCGTAGATAAAAAGGTATACCCGTTGAGGAAGGATTGAATTGGCTGTTGACAAAGTAATAGAGATATCTGTCTCTGTCGAAATCCCGGTTGGCCCACAGCACCCTGCTCTGCACGAGCCGATCCTGTTGAAAGCCTATGCTGATGGAGAAGTCATTGTGAAAGTAGAGATTAATACAGGGTATAACCACCGGGGTATAGAGAAGTTATGCGAGCAGAATTCTTTCTATAAGAATATATTCATCGTCGGCCGTGTCTGCGGGATCTGTAATACAGTGCACACGAACGTATATGTCAGAGCGCTCGAGCAGATCCTAGGGATCGAGCCTAATATGCGCGCTAAGTACCTAAGGGTTCTCGCTATGGAGCTAGAGAGGATCCATAGCCATATGCTGATAAATGCTGTAATGGCGGAAGCCATAGGTTTCGATACTTTATTCATGAACATAATGTTCGACCGAGAGAAGATCATGAAGGCTAAAGAAATACTGACCGGAGGAAGGGTTATGGCGGATTATATGATGGTAGGCGGAGTTAGACGGGATCTATCCGATGAGGACGCTTACAGGATAAGGAAGCTGGTTGAGCAAACCGTTGAGCGGATAAAATTCTATAGGAGGGTTTTCGAAGAAGACGTATCACTGGTTAAAAGGCTGGTGGATGTAGGAGTATTGAAGAAACGTGATGCGATAAGGCATTCACTCCTAGGCCCTGTTGCGAGAGGTAGTGGTGTTAGAATAGATGCTAGAGCTAGCGATAAATACGATGCCTACGGCGAATTAGACTTCTATATCGTAACAAGAGATGAAGGGGATAGCTGGGCTAGGATGATAGTCCGCTGGGATGAAGCCCTGGTCTCAGCCGAGATATCTCTACAAGTCCTGGATAAATTACCGAGGGATGGTAGCCCGGTACCCGATGAGAAGAAGCTACCACGCAAGTTCCCGGTCGGGGAGGCTTATACAAGGGTTGAAGCTCCGCGCGGGGAGCTCACATACTATGTTATGAGCGATGGGAAGCAGAACCCTTACAGGGTGAAGATTAGGACGCCGTCTTTCACGAACATTATCAACTCAGGATTCCTCTACAACGGGTATACTATCGCGGACTTACCCGTTATACTCACTAGCTTAGACCCTTGTATCTCATGTATGGAGAGAGCCATAGTCCTAGACCTGAATAGCGGGTCGAAGAGGTTTGTTACTTTAAGAGAGCTCGCATCAGGTGGGAGGAGATGGGGAAGCCTAGGCTACTACAGGCTGTGATAAGAAACCTCGTATCGAAACCTGCGACAATACAGTACCCCTACGCTAAGACAGAGGTCGAGAAAGGGTTTAGAGGTAGGCATTACGCTGACTTAACTAAGTGTACTGGCTGCTCGCTATGCGCTCTAGACTGCCCTGCTGACGCGATCTCCATGGTTCAAATACCGGAGGGATACAGTGTCCCGAGGACAAACCCTAGGAGGCTGTATCCTAGAATCGACTACGGCCGCTGCGTCTTCTGCTATAGATGTGTCACAGTATGTCCTTTCAACGCATACATTACTACGAACGAGTATACTCTAGCAGGCGGTAGGCTCAACAATAGCGAGAGACATAGCCTGAGCACGCTTGAAAAGGTGTCGTTATGAACCCGGAGGTATTTCTAGCAGTGGTTATACCAGTCTATATAGTAGCGACAGTATTATTCCTTATAAGAGCTTTGAAAGGGCCGAGTATTCCAGACCATGTTCTAGGAGTCGACCTATTATCCTACAACCTAGCAGACCTCTTCATTATACTAGGAGTCTTCCTTAAACAACCCATACTAATTATAGCCGCTATCCCGCTGGCCCTATGGATCTACGCCCTAGACATATATATTGCGAAATACCTTGAGAAAAAGGTGATGGGGCTTTGATAGACCTGGTTTTAAAAATAATAGGTTATTTCCTTGTAGCATTAGGGGCATTCGCCCAGGTTGTCTCCGGGATAGGTGTTAACAGGTTCAGGAACTTCTATCTAAGGCTGCATGCTGCTACAATAGGCTCGATATGGGGGTCTGTATTCCCTATAGCGGGCGCGGGGCTGATAGCCCTAGCAGAATCGGATAACCTCCCCTATTCTTATTTCATGGCTGGAGTCGCTTTCACAACCTCATTTCTAATACTAATACTCTCCCCTGCAGGGTCGCATGCTCTAGCTAGAGCAGCCCATAAGAGTAGGGTTGTAAGAGTCGAGCCTTGTGTACACGACGAGCTGGATCCTTCGATGTGTGGTGGTAGTTGATGTTGGGGTTTGATACCCTAGTTTACGCTATCGGGGCAGTATCATCGCTACTATCAGTGGTAGCTGTCTATCTAGCTCTTGTTGAGAAGGATCTTGTGAAAGCAGTGATATATAGCGCTATACAAAGCGTCTTCTACTCGCTACTATTCTACATATTCATGTCGCCAGACATAGTCTTAGTCTACCTGCCTGTTACCGCTGGGGTTCTCCCTGCACTACTACTAGTCTTGATAAGCAAGACGGAGAGGTATGAGAAGCAATGAGAAGGTTGATCCCGTTAGTAGTGATAATATCCTTCATAATAGCTTTCAGCCTACTACTGGTTTTGTCGGGCCAGAGCTTTTACCCGAGTAGTAGTATAAGGTGGCTTGCGCTAGTTTATTTGAACACTACATTTAACCCCGCGATGTCGAACTTCACTGTCTGGAGCCCTGAGGCAGTTACGGCAATAGTTTGGGACTATCGTGGACTAGATACACTCTATGAGACCACTGTATTCTACATGGCCATAGTCTCAGGCCTGGCCCTGGCAAGAGGGGTTAGGAAAATACTGAGTAGTCCCGGTGGCGAGCAGGGCCTTTCAGTTATAGTCAAGACTGTGACTAAAATAACAGCTCCTATGATACTAGCTGTAGCAGTATCTATTGCTTTACACGGCCACCTTACCCCAGGAGGCGGGTTCCAGGGCGGTGCTACAGCGGCAGTGGTACCGGTTGTTGTGATCGTGGTTTTCTCGGTATTCTACCTCTATAGTAGAGGCATGTCCACGGATAAAATGCTTGTCGTGAGAAGCGGGGGCCTAATAGGCATAGGCCTGGTATCTATCGCATTATTTATCGCGGGCTTGTTCCTTGGCGTGGAGTCCTATGTATTCCAGAATATTGGTAAAGCATCTTCGCCTATATCCTTCCCCTACCTCATAGGAGGGGCTTTAACAAGCGGGACATTATGGTGGTTCAACCTTTTCGAGTTTTTTGCTGTATCAGCTGGTTTCACAATAGCTTTCATGATCCTGATGAGCCCGGAGGCTGAGAGCATTGAGTGATTTCCTCGCCCAATACCTGTTCACAATAATATACGTATCCCTATTCGTAAACCTAGGGTTGACCTTGTACGGCCTATTCTATAAACCCAACTACATTAAGAAACTAATAATGTTAAGTATCCTAGGTGATACAGCGAACGTTTTCGCGATCTTCGTAGGGTACAGGGCATGGCCGAATCCTTCAACGCCTAGTATTCCACCTATAATATTAGACTACTCGTTCGAGAACACTAGCTACCTCCCGGGCTTCGTATCGAGAGCCGTAGACCCGCTACCCCAGGCTCTTGTCCTTACAGCTGTGGTAATAGGGCTGGCTGTAGCAGTATTCCTAATATTTCTCGGAGACACCTTGTACAAACACTATCACACGCTCGACATGAGGGAGATTAAGAGGCTGAGAGGATGAGGGTTGCTAGGGCCTTACCGGTAATCATATTGTCGTTTATCACATACATTGTATTCACGGGTAGTATAAGCGGCTACGACCTTGTGACAGGGCTTGTAGCATCGGTTGCAATAGGGCTACTATTCTCGAATATTACAGTCGAGAAGCCGTCTAAAGTATTCTCCTTGAGGAGATGGTACTGGGCTTTGAGGTACGCGCTAAGATATTTTATCGTAGACGAGACGAAGTGCCATATCGATGTCATGAAAAGGATCCTGAGCCCGAGCATGCCTGTTAAACCAGGAATCGTCAAAGTACCTTTCAACGTGGAGACAGACTTTGCCCTGACTAGCATAGCTAATTCGATAACGAATACTCCTGGTACGGTAGTAGTAGAGGTAGACAAGTCTGGAAAGGCATTCTACGTCCACTGGATCGATGTCGCTACGATCAATCCCCTCGAAGCCAGGAAGTATATCTCGGAGGTGTTTGAATACTACTCCAAGAAGGTATTCGACTAGCGGTGGCAGGATATGGATCTCACCAGTCTCGCTCTAAACCTTCTTGGAGCCTTCCTACCTATAACCGCGATAGCAGCATTCGCAACACCCCTTGTAGGGAAACTTGGTAGAAGGATCGCGTGGTATATCGCACTAGCTGTAGGGGTATTAGTAGCTTTAACAACCACTCTAGTCTACGTAGCATACCTCGAAAACAGATCACCCCTAGTATATGCTTTTGGTGGTTGGCCGCCGCCAATCGGGATAATTTATGAAGTAGACGGCTTTAATGGGCTACTAGCCTTACTAATAGGCTGGCTCGTCCTAGCAATAGTAATCTACTCCGGGTGGTATGAGAGGGAAATGGATGAACCAGTATGGTATTACACGCTACTAGAAGGGCTTGTAATAGGGATGCTAGGATGCCTCTACACGGGAGATGCTTTCAACCTTTTCGTAATGCTAGAAGTTCTCAGCATATCTGCCTACGGGCTGGTAGCATACCATAAGAACAGGGCTGAGGCTGTTGAAGCCGCTAGCAAGTACTCGCTTATTGGCGCGGTAGCTACAAACATGTATTTCATAGCCTTGATCATAATTTACGGGAACTATTCTACTCTCAATATGGCGGATCTCGCGCTAGTAGGTAGATTCTATATATCATCCCCTCTACCCGCTCTATTAGCAGTATCGCTATCCCTATGGGTCTTCACCTATAAAGCAGCAGTATTCCCTAACCACTTCTGGCTTCCAGACGCCCACCCCGAAGCGCCTACACCTGTCTCAGCAGCTTTATCAGGCCTGGTTGTGAACATTGGAGTCTACGCGATAATGAGATTTATGTACACGATCTTCGGTTATAATAACGTTCTAGGACCGTATAGGAGCATAGTATTTATCGCCTTACTCATCCTAGGATGTGTCAGCGCTCTACTAGGCTCTTTAATGATGGTCGTGCAGAACGATTTGAAGAGGCTGCTAGCCTATAGTACTATAAGTCATATAGGGCTAGTAGTAATGTCTGGTTCACTAGGCTTCTATATTTCGCAGCAGGTTCTAGCGGTAGCATTAGCCGCGATGGCCGCCCACATAGTATCGCATAGTATAAGCAAGGCTAATCTATTCATGGCTAGCGGCATCTTCATCCACGAAGCAGGGTCTAGGAGCCTAGACGATTTGAAAGGCGTTGGGAGAACGCGTCCTCTAACCTCTATTGCGACCGCGCTATCTCTTCTTAACCTAGCTGGTTTCATACCGTTCATAGGATTCTTCTCGAAGCTAATGATGTACCAGGCTTTTATGGAAGCAGGATTGCCGATCCTAGGGTTCATAGTAATACTTGCCTCAGCTATTAGCCTACTCGGATATATCAAAATACTGTATTCAATAGTATTCTCGGTAGGGAAAAGGGTTAAGCAGAAGGTTGTTGTAGAACCGGTTGAATACATGCTTTTCGCGATCGCGGTAGGGCTCCTCGTGCTAGGCGTGTTGTTTGGATTAGACCCCGGGCTATTCAGCCCGGCTTCAAATAGCCTGCTTAAAGAAGGGGTAGACAATTATATCGCTGCCTATCTAAACGCGAGGAAAGCCCTGGGTGGGATATATGGATAGGCTAATGTATCTTGGAATTAGTGAAGCAGCTATCTACTCAGCACTGGCTATGATACTAGTTTTCACAGTCTTCTACCTCCTATACTTAGCGGTGAGAAATAAGAGTGTAAGGTATACAGAGATGTATTTATCTGCCGAGGGGGAAGACGTCGTATCCAACCCGACTCCAAGCGTTGGCGGGCTATACTGGGGTTTCGTGAAAAGCTACGCACGCAGATTGTATAAGATACTAGCCGAGAGGGTTCAGACAGGTAGCTTAGTAGACTGGTTTTACTTCATCTCATCCTGGCTAGGCCTGCTCATCATATTATCCGTGGTACTGGGGATCATATACGTGTTCGTAAGGTGGTAGGATGGACTATCTACGTCTCTTGCTAGCAGTACTCGTCTTCCCGGGCTTACTATTCACCTTGACAGCTTCACTAATATTAGAATACCTTCTGAGAAAGACTGTAGCTAGGATGCAGAAGAGGATGGGGCCGAAGTATACAGGGCCTTTTGGGGTATTCCAGGCTTTCGCAGACTTCTTTAAGCTCATCAGGGAGAAAGAGATCGTAGCAAACAAGTATTCAATGCCCAGGCTAGCGGAAGCCCTTCTAATCCTTGGGATTTCATCGCTTGTAACAGCACTACTATTCCTACCCCTCAGCCCATACCCGCTGGTATCTTCTTTCGACTTCTTCATCTACATATACCTATGCTGCCTCGTAGCCCCTCTAATGCTGATACTAGCTAGCCTATCAATGCCAGGGCCCTACACTAGTATCGGCGTCTCTAGGATACTAACCTTTATAACGATCTGCGAGCCATCATACTTTATAGCCTTGCTTATACCTGTCGTCCTACTATCTAATCTCAGGCCAGAGTACAGTATCTACGAGGTTTCATCGAATTCGTGGAGCCTATGGCTAAACCCGTTGACTATACCATTGATGGCTCTATCCCTACTAGCAGCTGTTTCATCCACCCAGGCTAAGGCTATGCTCAACCCGTTTAATATCCCGGAGGCGGAGCAGGAGATTATAGCAGGTTTCGAAACAGAGTTCTCAGGCCCAATACTAGGCCTGGCTAGACTATACCATGACGCTGACTACGTTGTCTCATTACTATCCATAACATACATTGTACTAGGCGGACCATATCCTTTCAGACACCTATCGCTTCAGGGAGTAGTAGTATTACTGGTAAAGTTTACGCTAGTATTCCTGATATCAAGTATTATTAGAGCTTCTACTAGCAGAGTTAGAGTGGAGCAGGCTCTCGACCTACTCTTCAAATACTCTCTAACACCCTCGCTTGCAGGCATAATCCTAGCGTCACTATACGTTTTTCATTAAATACCTGGAGTAGGATATTGATCAGTAGCATTAAGGGGTTCAGGATGAGCAGGTGGATAATTCTCCCAATACTGTTAATACTAGGGCTGGTTCTGACAACAACCGTCTACCCTTCAACCCAGATCTCGTTTCATATAATCATTTACGGTGACCCGAGATGCCCTCACTGCCGCGCCACGTACGATTACTTATCATCACTCTATGGGAGTAGCAATGTATTATTCTGCGATATAGTCTCTAACAATACTTGCCGTATATGCTACGAGAGTATTGTAAGAGACTTTTTCGGGGGCTACGAGGCTGTCCCAGTTACATTATTTTACTACAATGGGACGATAACAGGTATTGTAATGGGCGAGATCTCTAATAGCACGTTAAGCAGTCCAAGCCTGCTCAGTAACTTCATGTATTACAATAGGGCTGGCATTGTAAAAGGCTATGTAGCCGTTAATGGTGGACTAGTCGAAGTCAGTAATGTAACAGCTGTATCCCAGCAAGCCCTTTTAGAGAAATACGATGTCTACTTCTACACGCCTAGCCCTTCGAGTGTCTCACAGGGGACGGTTAATACCGTAAATATTATCAGCATAATACCGTCTCTAATAATATTGAGCCTACTCGACTCAGTAAACCCTTGTGAGCTAGCTATCTTCTTCAGTTTCACAGTAGCAGCTCTAGGAGGGCGTAGGAGATCCTATGGCCCCCCTCTAGTATTTATCATACTAGTCTACTTAGGATACATGCTGCTTGGTCTCGGCTTGTACCAGTTCGCTAGGCTGGTAAACCCGATCCCGTTGGCGATAATAGCGTTGGTGATCGGCGTATACAATACTATTAGGCCGGAGGAGGTATCGGGTGAGAGATTACTCAAGTGCTCGTGGTGTGAGAGAGTAGGGATAAGATTCCAGAGCGGCGTATCATATATTACTGCTATAGTCCTAGCACTCATATCTGTTACAATACTCCTCCCGTGTACAGCAGGGCCTTACGCTGCTTTCATAGTACTACTGAGAAATATGAGTTTAATACAAGCAGTAGCCCTACTCATTGCTTACAACGCTATATTTATCACGCCGTTCGTAATAATCCTGCTGATAGCTAGAGAGGTATCTAAGCAGAAGAAGCTGGCTAGGTGGATTTCGAAGAATTCTAGCATGCTGAATTTCTTAACAGGCCTCGCACTAATCTTTATATCAATATACGTTATATTCACTACGGTCTAGCTTTGTATTAGGAGACAATAGAACCTCTACCACAGTTATTATTATAGACGCCGGATTACAGCACCTTTATTATCAGGGCCTGTTATACAAACCCTGTAGTCACCACTTCTCTTCACTAATTCAGCGATTTCCTCAGCCCTATTCTCGTTTTCCGCGAAAATATATATTAGAGGACCCCACGAGCTCTGACCGTATCCTTCAATACCCGCTTCTTCAAGGAACTCGACTATCCTCTGAGACGCTGGGTGATACAGCCCGCCTTGTTCTTCGGCGAAGAAGCCACCAACTATTTCCTGTAACCGGGTTAGCGAACTCGCAAATTCGAGGGGGTTCTTCTCGATGATAGCTGGGATAAGCCTGTAGAATAATGTATAAGCCGCTTCATAGACTTTTACCTCAGGATAGGCTTTCCGGACTCCTAGGGCGCGTTCTTCTTCTAAACCGCTGAATCCAACGCCTCTTGGCAGTACCAGGACGAATCTCCAGTCCGCTGGGAAATCCAGCCTAACTAGTAGAGGAGCTATTCCCTCATCCCTTCTTTTCCCAGCATCAGCGATAAATCCTCCGTTCCTAAACGCGTAGACCCCTATGCTAGAAATCCTACCTCTACCAAGCCTCCAGGCAAGATCTAGTACATCGTATTCTAGACCATAAAGCTCCATCGCTCCTGCGGCGATTGCTAACATTAGCTGAGTCGTAGTGCCGAACCCGGTGTGCCTAGGCGGGATGCTTGAAATATCGGCTTTAACACCTCTCACACCCTTCTCTCGAAGGACTCTGACCAAGCTCGCCTTCTCTCCTTCTTCTAACACTTCTGGCAGGTAGAAACCATCCGACTCCGAAACTCTTACCACCACCCTGGGGTAGGAGATGGCTAGGCCGGCGCTACCGTAGAATCTATACCCTACTACTCTATGGGGGTTTACAATACCGAAGTGCAACCTGCTCGGTGCTGATACTTCTACAGTATTACTCATTGAAACACCCTTTTCTCGAGCAGTTCAAGCATCATCTTATAGAAGGGGTTATCTCCAACCCTTGCTAAAACCCTGGCTGTGTAGTTGAACATCTCGAGGAATTCAGATACTAGCCCGGGTTCTTTGTTCTTTAACGCTAGTATTTTAGTTGCATAGACAGCTGATTCTACGAGCATTGCATCCGCCCTTGAAAAAGGCGTGATAAAACCACCTAATCCAACGCATACAGGTTCTAGACTTATGATCCTCAGAGACTCTTTATCCGCAACATTAGTGACAACCGCTTCGATATATGCCTCGGTATCTCTTAGCCTAGGGAACCCGGTGCACTCGGATTTCACAAACTCTGGCTTCCATCCAATGTAATCTTTAAAAGATGATGCTATGAAGTAGAAAGGGTCTCGGACAATATTCAAGACTACAACCCCTACCCTATCAATGTATCTGAAAAGCCTTGTCTCAGGATATAATTTGGCATAGAGTTTGAAACCGTCTGGCCTAAAACCGAGAGGCGTATAATATACGTAATTGTCTACTAAGGTAGTAGCAATCGATTCGTAAACAATATTGTTGCGGACTCTGATCATCTAGAGCCCCCGGTTGGATAATTGGAATTTTCCGATCCCGCCTTATCCTAGAGAATAATTAAGGTATATTATTAAACTGTCAACCAATTATTGAATACGGGCTGTTGACACGGTATAGGTCATGGTTTGGCATAGTCTAGCGAGGGATGTAGTACATAGTATTATGGTTTTCCTATCAAAGGCTGGTCTATACGGTGTATTCATAGTATCGCTAGCATCTAATGCGATACCGTTTGTCGCGATCCCTTACTTAGTTTTCGTCATACTTTATACTGCTAACATCCACGATGCTAGATTACTGTTTCTAACAGCCCTAGCTAGCGGTGTCGGAGCCGGGGTCGGCAAGCTAGTTGTCTACTTCGTAGGCAGGGGTGTGGCAAGCCTAAGGCCTACGTCCACAACTTTCAGGAACTGGCAGTACCTTGGCTCAAGGCATAGACTAGCGGGTTTCATAGCAATATTCCTCATCGCCGTAACCCCTGCTCCGGACGATATAGTCCTGATCCCGATGGGTATAGCATCCTATAATATCATCCTCTACTCGATAGCTGTTTTCACGGGCAAGATCATTCATTCTTTGCTCGCAGTAATATACGGTAAAACCGTTTTATTAATACTCGAAGAGAGACTCGGCTTAGAGCTCTGGGAATCGTCTCTCATACTGCTGATCCTAACTATTATAATAGTCTACTTGATAGGGCAGGTCGACTGGGCTAGAGTAGCCGAAGCCTATGGTGAAGAAGGGTTTAAGCGGTCTATGAAAATAGTACTATCCTCCCTCGTAGAAGCCGTTGTGAAACCTTTCAGAGCTGTATGCCGTTGGCTGAAAAAGCTTATGTAAAGCATTTAACACATGATATTATTGGGATGAAGACGAACCCGGGATTGAAGCTCTACGCAATGACATAGTATTTAAAAGCGGGCTCTGACCGCTTGTCTAGGGCCGGATAGAATCCGGCTTACCACCTGCTCTTAAGGATAAGGATGGGGAGGAATCCTAGGAACAGTATTATGCAGGACATTGGGACTAGCCCTACTAGCTGGAATACTAGGCCTGATGTCAGCGTCCCTATGAAACTAGCGAATTCTGCTGTCAGACTATACCATCCTATATTACTACCCCCTGTTGTCTCCAGGTAGTGTGCGTAAAGCGTTGTATCGATAATCAGGTTGGTGACATATATTGTGGCGAGCATTAACGATGCGTAAAGCGGGTCAGGGGCCTCTATCATAATCGCGACTACTCCGAGTACACGTAGGATTATCGAGACCAGGTACATTCCTTTGCTAACAACATTACGCGGTATAAGGAAAAGCAGTATAAAGCTTATTATTTTGCTAACCCCATAGATGAATAGTACATCACGTATGTGTAGACCTTTCAATATTATGAATATATATGGCAACGGCGTGAACAAATACTCGTTGCCTACTCTAAACGAGGCTAGTGAGGCGAGGATGAGGGATAAGCCTAGACCACTCACAATATATTTATCCGCAATACTGTTCAGATATGATTTCTCAACATAGTCTATACTCGTTAATGCTACGAAACCATGGATTCTTGTAAGCCCCCGCTTCATATAGTTCTCGATCCTAGAAATTATCCTCTCAAACCTGTATTTCGGCTGCGGGATAGCTGCTAGAAGCATGCCCAGCGAGGCTATCGCTGTGACACTGAAGAAGGTATAGTATTCAGGGAGCAGGATAAGGGGCCAGGTTTTCGATAATATAATAAGAAGTACCCCGTCGAATAATATACTCGTCTGAGATAGCCTTCTGTTAACACTAGGCCACTTATCGCTTGGAAAACTCTCTAGCACAGCAGTCTGGCAACTTGTCTTAGCGTAAGCATAGGATATGGCGTGGAGGCCGTATGCTAAGTAGATTAGGCCAGGAACCTTTAACTCGATAGATTCATATAAGAAGGCTACTAGAACAATTAGAAAAACAAGGCTCATAACGACCGGTTTCTTTGTTACTCCCGCGTTCGAGAAGGCATTAGCGTGTCTCAGAGAGGGTATTATCAGGATAGTCCATACAGCGTTCAAAACACCTAGCTCAACAATACCGAAGCCTAGAATCCTTACTGCTACAAGGTTGATCAATAGGTCTAGTACGCCGAATAAGCCTAGTACTAGCCCGCCTACGAATAGCCACATAAGCACCAACCTCATAAATACTCGTGTAGAGTGATTGGTTTTAAACAGGGCCAGCCTTTTATGTAGCGGGAAAATTCTTTGTCTCTACTTTACACGAGTTCTATTATCTTGTAGTCCCCTAATTGGTCCCAGTAGTATATCTTCAACCCTTCAACTCCTTCTACCCTTAGGCCGTAGCCTTCGGTTATTTCCCCTACTACTTCGAACGGTATATTATAGGATTCTAAATCCTCTATAACATTCTTCATATAACTCTTACCTACCACCAATACCCCACCATACTCTTCGCCGCCGTTTAGTGAAAGCTCATAGACGCAGTCTAGTCTACTACCGCAGTACTCTAAGACCTCATTGTATATTTGGGGAGGCCTGGTGATCCTAATGCCTACGTTGCTGAGCCTGGATATTTCGAGCAGGGTATAGCCTAGTCCATCGCTTACGTCCATACTAGCATGTATAAACTTGTAGTTGGCAGATACTACTATTGCTAGCCTCCTCTCTGTCACAGGCCTCCGAGTATATTTGATAACCCAGTCTTGGCTTGAGGCAGCTTCAAAACCTTTTACTACAACAAAGCCCATGGCCCCATACCTGCCTGTTACGATAACGGCGTCTCCGGGCCTAGCTTTTTTTCTCGAAGGAGGTTTCTTAGCCGTTGTGAAACCTATCAGAGTAACAGATACCCAGGGGTCGTCTGAGCTATTTGTGTCTCCCCCAACCCATTTAACCCCGTAGTATGAGAATGCTCCGGCAAGGCCTTTAACAATCTCTTCTGCCTGCGTATTCTCCATAGCCTTACTCAAGCCTATGGATACTAGCGCGTAAGCAGGCAGGGAGCCTTTAACAACATGGTCGCTTACAGCGCCTGAAACAATAGACCATGCAGCGTCTTCTAGACTCCTCCATGGTAGTCTAACGTTTTTAATTGATGAAGCATCAACCGATGCTATAATCCTCGGGGCGAAGGGGATGAAATCAAAAGCGTCATCTGGGAATTCGAGTACCGAGAACGGGTTTCCTTTAGCCAGATACTTGGCTACTACCTGGTCTATGAATTCCCTCTCCGTATATCCTAGCCTAGCCATTAAGCCACCACTCCTTTAAAATGAGGGTGCTAGATTTTATTATTCGGCACAGTACTCAACGTGGTTTAAATGAGCGAATACGAGTACACTATTGAGAAAGCTGGGCTCCACGCATTCGTTTACGCCGCATCCACGATCATATATCTCATCGTTCAAGTTGTGACGCTAATGGTTATTGCGAGAACGCTAGGTCCAGCTAACTACGGTTTATATGGGCTGGCCTTAATCCCCCTGGCTGTCTTATCTCTCTTCACGGATTTCGGCATAGATACTACAGTGTTAAGGTATTCATCTCTATATGCGAGTAGGAGAGAGTACTGCAAGATATCGTATATTGTGAAAAGAGCCCTCCTAGCTAAGCTAGTACTCTCGTCAGCTGTCTCGATCCCACTAGTCTTCGCAGGGGAACTGCTCGGGGTGGTCTTCAGTAACAGGGAGGGGATAGGCTACTATGTCGCCCTAACATCTCTGGTCCTAGTACCCCAGGTTCTAGTGAATAGTATATCATCTCTCCTAATAGGGCTTGGTAGAGCTAGGGAGAGGACTATACTATACCTTGTACAGCCTCTTGCAAGGCTCTTCTTGATTATAGCGTTATTCGAGCTATTCAAACCTAGCGTGGAAAATGCGATCCTAGCTACGGCAGTGTCGTATTTTACAAGCCTGGGTATAGGGCTTCTAGCAGCCTGGGGATGGATTGCTGATAGAGGGTGCTGGGCTGAAGTAGATGAGATGCTGGCGTACGCGTTAGCAATATATACTAGCGGTTTAGCAGGCGCGATCGTCTCAAGGCTCCAGAGCTATCTACTTGGCCTGACTACAGCTCGAATAGGAGATTACGGGAATACCCTGGTAGGATTCTTCAACGCAGCATTCAATTTCCTAGGGGCTGTGACAGCAGTATACGGCGCGATCGCTACCCCGCTAGTACCCCTCTTCGTTCACTACTATGCGGGGAACAGTGAGAGGTTGAGGGATATCGCTACCACTGTAATGTACGCGCTAACTGTTATAACACTCCCTATCTCTATATTCTCTATCCTATTCTCGCCTGAAATAATTAGAACAGTATACGGCGCTAGCTATATTCAATCAAGCCTCTACTATTCTATACTATCTCTAACACTGGTATTCTGGCCTATTACCACCCTAGCTTCTTCGATAATACAATCCCTTGGACTGAGGAAAGCCATGGTATACTCTAATATAATACTATTGGTGGCAGGCGTAATACTATACCCGGTCCTCAGTTTAAGCCTGGGGATAGTGGGGTTATCTCTAGCATACGTGCTGACTAGCATCCCGGTCGTAGTCTACCAGTTCCACGTCCTCTCGAGCCAGGGTTTGAAAATAGGTTTTGCAAACTACGGTAAGATCGTGGTGGCATCTCTAGTAGCCAATATAATTGCCCAATACGCGAGCTCTGTTTTCGCTATGAGCATAATCAAGCTACTTATAGGAGGGCTAGTAATGCTAATAGCCTATAGTGTTCTAACAGCATTATTTAAAGCTATAGGGGATGCAGAGCTCGCATTCCTCCAGAGGGTTACTAGGAATATTCCTCTAGCGGGGTATATAATTGAATTGTATATTACATTATATACAAAGATATCGAGGAGACTATCGCGGGAAACAGCCTAGACCGTATTTTGTGATACGGGGTCTCAGCATATGCCGGGGGGTAAGGAGCTAACCGACCTGATCAGTTATGAGAATGCTGTTAGCAAGCTAGCAGAGGTTTTGAAGGGTATCAGGCTCGGTGTAGAAATTGTAGGCTTGCTCGAAGCCTACGGTAGGATCCTAGCCTCCGACCTATACGCTCTAGTAGACTATCCTGGCTTCGATAGGAGTGCTGTAGACGGCTATGCTGTTAGAAGCATTGATACTTACGGGGCAAGCATGTTCAATCCGGCTAGGCTTGCTATTGTGGGAGAAGGCTCTCTCAATCCTGGTAGTGCTAGAAGGGTTAGCACCGGCGAGCCAATCCCGGAAGGGGCGGACGCCGTTGTCATGAAGGAGGATGTTGTAGAGAGAGGGGGTTTCATAGAGGTTTTCAAACCCGTTGCCGAAGGGTCTAATATTTCGAGGAAAGCCGAGGATTTCAGAGTAGGAGAGAGGATTCTCTCGAAAGGCACGTTGATAGATAGCAGGACTATCCCGATCATAGCGGCTAGCGGGCATTACCGTATAGAGGTCTACGAGAGGATTAGGATTGGAGTCGTATCGATCGGGAGCGAGATTGTAGAACCGTACTGGGGCACCGGGGTATCCGGCCACGCCTCCTTGTTTAATTCGACAGCATACGTAGTACTATCCTATCTGAAGCGTTTCAGCTTCGTTGAAGCATCATACTACGGGATCGTGCCAGATAGGCTGGGTGCTATCGAAGACGTTGTTCTCAGGGCTCTCGAATTAAACGATATGGTTATTACTACGGGGGGTACAGGCCCCGGATCGAGCGATCTAGTCTACGATTTCGTCGAGAGGAATGGCAGATGGGTTTTCAGAGGGGTAGCGATCAGGCCTGGTAGGCCTACAAGCCTCTCTATCGTAGGAGGCAAGCCCGTACTTCACTTAAGCGGGTTCCCGGTTGCAGCATGGGTTGGTATAGAAGGATTGTTAAGGAGGGCTCTCGCCAAGGCTCTCGGAGTAAACGGGTTGGATCCTGTAGTAGTTTACGCTAGATTGAAGAAGAGGCTTCCCAACCAGGCTGGATACACATCTTTCATTAGAACCATGCTCGCCAGGGACGGTACTATGCTGACTGTTGAACCATACATGCTTAGAGGCAGCGGCCTGGTGAAAAGCCTTGCGTTAACAAACTCCTATATAATACTCGACGAGAGATCGGAAGGATTCGAAGAAGGGGATATTGTAGAAGTATTCCTAGATAGCTAGCCGAGGCCCGCTCCAGACCGCTACCTGCTTAATAGAGGTTGAACCATATCTTTAAATAAGGTAGGGTAGTAATGCAGGAGCAGCAGGGGTCCGCTAGAATTCTAGAGGTTAGGAAGCCTAGCAGGCTTATGAGTGGGGTTACAATAGTCGCTGTCATGACCCATCCGTTACCCTGCCCCGGTAGCTGTATATACTGTCCGGGCGGGCCTTCTTTCAACGCTCCCAAGAGCTATTTCGGTAACGAGCCCGCTCTCAGGAGGGCTAGGAGGAATAACTTCCACCCCTACAAGCAGGTTCATGAAAGGATAAAACAGTATCTCGCGCTAGGTCATAGGCCTAGCAAGATAGAAGTTATAGTAATGGGAGGGACATTCCTCGCCGCGCCTGATGCTTACAAAAAGTGGTTTATCGGGATGATTTACGAGGCCCTTAACAGGTTCCCGCTAGAAGACCCTCCTAGAAGGGTTAACCTAGAAGAGGCTATCTTGAAGAACGAGAACGCCGACCTCAGGGCTGTCGGTTTGACTATCGAGACAAGGCCTGACTGGGGTAGGGAGAAGCATGCGGACGAAATGCTGTATTACGGCGCGACCAGGGTCGAGCTAGGGGTGCAGAGCATTTACGACGATGTGTTGGTTAAAGTTAGGAGAGGCCATAGCGTCAGGGACTCTATAGAGTCAACTAGGATACTCAGAGACGCTGGCTTCAAAATAGTATACCATATTATGCTAAACCTCCCTGGAAGCGACCCGGACAGGGATATCGAGATAGTTAGAGAGATCTTCGAGAACCCTGATTACAGGCCAGATATGCTCAAAATCTATCCCACCGAGGTAGTAGAGGGAACCGAATTATACAATATGTGGAAGAAGGGGGAGTACAAGCCTCTAACAGATGAGGAAGCCATAGAACTAATTAGCGAAATGTACAGGTATATCCCTAAATATGTTAGGGTAATGAGGATTAGGAGGGATATACCCGCGGACGAAGTCGCAGCCGGTACGAAGCTGGCTAATCTCAGGGAGCTTGTAGAGGATAGAGCTATTGAGAAAGGGATTCCTATAAGAGAGATAAGATTTAGAGAAGTAGGCTTCCAATGGTATAAATTCGGTAAGGTTCCCAGGCCCGAGTATACTAGGATAACTAGGCTGACATACGAGGCAGGTGGTGGTGTAGAAGAATTCCTAGCGGTAGAAGACGTATCACAGGATATTCTAATAGGGTTGCTCAGGCTCAGGATACCTAGTGGAAAAGCCCATAGATGGGAGGTTGATTCGAAGACCGCTATTATTAGAGAACTCCATGTCTACGGCCCGGAGACACCAGTAGGCGGCCGGGGCTTGTGGTGGCAGCATAGAGGATGGGGTAGGGCTCTACTAGAAGAAGCCGAGAGGATTGCTAGAGAAAAATACGGCTGTAGGAAGATACTAGTGCTAAGCGGTGTAGGTGCGAGAGAGTATTACAGGAGGCTAGGCTACTACAGGCCTCCGGACAGCCCGTATATGTGGAAGTACCTGGGCTAACCCGAGGAGGGTTGCAGGCGTAAAAATAATGATTAGAAAGCGGATTTCAATACGTCTCTAACAATATCCTCTGTTACCTGGAAGGGGGTCTCTTCAATCATATACTTCAGTCTCGTAAACAGGAATTCTGTAATCCTAGGGATATCGTTCTCCGTAAACCCATAGTCTCCCAGCCTCTGTTTAAACCCAACCCTCTCCTGGAATACCTGGACGCTCTTCATAGCTCTCTCAGCGTCTTCGGCAATAGGCTTAATATACGGGTTCAGAGGCTTTAGTAGTCTAGCCGATACTTCCGGCATAGCTTTATGAGTATAGTATACTACGCGGGGGCCTAGCATTGCGAGACCTGCTCCATGGGGTAGCCTAGGCTCCAGACCGCTTAACACATGCTCTATTCCGTGGACTAGGTGTGTCGAAGCCATGTCTATAGAGAGCCCGGCTAGCATACTAGCATACAGCATGCTCGCCCTCAGGTTTACATCCCTGAGATTCCCGACTAGCTTAGGTAGTTTCTCTCCTATGATAGTTATAGCTTCGAACGATAGTGTTTCCACTAGCGGGAACGATACTGTCGATGTAGCAGATTCGTAGGCGTGGTAGAAAGCGTCTAGGCTAGTGTAGATCGTTTGCTCGAGGCTGAGCGTGAGAGTATATCTGGGGTCATCGATGCTTACATCAGGGTAGGTTACGCTAAGCCCATGCTTCTCCCTTGTTTCATCTACTGTAACGACAGCGTACCTATCTACTTCAGTGCCAGTCCCGTGGGTTAGGTTGATAGCTAGTAGCGGGAGCCTTCTCTTAGGCTTAACTCCCTGTAGCAGGGACTCGAATTTACACCCTGAGACAGTAAGTACTGAGACTACTTTAGCAACGTCGATAACGCTACCACCGCCGATCGCGATAATAGCGTCTACGCTCTCACGCCAGAATTGTTCGCTGGCTTTCAGAGCCTGGCTTAGGAAGGGGTTTGGCGAGACCTCGTTGTAGAATACTGGTTCAATACCCTTCTCGCTCATGATCTTAGTAAGGTCGTCTAAAGCGCCTGATACTCTAGCCGACTGCTTCCCGGTTATGACGCCAACCTTCTTCAAACCGTTGAAAAACCAGGAGGCTTTCTCCAGGGATCCTTCGCCGAAGTATAGTATTACATCCTCGTGTTTGAGTCTGAAAGGCTTCATTTATCCACCTGTATATTATCGTTTTTTAACAGGTTTTAATTTTTATCTATGACGATAAAGTCTTTTACCGCTAGCAGACCGTATATTCTTGCGGAAGCTTCTATCAGCCCAAAGACCGGTATAGTGAAGACGAAGACCGGGTCTCCAGATTTGTACGTGCCGTAAATATACGCTGTAGCATAGTATAGGCTGGCGGGGAGGATAAACCATATGACGCCTGCGGCTAGGACAGCTGGTAGCATTATCCAAGAGGCTGTAAACACAAGGCTCCAGAAGAAAGCCCTGAAGCCGACGATTAGCTTCATAGGCAGAGGGCTGAATCTAACGTCTGATACAACGCCTTTAAACCACCTGCCCCGCTGCTTCACAAGGTCTAGGATGCTATTAGGGCTCTTTATGAGAACCCTGGTACTACTCTGCCATGTCCTATAGCCTCTTTTAACAAGCTCGATCGAGAACCTGAAGTCTTCTGTAATACTCCTATAGCTGAACCCTACTTCTTTCAAAACCCTTCCTTTAACGATCAAGAGCTCGCCGTGGAGGCCTAGGAGGGGTCTCCCTAGCAGCCCTGTGAAAAACCTGTAGAGGGTTATATCGTCAAGGTACCTGACCCAGTCCATGATATAAGCTAGCTTACTCCTACCCATCCTAGGGACTAGGATCCCGTTGCCTACGAGTATATTCTTCGACTCGTAGAAAGGTATCTCGTATAAAAAGCTATCGTCTACTATAATATTATCGTCGTCTATGAACACATACCATTTCTCCGGGTCTACGTATTTCTCTACGAAATAGTTGAGAGCCCTACCCTTGCCGACTAGATCCCTCCTATAGTCTCTGGGCACTATAACCAGGTTTACATGCCTGATCCTACGGATCTCGTCGATAAGAGGGGATTCCTCGTCTACTACAAGCGTGATGGATCCAAACCTCTTAGCATGGTACCTGAGTGTTTCGAAAAGGCTCTTCCTAACCCTGTGGTCTGCTTTAGAGACGACTACTATCTCAACATTCCCCGCTCTCGAAACGCCCCTCCTAGGCTTGTATAGGATGTAGCCTGTTAGACCTACTGCGAGAATAGCCATGTAGGCTATAGCCAGCCCTTCAACAATGCTAATCGTATCGCCTACCAGGTCAGGCATCCCAACCACATAAATCATTGAGTTTATCTAATGGATTCCCAAAATAAAAACTTACTACGTAGCTGACATGGTATGGAACAAGATGCTATCCTATAGCAGTAAGGTTTAAAAGCGTTTTTCCCATCTGATTAAAAACAAATGATTTTGCAAATAACAATAAGGTGGCGGGAATGGAGATAAGCAAGAGGATTGCGGCACTAGTAGCGATTGCAGTATTCACTAGCATAGTATTCGCTAGCGTATTCGTCTACTACCCGGCTTCTATCACAGTGTCACCGGTAGCCCCCAAAGTCGTATTCGACTATGGCTCTAACGCTAACAAGCCCGACCTAGGCTATGGGAATACAATCGCAGTAAGTCTAGGTCAAAACGCGACTAGCCTAAATGTAACAATACACCCGACTTACCAGGTAACCTATTATAAGAACATCACATTGATCAAGAATATAGACAATCAAGCTTACTACGTCACCCTGAAAGTGTATTCTCCGGCGACCGGGCTGCCTACAGGTTCAAAGCTCTTACTATACATCTATAACAAGGATGCTTCCAGATTCCTTACAGGATACCCGCAACCAGTTCCATCAACCGGAACCTATTTAGCTAGCTTGGATCTGACGACAACCGGCCAGACAACTATATCGCTGAGTGCTGGTCAGATTGTTGAGTTAGATATCTACGTCTACATACCCGAGGGATACCAGCTACCATCATCCTTCACAGTGAACCTGCTACTAGTCTACAGCCCTAGTAGCGAGACACCGCCGTAAACCCGTAATATTTTTTCCCTCATTCAATCCTTCAATATAAATAGTGTTTGCTGGAGGGCTTGTTTTGAGGTTCCGGGATATAGTTTTCGCAGTCTTCCTGGTTTTACTAGCAGCCTCGTTTACAGCCATCCGCTCAGGCTTCTTTCCGGTTGCTGCCAGTATCGTATCAGGCTATTCCATGTATCCTTCTCTCAAACCAGGCGACCTCGTCCTAGCTGTTTCAACAAGCCTAGCGGGGTTTAGTAGAGGGGATGTGGTAATATACTGCTATAGCTGGGCTAACTGTATAATACATAGGGTTATCGAAGTAGGAGAGGGAGTGGTTGTTACAAAGGGGGACTACAATCCGGCGCCAGACCCTCCTATACCCATATCACTCGTTAGATACAGGGTTGTAGCCTCAATCCCCCTGCAGATATGGCTTCCAGCCCTCCTCATAATAGTCACAGCTATTTTCATACCGGTACATGATATAAAGAGGATCCTAGAGCCCCTGAACCTAGAGGCCTTACTATTCATCCTTATAGTAGCCGTCTACGTGGTTTACACAGCAGTATACGTAGTGAGGATACCGCCTTATAGAACGGTTATAGCAGTCCCTGTGATACAGTTGGTGAAATACTCTGTCTCCAGAGACTACAGGGTTGTAACGCTGACCTACTCGACAGAGAACCTATCAATCCTCGGAGTATCATCCTGTGTTGTAACAGCCCCCGGGCTCGGGGAGCTGCCGTGCGACTACAGTATCGTGGACGGTAATAGTATCATGGTATGGGTCCCGTTAGGAGTCTACGAGAAACTATTCGAGCAAGGGGTGAACATGTTCTACCTGAATATTACCGCCAGGCTCGATAAAGGAGTGTTGAAAGGCTACTACCCTATAAACTACACTTATAGAATGCCTACTGTTTCAATAATAGGTCATACCCTCATAGTATCGAATCCTCTCCCGTTCTCGCTGAAGGATGTGGAGGTCAATATTACAGAGGTCAACGAGACATTTATTGGTTTAAAGCATATTGTGAATGCTTCGACAACATATATAGTAGTCACCATAGGCCCCCTCGAAAACTATACTCTCAGTTTATGCCGTCCATACTCCTACGCCTACGTCTCTGTAACTTATACGTACGGCTCCGAGAGACAGGTATGGGTGGCTAAGGTTGAAGGGTGTTTCCAGCAGGGAGCCGGCTAGGCTGAGGATACTCTACTACCTTGCCGCAGTATCGAGTATAGTATACGGTATCCTCCTACTAGCAGTTCTGATACTACCAATCTACTTGGTTAAAGGGGTGTTAAACGGGCTTGTCGCGTTCTCGTATTATAGGATCGTATACTATAACGCAACCCTATCCGTCTACGAGCTGGAGAGAACCCGCTACCTAGCAATCCCCATGGTTTTCTACGCTATATTCGAAACCGTTGCCGGGGCCAATCTCTTTGTAGCGCTAAGGGAGGGGGAGGAGTACGTACTCCAGCTACGGGTCTGTTTCGCCGGGGGTCTCGCAGGGGTTGTGACTTCGGCTATATTCCTAGGCGTATACAACCACCTTTTCGCTACGGCTTTGAAATCCCTGGTGGTAAGCCTAGACTATACTTCTTCAGCAGGACTAGTAATACTCGGCTCCTCGGATTTAGTAAGCCTACCTTATACAAGTCTACTCCTAAACACCTTCCTCCACCTACTCTTGAGCTCGACTGCTCTACTCTCGAGTAGTATAGGCCTTTACGCCTACTACCGTAGACAGGCGGGTTAGAATAGACTGTAGTTTTTAACAAGAGATAAATAGGTATTACGCTGTTAACCTATCCTAGTAACGGAGGTTTACAACTGAAAGCCCTGCTCTTTAGGGTGTGGAGGGGTCGGATGAAAGCAATTTTGAAACTAATCGATTTCAAACCGCGTGTTTCAAGCGATGGAGTAATATCGGTTCTACTCTACGAGTTAAGCGAGTCCTGGAGGGAGGCTGAGGTAGATAATAATATAGACTCTCTCATCGCCCTAGCTGGTAACACTCTATCTACGAACCCGCCTGAGGCAAATAGCTATAGGTTTGTCGAAGTAGAGGCACCGGGTAGTAAAGTCGTTATAGGGGAGGGTGGTGTCGAAGGCGTTGAGACAGTGCTTATTCCTGTCCCAGGCTACTTGAGGTCTATTAAATTCATTAAGGTATCCGGTGAGAACCCTGTCGTAGTCCACGAGTTCAAACCTGATTCTACTAGCATAGTATACGACTCTACACTATCGTTTAACAAGCAACTAGACTACGACTTGATCCTCGTCGAGACAAGCGAGCTGTCCAGGATTATATTCCCCCATGAGCTGCTACTTGAAAGAGTCAGGGTGGGCGAGAAGAAGGCTAGGAAGAAGAGGAGGAAGAGGTCTAAGAAGGTTAAAACCAGGGCTAGACGTAGGAAAACGGGGAGGAAGAAGAGGTCTCGTAGATGAGTTTCAGAGAACTCCCCCATATTAAAGCAAAGCCTGGGGATATAGCCCGCAACGTGATCGCCGTCGGAGACCCTGGGCGAGTAGACCTATTAGCGCAACTCCTCGAGAAGCCTAGGGTTGTAAACGAGAACAGGGGTTTGAAAACTGTAACAGGCTTGTATAAAGGGGTTCCTGTAACTATTGCGACACATGGTATCGGCTGCCCTTCTGCTATGATAGTTTTCGAAGAATTAGGGATGCTAGGAGCTAGGAGGATTGTAAGGATCGGTACTACAGGAGGCCTTAGGAAGGATATGAAGATAGGCGAGGTAGTAGTAGCAACAGGGGCAGGCTACACCCAGGGCGGTTGCGGGCTGGGACAGTATATGCCGGGTGTATGCGGGTCTACGAGCCCCCATCCTGTACTAACAGCTAGGATCATAGAGTCTCTTTGGAGGCACGGGGTAGGGTTCAGGCTAGGGCCTGTGTACAGCAGTGATGCATTCTATGCTGAAGACCCTTCGTTCGCCGAGAGGATGAGTCACCTAGGCTTTGTAGCAGTAGAGATGGAGTGTGCTGGATTATTCTCCCTAGGCTGGGCTAGGGGCTGGGAGACTGCTGCAGTACTAGTAGTAAGCGATGTACTGCCTGCTGAAGAAAAGATATTCCTCGGCACCAGGGAGCTCGCCGATATATTCCTAAAAGTCGCCCGAGCGGTTCTAGAGGTTTTTGCCGAACTAGGGGAAGGCGTGTAATGGAGGTAAAGCTCTACAACACGTTGAGTAAGCAGCTCGAGGTACTCAAGCCTGTTGAGGAGAACACTGTTAAAATGTATGTCTGCGGCCCTACAGTATACGATTACACGCACATAGGGCATGGGAGGACGTACGTAGTCTACGATGCTTTCAAGAGATACCTGTCTCTAAGAGGGTTTAACGTAGTACATGTTATGAACATAACCGATATAGATGATAAGATCATTAATAGGGCCCGTAGCGAGGGAAGGAATTGGAGGGAGATCGCAGAAGAGTATACGAGGGATTACCTAGAGGCGTTAAAGAATCTCAGGGTGAGAATAGACCACCACCCAAGGGTTACAGACCATATTAAAGAGATCATAGAGTTTATCCAAGTCCTCATAGACAAAGGGTATGCGTATGTAGCACCTAGCGGTAGCGTATACTTCGACGTAGACAAGTACGAGGACTACGGCAGGCTATCGGGTAGGACTTCTAGAGAAATGTGGAGCCAGGAGCAGGAGTTTGTTAAAGAGAAGAAAAACCCCTACGATTTCGCCTTGTGGAAGGCTAGTAAACCGGGTGAACCATACTGGGAGAGCCCGTGGGGTAGGGGTAGGCCTGGGTGGCATATAGAGTGTAGTGTTATGAGCTCCAGGTACCTGGGCAGCAGGTTCGATATCCACGGTGGGGGTACAGACCTGATCTTCCCCCACCACGAGAACGAGAGAGCCCAGAGCGAAGCCTACTTCGGCGGGAGATGGGTCAGCATATGGATGCACACAGGGCTAGTCATGGTCGGCCAGGATAAAATGAGTAAGAGCCTTGGGAATATAGTACCTCTGAGAGAAGCCTTTGCTAAATGGGGTATTGCTCTAAGAGCATGGTACCTAATGTCCCACTACCGTAGACCCCTCTACTTCACGGAGGAATCATTAGAGCAAGCCAAGAGGTTCACCGAGAGGTTTGCATCAACATGGCAGCTACTGGGTAAATTAGAGAAGGAGTCTGTAGACCTCCACTACGTGAGGGACGAAGACCTTAGAATGCTCAGGTACATACTAGAAGCCAGGGAAAGATTCCACACCGCTTTATCCAACGATTTCAACACTCCCGAGATGTTCTCTGTGATAAACGATTTCATATCTTTCGTAAACAGGGATCTAGCTAGTAGGCCAGTACACCTGCTCGTATCCCAGGCTAAGAGGGTTTTCACAGAATTCAATACAGTACTAGCATTAGTCGAGGAAGAGAGTACTGGGAGCGAGGAGGTTGATTCGCTAATCAGAGTCATTGTAGATGTCAGGAGAGAGCTTAGGAGTATGAAAATGTATGATCTAGCCGACAGGATTAGAAGCGAGTTGATGAAGCTAGGGATCGTACTTCAGGATAAAGGGTTGGAGACTACTTGGGTGAGGAAGAGAGAGGTTTAGTAGCTGTGTAAATTCTGTTTTTACCTTTATATTTTTTATATGCATAAAGAGTATTCAGATGATTCTGCAGGTGTCTAAAACCGCTGGAAGCCACTAGGGTGTTTTAATGCCTGTGGACCACAGGATATATGAGCACCCCATCCTGAAATTCAGGAGGGGGAGGCTGGTTAGGTTTTATTTCAATAACGCCGAAGTATACGGCTACGAGGGCGAAAGTATTCTAGCAAGCCTCTACGCGTTGGGCTACAGGGTTTTCTCGTATAGTAAGACTGGGAGGCCTCGGGGTGCTTTCTGCATGGTCGGGAAATGCAGTAGTTGCCTAGCTAGGGTTAACGGCGTGCCTAATACGCGGTTATGTGTTGAGCCGGTTAGAGACGGTATAGTAGTAGAAACACAGAACGGGTTGCCCGAAATACCGAGTGGTAGTATAGACTCTGAGGTCGTTGAAGAAGAAATAGAAGCTGATGTAACAGTAGTAGGTAGTGGGCCGGCTGGGCTTAAAGCCTCTCTGACCCTGGCAGATGCCGGTTTAAAAGTCGTACTCGTCGAAGAACACTTCAAGCTGGGGGGTCAGCTCGTTAAACAAACGCATAGATTCTTCGGTGATACAACAGCATACGGTGGCGAGAGAGGGTTTAAGATCGCGGAGAAGCTTTCATCCCAGGTATTATCTAATGAGAATATAAGAACTCTTCTCAACACCAGGGTCTACGGGTTTTTCTCAGAAGGCGTTCTCGGAGCTGTTTCACTGAGAGGTGATATGAGGCACTACCTGATCAAATCTAAATACGTAATTATTGCGGCAGGAGCTAGCGAGAGAAACGCTTTATTCGAAAACAACGACCTCCCAGGTGTAATGGGTGCTGGAGGAGCCCAGACACTTATGAATGAGTACGGTATTAGACCCGGGGATAGAGCACTTATAGTCGGTAGCGGTAATGTAGGCCTTATAGTAGCATACCAGTTGCTACAAGCCGGCGTCAGAGTCGAGGCTCTACTAGAGATAAAGGATGAGATAGGAGGCTGGTTCGTTCACGCTGCTAAGATTAGGAGGTACGGGGTACCGATCAAGACTAGTAGGACGATTGTAAGGGTTGAGGGGAAAGAGGTTGTCGAGAAAGCTGTCTCAATGCAGGTCGATAAGAATCTAGACCCCATCCCCGGTACTGAAGAAGAATATAATGTAGACCTTGTGCTCCTAGCCGTAGGCCTCCAACCGAATTATTCCCTCCTAAGCCAGATGGGTGCTGTTATGAAGTATGTTCCAGAGTTAGGCGGTTTAACACCTATTAGAACCTGGAGCATGGAGACTAGTATACCTAACGTATACATTGCTGGAGACATATCAGGGATTGAGGAAGCTACTACAGCATTCCTCGAGGGAGAGCTCGCTGCCGAGTCAATACTCGAGAGAGAAGGGTTGGGGAGGGGGCGTAGGCCCGAGATCATTCACTACTTGTGGAATATCTATAGGTTGAGCCCGGTGGTTGAAAAAGCTAGGAGGGGGAAGATCGCGGTAACAGTGAGCGAGGGGGAAATGGAGGAATTGAGGAGGGGGAGGTTGTGAACTTCAAGAAGACAGGGGTTATTACCCCGGAGGAGTTGAAGAGCTTGGGCTTGATGCCTGGCGAGGAGATCCTAGAGAAGAAGCCTCTAGCAATTATCGAATGCCCCGAGGAAATACCCTGCAACATCTGTGTCTCGGCATGCCCGTTCAGAGCTATCGTTAAAGAAAAACTCTATTCTAAGCCGAGGCTCATAGTAGATAAATGCATTGGCTGCGGTGTCTGCGTTGCTAAATGCCCGGGACAGGCTATCTTCGTTATCGGTATTAAAAAAGACCATTCCCTTATTACACTCCCATACGAGTTCCTCCCAGCTCCTTCCAAGGGAGACAGGGTTATCCTGCTTGACAGAGAGGGACGTGAAATCGGCTTAGGCGAGATCGTCAAGGTTTGGAACTATGACTCGACATGGGTTGTCACCGTGAAGGCTCCTAGAGACCAGTGGGCTAACGTAAGGGGTATCAGGGTGGTGAAAGAGCATGCTCGACCCTAGGAAGGTAATAGTCTGCAGGTGCGAGGATGTAACATTGTACGATATCGAGAAAGCTATCGATGAGGGGATGGATGATCTAGAGCTGTTAAAGAGGAAGCTGAGGATTGGCATGGGCCCATGCCAGGGGTCGCATTGCCTACTGATCGCAGCCTCTATCCTAGCCAGGAAGAAAGGCTTGAAGATTAGCGATATAAGGATACCTGTAAGCAGGCCTCCTATAGTACCGGTCAAGCTCAAATATTTCTTGGGTGAGAGTAGGGATGGCTTATGAAGTAATCATTATCGGGGCCGGTGTAACAGGCCTCTTCACAGCTAAATACCTTGTCGATAGAGGCGTAGACAAAATATTGATACTCGAAGAGAAATACCCTGGTGCAGGCGGGAGCTTCAGGTGCGCTACCGGTATTAGGGCGAGTTTTACTAGTAGAGAGCATATTAAAGTAATGCTTAGGTCTATAGAATTATGGCCTAAACTATCCAGTGAGTTGGGTATCAAGTATTCGAGGGACGGATACCTCTGGCTACTAAGCAGGGAGAAGGATGTTGAAGCATTCGAGAAGATCGTTAGATTCCAGAACGAGCTCGGAGTACCAACTAAAGTGATCACCCCCGAGGAGGTGAGGGAGCTTGCTCCTACGATTAATATAGAAAATATAAAAGCAGGAGTATACGACCCTCTTGCCGGTAAAGCAAGCTGTTTCGACGCGGTTGTCAATACCTTAGTCTACCTTAAGAAGAGGGGTGTCAGAGTAGAGAAAGGGGTTAGAGCCCTCAGGATAGCCTACGGTAACGGCACCTATCGGGTTTATACTACTAAGGGGGTCTTCGAATCGGAGAAGCTACTTATCTCGGCAGGCGAAGGAAGTAGGGACCTGGCTAGGACTATTGGCGTAGAACTACCTATTAGGAACCTGCCTAAACACGCTCTTGTCACAGAGGCTTTCAGACAGGTGTTAAAACCCCTAGTAATAGACTGGGCGTCTTCTTCATACATAGTCCAATTATTCAACGGGAACTTCTATATCGGGGCCGATATACCAGAAGAATACGATAGAGAAGCCCGATGCCGGCAGGAATTCCTTCGAAAGGCTGCCAAGGTATGGACATCCTACTTCCCGTGGTTGAGAGAAGTCCATGTACTAAGGTATTGGACAGGATACTACGATATGACGCCAGACCACCACCCTATCGTGGGCCCTGTAGAAGGATTCGATGGATTGTATATAGCGGCTGGATTCAGCGGACACGGTTTCATGATGTCGCCTGCTGTAGGTGAGGCTCTAGCATCGTATATTACTACGGGTAGGCCTACGCTACCCGAGTTCGAGAACCTGAGCCCTGGCAGGTTTAGGCGGGGAGAGCTTATAAAGGAGATTGCGGTATTCGGTTGAATTGAAAGTGGTTTTTAATGCTAGTAGATAGATTCGGCAGGCCTCTGACAAGCCTTAGGATAAGTGTTACAGAAAAATGCAATTATAGATGTGTCTTCTGCCACCGGGAGGGCTTGATAGACTACAAGGCCGAGCAGGAATTAAGCCCGGAGGACTGGGGTTTTGTCGCTAAAGTATCGAAATACTTGGAGATATCAGATGCCAAGCTTACGGGCGGCGAACCACTTGTAAGGCGGGATATTGTAGAAATTGTTAGAGAGATCAGGTCTAATGGATTAAGCGTCTCGATCACAACTAATGGGAGTCTTTTGGAAAAGTATGCTAAGGGCTTGGCGGAAGCCGGCGTAGACCATATTAATGTAAGCCTACACTCCCTCAGGGAAGAAGTTTTCAGAAGAATAACTGGTGGAGACCTGGGGAGAGTATTGAAGGGGATAGACGCGGCACTAAGCTACGGGATTAGGTTGAAGATCGATTTCGTAGTATTATCGTGGAATAAAGACGAGCTAATGGATATAATAGAGTTTGCTTCGAGGAAGGGTATCGATGTTAATCTAATAGAGTTAATTCCGCTGGGGTTGGATAACGGTTTGTACAAAGAGCTCCACGTAGGAGTTGAGAGGCTAGAGGCTTTATTGAAGAGTAGGGTTTTGAAGGTCGAGATTAGAGAATTCCAGAGCAGGCCGATATACTATTTAGACAACGGTGTGAGGGTCCAAGTTGTCAAAGGCTTCTGCAATCCCGAGCTATGTGCTAAATGCTCTAGGATACGTTTCACACCAGATGGCAAGATAAAAACGTGCTTGTTTAGAAACGATAACCTCGTCGATGCTAGACCGTATATTCTAAACAGGGATTTCAACGGGCTGGTTGAAGCATTTAAGAAAGCTAATAGTCTCAGAGAGCCTTATTTCAAACCAGGGAGGGGGTATCCGCATGTCAATGGTTGATATAACTGCGAAGAAAGCTGTTTACCGGGAGGCTGTAGCAGAGGGGGTGATAAGGCTCAGGCCAGAGACTATACAGAGGATTAGGGATAGGAGTGTCGAGAAAGGAGATGTTATCGAAGTCACGAAGGCGGCGGTAGCCCTCGCTGTGAAAAAGACGAGCGAGCTCCTACCACTCTGCCACCCTATCCCTATTACACATGTCGACATAGGATTTGAGTTTCTAGGCGAGGATAGGATTAAGCTGGTTGTAAGAGTGAAGACGATCGCCCAGACCGGTGTCGAAATGGAGGCTTTAACAGGTGTTGTCGTAGGCTTGTTGAACATATGGGATATGGTTAAGAAATATGAAAAAGACGAATCCGGGCAATACCCTGAGACATGGATTGAGAATATTAGAGTCGTAAGCAAGGTCAAGAGCTTACACGCCTAACCCTCGTCTCATCCCCTAGAACCCAGTACTCCCCGTCTTCTCTCACCTCGAGCTTGTAGATAGGGGCTTCTCTCTTAACCCGGTCTATCATAGACTTAGTAGCCTTGTTTACATCCTCCCTGCTCTTACCTGCGGCTAGTATTACCACTGTCGCTTCGCCAGGCTTTACCTCGCCGATTCTATGTATTATCACAGCTGCGTGTAGTCTATGCTTCAATGCCTCCTCCTCAGCGATCTTCTTAAGCCTCTCTTCTGCCAGCCTAGTGTAGGCGGTATAGACTAATTTGATAACCCTCGAACCGTTTACTACGCCTTTTACAACACCTATGAATATCTCTATCCCTCCGAGCTCTCTATCAGCTGCTAGCCTACGAATATTGTCTAAGGCTTCGGGCAATAATTCTAATAGATTCTTATCAGCGAGTTTTGCCTCAATATACATACTCAGACTCCTCCCGAAGACGGGGGCAGTAGTATTAGAATATCGCCATCCCTAACCCTATCTTCTAATCCTACTATTTTATCATTGACTAAGACCGTGATAGTGTATTTCTCTAATACCCCCTCCGGTATAAGCGACTTCAATATCTCGTTTACCGATTTCTCGTCCTCGAAAACGTAGTAGCCTTCTTTAATATAGTCGCTTAACAAGCCATATGCTCTGATATATATTCTCACAGCTTTACACCAGGCCTGTAATCTCATCTACTTACTTAACCACATATAACTTCTTTCTCGCCCTAGCTATTAGCTCGTTTAGTAGTGTAAAAGCTTTCAAAGTATCCTCGCTTGACACAATTATAACAGTCTCGCTATAGCTCGATGTCACCTGGATTATATTTATACCAGCCTGCGCGAGTACTGTTGTAACATATGCTATGAAACCAGGTGTGTATATATTCTCAACCGGGCTCACGAGGACAAGTGCTGTAAGATTATCTAGGTAGAGTAGTGGTTTAGCTTGTATATTATCGAGGAAAGTCTTCACCTGTTCTTCGCTAATGATCACTGTTACATTTGTAATTCCTGTTACAATAGATAGGAACCTAGCGCTGTTAATACCGCTGGATAATCTAATAACGTCTTTGTAAAGTGTCGAGTCATAGGTTATTATCGAAACCTTGGTTTTAACCTCTATACTCGTATCTGCTAGTATCTTCTCGATTCTCGTAGTATCAAGAGGGTTGATTCTGCTAGCTAGACGTATTAGAGCAACCTTTATACTCTGGACTGAAACATCGGATCCCACCTCTCTATCTACGATAGGTTTGATCATCCTCGCGATACTAGAATAGTTAACTATGCCTGAAGCGATGCACTCTCTCAGAATAGGGTCGTTCTCCACGATTTTTTCCACTATCTTTGAGATACTCGTCTCCCTACTACTCGTTGCCAAGACTCGAACAACCTGTTACAATTGTTACATTAATGTGATATCTCCTGAATTTGTTTAATAAACGTTATTTTTACGAGTGGATACTTAAGTCTCTACCTTGTAATAAATCCCATCAATAGGCATTCTAGATTAACCGTGGTTCAACAATATGAGTATGCTATGGGTAAATGTTTCTGTAATAAAATATGTAATTCTCCCGAATAGCAAGCTTCAAAGGAAAACTTGTAGAGCCTTATTGTTACAATTGTAGCATTCTCATGTAGGTATGTATCTAGATCGACATGTTATTTTATATACCTGTACCGGAGGATATGGTGATGCCCGATGGTGGTATAAATGAGGAGGTTAACGTATATACTAGCTCTAGGAATGCTATTATCGACAGTGATAGGGAATACTAATCCAGTAATAGCCCAGTCTCAGACCGTGTTTAGGGTCGGGTGGGGCGGTACATCATTCGATACTTTCAATCCTTTTACGACCTATGCTACGATATCTGTATGGCTTACGCTAGACGTTTACAGTAGGCTTGTCAGGCCTACACAGAATTATACAGGGTTCGTACCCGACCTTGCCGAGAGCTGGGAGGTCCTAGGAAATAATACGATTAGATTCCATCTGGTTAAGAACGCTACTTTTACAGACGGCTATCCTGTTACAGCAGAGGATGTAGCCTACAGCTACTATCTTGCTAACCAGAGCTGGAGCAGTCTCAACCCGTATGTGGCTATGGTTAAAGATATCAAGGTGGTCGATAATTACACTATCGATTTCGTAGTAACAAGCCCGACTCTCTTCATGCTCGAAGCGGCAATAAACATACCTATTGTACCTAAACACATATGGGCGAATGTAAGCGATCCATCGACTTACCCGGACAACCCACCGGTCGGAAGCGGCCCGCTAAAGATCGTGGAGTTTAAAGAAGGACAGTATGCTGTATTAGAGCCGAACCCAGCTTTCTACTACCCGAGTTGGCTGCCTAAGGTCGATAGGATTATTGTTAAATTCTACAGCGATACGACTTCTGCTACAAACGCTCTGCTAGCCGGGGATATTGATGCGGTAGGCCCTTATATTGCTTCAACACTGATTCAGACTGTTGAGAACAACCCCAACCTCTACTTGTTTAAATCCCCGCCAACAATGTACTTCTACCTAGCTTTCAACGTAGACCCTAATGGCACAGGCAACCCGGCTTTAAGAGACCTCGTTGTAAGGCAGGCACTAGCACATGCTATCAACGTATCCTACGTTTGTGGTATCGCGTGGCCTGGAGCAGGCTTTCCAATGGGTACCGTGCTACCATCTAGTAATATATTCGCAGACCCCGATCTCAAACCATACGATTTCAATCTAACACTAGCCGCTAAAATGCTGGATGACGCTGGCTATAAAGTTGGGCCGGATGGCGTAAGAGTCTCGCCTAGCGGGGTAAAGCTAGAGATTAACATCCTAGTTCCTAGTAACATGCCTGAAGCGATTAAAGCTGGACAAGTGATATCGCAGTGGTGGAACCAGATCGGTGTTAAAACGAATGTCCAGCCTATGGACACTGGTAGTATGTCGGCTATTATATGGAAGAAAGTAAATAATACTATCGTACTAGGGCAAGACGCTGACATATGGGACTGGTTCGTAGCACCCAACGACGTATTATTCCTGAACGTGTTCTTATCCAACATGAAGCTTACAGGGGTCTCGGATTCAGGCTACAGTAATCCAGAGTACGATAAGACATTTGAAATGATATACCAGGCTCCAACTATGGACGAGATTAAAAGCATAGCGTATAAACTGCAAGAAATGCTTCACAGAGACCTTCCATATATACCTCTATGTGAAGTATGGGCTGTCCAAGCGCATAGCAAAGCGTTTACAGGATTTGACTACTCGTGGCCTTCTGGACCTTTCGGTGGGAGCGATTGGAGAACCTTCCTAAACGTCCAGCCAGTCCAGAGCGCTCAGTCTCCCACGGTATCTACTACAAGCCCTGTAACTAGCTTGATAGACTATAAGATAATAGCCATAGTCGTAGTAATCGTAGCTATAGCTTTAGGAGCTGGCTACTACTTCATGTCGTGGAAAAAGGGTAAGAGGTGAGATTTTTTGGCTTATAGAAGCTTTATTCTAAGAAAGATTTTTTCACTCGTAACCTCTCTATTTATTATAACACTTGTTAATTTCATAATATTCAGGCTTTTACCCGGAGACCCTATAATGCTCCTATTTAGAGACCCGCGTCTTACGCCGGAACAGATCCAGTACCTCTATCACAAATTTGGTTTAGACAAACCTTTATGGGAACAGTTCTTTATCTACCTGTGGAATCTATTTAATGGGGAATGGGGTATTTCCTTCGAGTATAAGAGGCCTGTAATGGAGATTCTTCTAGGCAGGATAATTAACTCGCTCATACTAGTAGTCCCAGCTACTATACTATCTATAATACTAGGTATTGTTACAGGAGTGGTTGCTGCATGGAAGAGAGGAGGCCTTGTAGATTCAGCTGTCTCAGCTGTCTCACTAGGATTCTACTCTCTGCCAACATTCTGGCTCGGTGGCATACTCATATTCCTATCTGTAAACTACTGGAGGCTACCTGTGACAGGCATGTTCAATTACGGCGTATCACATGACGGTATCATATCCTACCTAGGCGATTTGGCTTCCCATATGGTACTGCCTTTAGTAACCCTTACACTAGTATCGTACGGGGGCTTTACCCTCATAGTTAGAGGCGCTATGATCGACGTATTGAACGAAGACTATATTAGGACGGCTGTAGCGAAAGGGTTAAACGATTGGAGGATTATTAGCAGGCACGCGCTCCCAAACGTGCTCTTACCGACAGTTAGTCTTACAGCTATTAGCCTGGGTACTGCTGTCACGGGTTCTGTTCTAACAGAGACTGTTTTCAACTGGCCTGGCGTCGGCCGGCTTATATTCGATGCTATTTCTAATAGAGATTACCCTATGCTCCAGGCAGGCTTCCTAGTAATAACTATTAGTGTCCTAATAGCTAACTTCCTCGCCGACATCCTGTACGGACTCCTCGATCCGAGGGTTAAATACAGGTGAGGGAGAGTGCCCGGCTCAGGTAGAGCTCAAGCTAGTAGAAGGCTATCTAGTAGCGTATTAGCAGGTGCCGTTTCTCTCCCTAGTATCGTTAAGACACATGATTTGATAACACAGATCTACGGTAATAAGAAAGCTCTTGCTGGGACGGTTATTATATTAATTTATCTCGCTCTAGCTATCCTAGCACCCTACATATCACCGTATAACCCATATGAGACAGATATCAATAGTATTCTGCAACCACCAAGCCTCAACCACCCCTTTGGTACAGACGATGCTGGGAGAGACCTGTTATCCGAGAACCTGTATGCAATATGGACTTCTCTAATCGTAGGATTATTCGCTACTATTATAACTGTCGCTGTAGGAACTCTAGTAGGATTGGTCGGAGGATATTACGGTGGTTGGATAGACGAGTTATTAATGAGGGTAACAGACTTCCTCCTAATAGTACCCCCTGTAATGTTAATGATAGTAATAGGATCTCTACTTGGTTCAAGCCTATTGAATATTATACTCGTCATAGGACTCTTAAGCTGGAGTCCTGTAGCTAGAGTAGTTAGGAGCATGGTTTTATCGATTAAAGAATGGCCTTTCGTCGAAGCTTCTAAAGCAATTGGCGCCGGGGATAGGCTTGTAATGTATAGGCATATATTCCCTATTATAGCGCCAGTAGTATTCGCTAACTCAATGCTCTCGGTCGCTAACGCTATATTCGCTCACGCGGCACTCGTATTCCTCGGGGTGGGGAATCTAAACGATATAAGCTGGGGTACTATACTCCACTTCGCGTATACTTCGGGTAGTTTCACAGCAGGATACTGGTGGTACTTCCTGCCTCCGGGAATAATGCTTTTAGTCCTAGTCCTAGGCTTCATGCTGCTAGGTATAGGCTTAGAGGAGATTTTCAACCCTAGGATCAAGACTTCGCAACATACCTAATTTATTGGCTTACGTACTCGTATACCTCGTCTACAAGCTTTTGTACTTCAACCATTTTCCTCGAGCGCGGCCTAGGTAGGTCTATTCTGACCTCTCTGATAACCCTGGCAGGCCTAGGTGATAATATTACTACTTTATCAGACATTAGGACAGCTTCTTCGACATTATGTGTTACCATGATAATTGCTTTAATCGGTAGGACATTAGAAAGCCATAGGTCGACTACCTCACTCCTCAGGGATTCTGCCGTGAGAGGGTCTAGGTTTGAGAAAGGCTCGTCTAGCAGTAGGATATCTGGCTCTACAGCAAGGGCTCTCGCTATATTAACCCTTTGCTTCATACCCCCGCTAAGCTCGTGGGGGTAGAAGTCTTCGAACTCAGCAAGTCCCACTAGCGTAAGCGCTCTCCTAGCTCTCTCCCTAGCCTCTTCTTCTCTAACACCTTTAGCTATCAGAGGTAGCATAACATTGCCTCTGACAGTCATCCAGGGCAGTAGAGTCGGTGATTGGAATACAAAGCCTATGCGTGGAGTATTAGAGATATAGAATTCTACTGCTCCCCCATCTGGTTTCTCGACTCCAGCGATAATCTTGAGAAGAGTGGATTTACCACAGCCGCTTGGGCCCAGGATACTTACGAATTCTTCTCCTACATCGAGATCTATCCCGTTTAATACTACTAGTTCCCGTCCCGGTAGCTTATATTTTTTTACAAGTCCTCTAATCCTTAGAATTATCTTATTCGACGACATACCTTGAACCAACCCTTTTGAATAGTCTTGACCAAACGATTTTATTGATTGCTACAATAATCAGGCTCATGTATATAGCCGTCCATAAGACCCCGGTGGCATCACCCTGGTTTGCTAGCTTATCTATAACGCTGCCTACCCCGCCGAGATCTATAATCCTGTTCCCGATGAAAATATACTCGGCTGCGATCGAAGCATTCCATGCGCCGCCTGAAGCTGATAGCAAGCCTGTGGCAAGAGATGGTAGTATGGCCGGTAGGAATATCGACTTGAAGAAAATAAAGCCTCTCACACCGTATATATCGGCTAGTTCGAAGAGGTCTTTCTTAACGTATTGGAGCCCGAAAATCATGACATTAAAGTAGATATACCACAAAGATCCCTGTATATATACAAAGAACATCACTAGCCACGGTGTTCTAAAAGCTAGCGGCAGTAGCAGCGGCCACCACACTATCGCTGGTATCGAGGATAAGAGTTCGCCGGCTATGCATGCTATGTAACCCGTCTTCCTACTCCTACTAGACGAGTATGCTAACGGTATGGTTACTAGGGCGGAGACTCCGAGTACGAGGTATACTCTCAGTAGCGTTATCCATACATTAGATATGAAATAATTCAGATATATCAAACCTCTGCCAAGGATCTGGCTGAAACCGTATATTGCTAGCGGAGAAATTTTGATAGCCGGGGAGTATAACAGGATCATAACTGGTAGTAAAATGAAAGAGGGTTTCCTAGCGGCGAGCCAGATTTTCAGCGAACCCCAAACAATGTATCTCCAGATGATTGCGATAATTCTTTCGATGAGGTTATAGAATGTTGAAACAGCGGGGAGGATATTTACTTCAGTATACTTGATGACAGAAGGATTCCATACTAGCAGGTACGATACTATTATAACAAGTATTAGAACTATTACACCGGCGGTTAAGGAAGCTAGATCCCCCCGGTCTGATGCGTCTAGAATGAAACTGCCTAAGCCTATTAGCTTATACGTCTGCGACCCCATCGAGATCACTTCGGCACTAGTTAGGAAAAACCATCCCCCAGCCCAGGATATAATGCTATTTGAGAGTATCGATGGCCTAGCAGCCGGAATATATATTAGGGAGAGCCTTAAGGGTAGAGGGAGTTTGTATATTTTACTCATAGTTAGAAACGAAGGGTCTAGGGATTTAATAGAAGCGTAGACCCCGAATATCATGTTCCAGACAAGGCTTGTAACAATAAGTAGTATCGCGCTGACTTCTCCTCCAATAGATGGGCCGAGGAGACCGATGAAGATTACTAGGAATAACGGGAAAAAGCCTAGTATAGGGATCGACTGGAGTATGTCTAGCACAGGGAGTAGAATTGCTTCAACGTATTTGTTTCTAGCCATAGCTATACCGGTGAAGAGGGCTATGAATAATGATATTATGTAAGCAGTAAACATCCTGTACAGGCTTAGAAGTGTTGCAGCAGCTAATTCTACAAGCAAGCTATCCTCCTTACCATGTTGTTAAGTTTATTAGGTTCTCGTATACTAAATATAGTCATCGAGGTGTTTATAAGGGATTGTCACAAGAAGTGAGAGAAGTAGTCCTACCACACTACCTTACCCCAGACCATTTACTAGGGTTCCTCGAGGCACTCTACAGCCTAGGTGGTAGAGCAGACCCTATGTTCCTAGGCGATATACTAGGCGAGAACGTAGATGTACTACCTCATGTAATAGATGTTGCCGAAGCCTTAGGCCTCCTAACATATAGTAAAAACGGTGAGCTCACTCTCTCAGAACTGGGCGAAAGAGTTGTTAAAGGGAATGTGAAGAACGTGAAGAAGATCCTTAAAGAAAACGCTAGGAAAATAGAGCCTCTGAAAACACTACTTAAAATACTTGAGAAAGCAAAGAGGATTAGCGTCGAGGAATTCGTAGACGTCTTGTCGAGATTCTACTACCTCCACCTCGAAGAAGCCAAGAAGAATATTTTACTATGGGGCGCATTCCTAGGTTTGTTTAAAATGGATGTAAACGATGAGTATATAGAAGTAATTCGCTGAATACGTTAGAGGTTCAGGTCTTATATTGATTCATATTTTCATTCATTCAGAACCATCTTTGCACATACGTCTTAGTGCTACATCGTGCTCAAAAGCTTTCGCAGACGTCCCCAGTGTTCGCATGTCTCAAGTATCTAACGATTTTTTAGGATTATGTCTATGATACGATTAAATCCTCACTTGTACATATAGCTGCTTATAGGAGGACTCGTCCCTAGCGTCTTACCAAGCTCTCTAATCCCATCAAGCAGATCACCGATAGGGAATAGTAGATTTATAAGATGTTAATACCGGGGAAGTCATCAGATAATATATTATCATGAAATTTAAAACAATACATTAGGCTTTTGAGTTCGAAACCGGATTAGACAGATAGCAGTTGCCAACGTATTGACAGCTAGGAGGATCGAGATGGCCGCAGGCTTGAGAGGGTTAACCTCTGCCGAAGTCGAGGAGAGAATCCATAGATACGGACTGAATATTGTGCCCGAGAAGAAGGAGAGCCTTGTAAAGACGTTTCTACGTAAATTCACTGGTCTAACCCCCTATACCATAGAGGTAGCGGCTGTAATATCCTTCCTGCTAGGGAGGTATGTTGATTTCACGGTCATGATAGCTCTACTAATGGTTAACGCGGTGATAGGGGTTATCCATGAGTTTAGAGCTGAGAAAGCTGTTGAATTATTGAAATCTAGGCTCAGGGTTAATGCCAGGGTTTTAAGAGACGGGGTTTGGAAGGAGGTTCCGGCAGAGTACATAGTCCCAGACGATATTATAAAACTAAGGCTTGGCGATATCGTCCCAGCTGACGGGGAGCTGGTAACAGGGCACCTGCTAGTAGACGAATCAGCTCTAACAGGCGAGTCGCTACCTGTCGATAAAAACCCGGGCGATAAAGTTTACGCTGGCAGTTCCGTCTTGAGAGGAGAGGCTATTGTCAAGGTGACTGCTACAGGAGTCTCTACACGCTTCGGCAAGACGGTTGAACTAGTCCAGGTCAGTAAGCCGAGGCTCTTGATCGAGGAGATAACGAGTAGTATTACGAAAGGCCTACTAGCAGTCGATATATTCCTCATAGTAATTGTAGCGTTGAAACTAATTGTAAGCAGGATTAGCATCCTAGACCTACTCCCCTTCGCTCTCACGCTACTTATTGCTTCAATACCTATAGCCCTCCCCGCGATGACAACAATAACGTTGGCACTCGGTAGTGTCGAGCTTGCGAGAGCAGGCGTTATAGTGAGGAGGCTCGAGGCGATAGAAGCTGGTTCAATGATGGATGTTATATGCCTAGATAAGACAGGTACTATTACAGAGAACAGGATCGTGGTCAAAGACATTATCCCGTTAAACGATAACGTTAAGCCTAGCGATATAATACTCTACGCGCTTCTCGCCTCGGAGGAAGATAGTAAAGACCCGATAGATAAAGCTGTTGTAGAGAAAGCAAAGGAAATGAATATCTCGAAGAAGGATTTCGAGGTAATCGAGTTCAAGCCTTTCAGCCCTGAAACCAAGAGGACTGAGGCCTTAGTGAAATACCGTGGTTCAACATTTAAAGCTGTTAAAGGAGCGCCCCAGGTACTCGAAGAACTCGATCAGGGTATTGATAAAGAAATGTTTGAGAAGCTGATTCGGGAGATCAGTGAGAGGGGCGAGAGGCCGCTAGCGGTAGGGGTAGAAGAGGACGGTGTTTTCAGGATTATTGGTTTAATAGGCTTGTACGATAAGCCGCGCGACGACTCCCCCTTATTTATTAAAGAGATCAAAGATCTAGGTGTTAAACCTATCATGATCACAGGCGATAACGTCCACGTAGCAAGGGCTGTTGCCAACATGGTTGGTATAAGCGGTAAGGTTGTTTCATTGAAAGGAATGCCTAAAGACGAGATACCTCGTTTAGTAGATGAGGTAGGCGTCTTCGCAGAGGTAATACCTGAAGACAAGTACGATATAGTAGTTGCTCTACAGGCGAAAAAACATACTGTAGGAATGACCGGTGATGGTGTCAACGATGCTCCAGCGCTTAAGAAAGCAGACCTAGGTGTAGCAGTCAGCAATGCTACGGATATTGCCAAATCGTCTGCGTCCATAGTCCTCACCCAGCCGGGTTTGAAAAATATAATCGATATCATCCGGTTGGGGAGAGTGATCTATAGGAGGATCGTAGTATGGTCTATCAATAAGATCGTCAAAACCTTCCAAATAGTCTACTTCGTAGCAATATCGACGTTACTACTCGGACTCCCAGTCCTAACCCCTACCCATATGATCCTAATGCTATTCCTATACGATTTCGTCACCTTATCTATCTCAACCGATAGGCTCAGGCCTAGTACTAGGCCCGAGAGGTGGAATATCAGGAAGCTTATCTCGATATCCATAATATTAGGCTTTGTCAAGATAGTCGAGTTGTTCATAGCTCTCTATATAGGATTATACTACCTTCCACTCACAATGGACCAAGTGAGGACATTCGTATTCTACGTACTCCTACTATCCGGTTTATTCAATATCCTCAACTTCAGGGAGACGGGATGGTTCTGGAGTAGTAAACCCAGCCTACCGGTATCGCTCTCGATACTCCTCGATATTATAGCCGGAACACTACTAGTCTACTACGGATGGGTAATACCGGCTATCCCATCGAACGCGGTGCTTGTAGGCTTCCTATACTCGGTCTCGATCACACTGGTACTAACAGATGTTTTGAAGATAATGGTCTATAGGAGATTCGGCTATGTTTAGATAGTTGGTTTTTGCCACGATCTTCAACAGTTATACAAATGGGTAATAGGGATTATTCGGATCTATCAATAGAGAACTAGCGTTCCCTCATTATCTCATTCGCCGGTGAAAGAGCCTGTATTCCCCAGTGCTGGGGTCGGCTTTCGAAGACTAATCAGCCTCCTCCCGAGGCAGAGTATTCTCCGGCAACAACCGGTTCTGTATCTCTCATAAAATAATCTCTTTCTTGAAGTAGTTTTTCTCCCATTAGTTCAGATGTCGTTGACTGGTAGTCCGAGTCTCATAATGAATAGAAATGTGCTCCAACTCCTTGAACAGTAGTCTTTTCATACATTCCGATTTGAAACGCATCTCTTTTACAGCCATTGTTTAAACTCGCTTACCAGAACAGTGTTGTTATCAAGCTGCTTGTCTAACCGCGATCATACTCGTTTCTATTTTCCTGAACCAACGCTACAGAAAACATGTGTAAGTGTGGCTGGACTATTGATTTAGTTTGGGTTAACGAAAGCTTTTTAAAATTTTAAGCATAATTAGTTTTTTAGGAAAAGGTGTAAAGCCATGGTGTTGGAAGCAGAATCTGATAAGGAGAAAAGAGATGTGAGAATACTCCTAGTAGCTACGGTAATACTCTTTATAGTTTCGCTTCTTATGCTCTTCGGAGGAATATATATGCAGATTGTACTACACGAGTATAAAGCACCCTTGTGGATTGGTATAATTGCTGGAATCTTGTTAGCGATCCCCCTGGAACTCTGGAACTTTTCAGACCCTGATACGTTGTTTAGGGTTATGGCGTTCCAGGACAGGTTCCTGATGGTCTGTTTTGGCTTCGCAATAGGCTTGGGTGCTATACTACTCTACGGGCTTAACCTGATAGTACCAAGCCCTAACTTCGTGATTAAAAGCTTTTTCATACCCGGGATAATCGTAGGCGGTCTGATATTCGGTATAGGCGTCGGATTAGCAGGCTACTTCCCAGGCACGGTATTGATCGCTTTAGGTCAAGGCCGTAGAGACGCTGTATACGCTTTACTAGGGGGATTACTAGGAGCATTTACATGGTCTGTTATATTCGGATCAGTAAAGGGATTTTTCTGGGATACTTTAAACTTTGGCCCGGTAACCTGGGCAAGCGTATTTGGGGTTAGTTCCAAGATTGGTATATTCGAAGTATCGCTGGTTTTCGGATTAATAATGGTAATGCTCTTCTTTTTACTGCCGAGATATCCAGGCATGAAAGTAAGAGACAGCTGCCTATTCCATCTCCTTGGTCTGAGCAAGAAAGTAGTCCGTTTCGAGGAGTTAATCGAAGAAGAGAGGGAGAAATACCCTAATGCGAGATCCTTCGTAATACGTATTACGAATGAAAGCAGTATATGGAACGCAAGATATGTGACGTTTTTAGGGCTAGCATTCACGATTACAGCTGTAGCAGTTATAATACTGCGTCAAATATTCGGCGAGTCTACTACATACGCATGGATAGGCGCGCAATTATCGTATCTCATAAACCCTGTATGGGCTGCTTCAAACCCGTATTTCCAGCTATTCGGCGGTATGCGTTTAGTAAACGGGGTCCCCGTAAATGATCCGTTCAGCGAGATCGGGTGGGAGCCGTTCTCGGACCTCGGCACTTTCCTAGGCGGTCTTATATCAGCTACTCTATTATCGAAGAGATTCATGAGTTTCAAAAGACAAATCCCGAAAGTCTGGGAGCGGAGGTTTGGATCCAGCGAGGCGAAGAGAGCGCTAGGTTCTTTCATAGGAGCCTACCTAGTACTCTTCGGAGCTAGAATGGCTAACGGCTGTGCTTCAGGGCACATCCTCAGCGGTAATATACAGATGGCTGTATCAAGCTTTGTCTTCATGATCATGGTGCTCATAGGCTCTTGGATCGTACTCTACGGAGTTATGCGGTTAAAAATCAACAAAATAGGATATAGATGATTTTTTAATTTTCCACACGATATTTATTACGAAAATTCATTAGCCAAAAATCGAACTAGTTAATAGTTTGGTAGTGTAATTTAAATCCCATCGTGTAGATATACTATAGCAATAGCCCATGTAAAAATTAAGTAGGAGGTTTTTAGTCAGTATGTTCGACCTAACAGTTCTCCAAATGGTTCTATCAGTAATCTCCGGTTTGATAGTCGGGTTCTCCCTGGGTTTGGTAGGTGGGGGAGGTTCGATACTCGCTATACCGCTGCTTATTTATCTGGTTGGATTCAGCAACCCTCATAAAGCGATAGGCACTACTGCTCTAGCCGTAAGTATCAACGCTTTCCTAAACCTGGTGCCGCACGCTAGGGGGAAACACGTAGATTTCCGGAAAGGGTTTTTATTCAGTATTCCCGGGTTGGCAGGTGTATGGATAGGCGCGGAGCTAGGTCTTTTAACCCCTGGTAGAAAACTATTATTCATCTTCGCTATATTAATGATCGCTATCGCAGTATACATGTTGAAAAAGAAATGTGTAGAAGCTGCTGTAGAACCAAGGCATAAAGGATCGATTCTGAAATTATTGTCAATAGGGTTTCTAGTCGGCTTCTTATCCGGGTATTTCGGCATCGGCGGCGGTTTCCTAATAGTGCCAGGGCTGATATATGCCGGTGCTTTAAACATATTGCAGGCGGTTGGGACTTCACTATTATCCGTGGGGTTATTTGGGTTGTTGACAGCGGTAAGGTATTTCATGAGCGGTGAACTCAACCTTTTTATCTCGGCACTCTATATAGCAGGCGGCGTCTTCGGAGGCTGGCTTGGAGCCTACCTCGCGTCTAGGCTTTCCAGAAGACTCCTTACGAGAATCTTTGCGATAGTTCTAATTATTGTAGCAATCTACATGCTGTACATGAATTTCTCCGCGATCCTGTAATATATATTACTGAATGCAGCCGACTAATCTATTTCCAGCTATGTGATTAGATAACCTGCTTCCCGCCGGTAAACCATTATAATTACTGAGCTATATAGAAGGCTTTTTCAGCACATCCTGGTTTAAACCGTTTTAGGAAGAGTATCCGGTAGTTCTCCTCGAGTAGTCTAGTCTTGTATAAATAGTTTTTTGATGTCATCTAACCTATTGATCGTCTCTAATATGGTATTGGTTAAGCCTTCGAATGTCGCGGCAAATGCGGTTTTAACCGCTCTAGAGAGTCTCGTCTCGATAATTATGCCTGGCTTGAACAGGGATACTACAGGCCTCCTGTTTTCAACACATGTCGATGCCATAATGTTAGGGTAGTATCCTTCTCCGATAATAACGCATAGGCTGACAGACCAGGCAATATCTTCAAAGCTTGTTGTAACAATATTGGCGGTGTTAAAGCTCATTATAGGCTTTCTGGGTGTTGTAGAGACGATTAGTAGGAGCCCTATACGGTTCCTTACTAAGAATTCAACCAGCTTCTCGAATTCTTCTCCTAGGATAGTACCTGTGTTGAGTAGAGCTATTGCTAACGTCTTCGGGTAAGGGTTGAACACTGTAGAGGGTCTTGTTGCGATAACCCGTTTATCTATACTGACATTTACTCTGCTGATACGTGATAGGAACGCGTAGTCGTAGATTGAGAAGACCACCGCGTCGACAATTATTCGTCTGCTAGCGAACGATAAGATAGTTTTGAAAAGGGCTCTCTCAACGAAGCTCAACCTCCTCGAGTCTCTATCAACCGGTATCAGTACTAGGTCTAGTCTCCTAAGCCTTAATAGGTAGAGGAGTAGTATTACAAAAAATAACCTAGTATTCCAGCTGGAGACAATCCTTAAGCGGCCAACGGCTACCTGGGTCTTGAGAACAGATAGCAAATGGTTGATTCGGGGCTGGCTAATGCCTTTTCCATCTAAATATTCAATACAGTATTCTTCGGGCACTAGACACAATGTAGCCAATTTAAAATACCTAGGATAGCATAATTATCTCAAAGTTTTAATAATCGAACCACGCCAGGGCTGGGTTCTAATGGTAGAGATCGTTGATACGACTCTAAGGGATGCACACCAGTCCCTTATCGCTACACGTCTAAAGACCGAGGATATGATACCTATCCTAGACCTGATCGACAAGACTGGTTTCTACAGTATCGAGATGTGGGGCGGGGCTACTTTCGATGTGATGCTGAGGTATTTGAAAGAGGATCCGTGGGAACGATTAAGGCTTATAAGAGAGAGGGTTAGGAGGGTAAAGCTCCAGATGCTGCTTAGAGGCCAGAACCTTGTCGGATACCGGCACTACCCCGACGATGTTGTAGAGAAATTTGTAGAGTTGTCCTATAAGAATGGGATAGACGTGTTCAGGGTTTTCGACGCTTTAAACGATGTAAGGAATATGGCTACGAGTATAAGGAAGGCTAAACGCCTCGGCGCAATCGTGCAGGGTACTATAACATATACCGTGAGCCCGGTTCACACTCTAGAATACTATTTGAAGCTAGCCGAGGAGATCGCTTCGCTTGAAGTAGACCATATAGTGATTAAAGACATGGCTGGTATACTAGACCCTTACACATGTTTTAACCTCGTGAAGGAGATTAAGAGCAGGCTGAAGATACCTGTAGACGTCCATAGTCATTTCACAGGCGGCCTAGCGATAGCAAACTACGTGAAAGCGGTTGAAGCAGGAGCGGATTTCGTAGATACTTCTATCAGCCCGCTAGCCTTTGGAAGCGGTCAGCCGGGTATCCAGTCCCTCTACTACGCTCTACCACCTGAGTTAAGGCCTAGGGTCAACATGGATGTTATAAGAGAGATCTCGGCTTACCTAGAGAAGATACTGTTCACGAAATATAAGAGCCTTCTCGATGTAAAAATCTTTATGCCAGACCCTAATGTTCTAGAACACCAGATCCCGGGAGGCATGATAAGTAATTTCCTGCAGCAACTCAGGCAGATGAATGCTGAAGACAGGCTTAAAGAGGTTTTAGAAGAGGTTAGGAGGGTTAGAGAAGACCTAGGCTGGCCTCCCCTAGTAACACCTACCTCGCAGATCGTTGGCGCCCAGGCTTTCCTGAACGTTATCAACGGGAGGTATGTGGTTGTAACTAAAGAGGTACGCGACTACGTTAAAGGGTTGTACGGTAGGCCCCCGGCCCCGATTAAACAGGAGATTATCGAGGCTGTATTGAAAGGCGAGAAACCAATTGATGTGAGGCCGGCCGACCTGCTCAAGCCGGCTCTCGAAGACTGTAGGAGAGAACTATTAGAGAAAGGCTTCAACCCTAGCGAGGAAGACGTCGTCACATACTGTATATTCCCGGACCTAGCTCTCGAATTCTTCGAGAAATCGAAAACCAGGCAGAAAAACAAGATCGAGAAAGCTGTTGAAGAACTATGGGATTCGGTACTTGGTGTATAGCTACTATAATATTTTATAAAAATGACCTAGAGGGTTCCAACTAGCGTGAATTACGCGGAAGTTAGAAAACTTTTTTATTTTACAAGGTTACTAATTAATATAGGTGGGCGAATGGCAGAAGAGAAGACGAGAGAACTACTCCAGAAATACCTGGGGATTAGCGCGTCGAGGATTACAATCGGTATTCTAATGATAATTTTCGGTATAATAATCCTCTTACTCCCGGAGCTACTAATCTACCTAATAGCCCTGTATCTTATAATAAACGGTATACTGGTAATAGTAGACGAGTATTCCAGGTCGAAGAGCGTCAAGAGACTGGCGTCGGCTAGCTGACCACTCCTGTTTACCCACGTATCATTTTTTCCCAGGCTTCTCAATACCCAGCCATATCCAACCTACTATATCCTGAATTATTACAACGCACTATTTGAAAGAGTTATTTATACCGATATAGGCCACGGTACTGATTACCGGCATTTTACTGGTGAGGTAGCCGCATCCCTCTAGCATAATTCGTCTGCTTGGATAGTGCCGTTATTCTTCATGTATTTAGGTAAATAAACCCAGTAGAGAATAGTAGAGTGATACTCTATGTATATAGGTATTGCTGCGCATAGCGGAGAGCCTAATCCTAAAGCGGTCTCGGCCGCGAGGAGTTTTATCAGGCTATTGAAAGAGAGATGCGGTTTAAAACATAGGATTATAGTCGGCGGCTACTGGGGTTTGATGAGGATAGTTGTAGACGAGGCATTGTCGCAGGGTTTCACAGTAGTAATCTTGCCACCCGTCGAAGAAGAAGATACAGACTTCCCTGATGGTGCGATAGTTGTTAAAACAGGCTTGTCTTTCAGAGGGAGGAGTGTCGTACTAGCGAGGACATCCGATGCCCTCGTGGTGCTAGGAGGCGGCTCCGGCTGCATGCAGGAGGCGGTTACAGCCTACACGGAAGGCAGGCCCGTCTACGTTCTCATAGGAACAGGCTATCCAACAGATAGTATGAGGGATTGGCCGGAGTACTTAGACGATAGGAGGCTGGCGCCGATAAAGAAATACGATAGCATAGATGCACTTGTCAACGACTTGTGTACGGAAGAGTATAGGAGGACTAGTCTAGCCAAGAGGATCTATGGTTGATCGGGAAATCTAATATGTGTATAAATCGTACATGTTAGCAATATTTATAAAACCTTATAAGTTTTACATATAAAACATATATACAGGGTGTGTTATACGGCGAGACCCCCTACTGGGTATAGATTACTAATAGCGATTCTAATAGCGTTCCTACTAGGACTTCTCGTCGGCTGGCTCCTGACAATTGCTATCCCTAATACTACAGCTAGAGCCAGTGTAGATGTATGGTTTAAAGCTCTAGGAGATATTTTCGTCAGGCTCATAAGGATCATAATACCTGTACTAATAATGTTTACGATAGCCGCGGCAACTGCTTCGATCGCAAGTGCTAGAAGGCTTGGGATAATCCTGTTCTGGATGCTAGTGCTATATATAGGCACCTCGATCCTAGCAGCTTTCTGGGGTATCTAGCAGGCTTACTATTCCAGCCCGGCGTAGGAGTAGGCCTCAAGCCTCCCGCTACCTATAAGCCTCCGACACCCCCGTCCGGGGTCGATATACTTCTGTCATTCTTCCAGCTAGATTTCAGCAGTGTTCTCACAGTAGGAGGCTCTATGACTATGATAATATTCGCGATGATCCTAGGAGCATCGACTCTACTCCTCGGCGAGGAAGGAAGGAAGATCGCGAACTACCTGAAGATCGGAAGCGATCTGACAGTAGCTTTCGTAAGGATTATAATGTATTACGCTCCCTTAGCGATATTCGGTTACGCGACCTGGCTTATGAGCGAGTACGGTGCTGCTATGCTCGGCGCATACGGTAAATTCCTAGTAGCCCAATACTCCTTTACCCTAATGCACTTCTTCGTAATATACTCAATCCTCGTAGCACTCGGCGGCCTCAACCCGGTGAAATACTTTAAAGCACAGCTAACTCCGTTCCTCATAGCTTTCACAACAAGGTCTAGTGCCGTAACACTACCTTATAATATGGAGGCTTCTAGGAAGATGGGCGTCCCGCCCGAGATATACAATATTACTCTACCGATCGGCGCTACGGTCAATATGGATGGTACAGCGATCTACCAGGCTTTAAGCGCTATGTTCATAGCCCAGTTATTCGGTATACCGATACAGCCATACCAGGTCGGTTTAATCATAGCAGCAGCTACGATAGGTAGTGTTGCTACAGCTGCTATACCAGGCGGCGGGACTATCATGCTAGCCTACGTCTTAGCAACAGTCGGGCTACCCCTTGAAGGTATAGCGATCATGATGGTGATCGACCCTATAGCCGATGCTATTAGAACAGCGATCAACGCTAGCGGGGATAACGCTTGCACAGTATTGTTAACTAGGATTATAGGAGAAAAGCTCCAGCCACAGATCTGATTTTTTAAGTATTCCCCCATCCTCCTGTTTAATATATAGAGTCGTAGGATCACACCGATTTCTCTACGAGGAGTTTCTCGACGCTACTGATAACACTCCTTACCTTGGCCGGGAATATTCTCTCGTCGATGCTTACAAATCCTTTGACCAAGAGGCCTACAGCCTCGTCTCTTGTAAAACCTTTGCTCACTAAATAGTTGATTTCTTCTTCGGCAAGCCTACCGATAGAAGCCTCGTGTGTTAGAGAAGCCTCCATGGTCTCAGAGGATAGCTCGGGTATTGCTAGCATGAAGCTCTCGCCTGATAGCATAAGCCCTCTACACTCTAAGTGGCCTCTAGCCCCTCTACCCCTCCCGTGGAGCCTGCCTCTGGTGATAACCTTCGCCCTATCTCTGGCTAGGGCTTTCGAAACGACTTCGGCACTAGACTCTTCACCGTCCAGGTATACCAGCCCCCCGTAGTCTATAGATGATTCGCCAGACCCTAGGATCACTGAGTATAAGCCGGCTCTAGCCCCCTCCTTCAGGATTACAACCGGGTAAGCCTGGAGGGTTTTCACGCTCGAGAGGTTAGCATAATAATTTAAATAGTATCCGTCCTCGCCTACTAGTACGCCAGTCCTCGGCCTCACATGCGATGCTCTGTTCCAGGCATGGATCATGATGAACGTAAGTTTTGCTCTCTCCTCAATATAGAATTCCGATATACCCACGTGTAACCCAATCACTTCGGGCGCTATTGTGCATCCAGTCCATACAATGACCTCGCTGCCTTTCTCAGCTATAACGATATTATGAGGAGCCTGGATCCCTCTAGTGCTCAGGAAGAGGCATGCCATAATAGGGTCTTCGACTCTAGTATTCTTCTTAACCCTGATATAGTAGCCGCCTCTCTCTAATAGAGCTGCTATAGCAGTATACTTGTCCTGCCCTGGGTCTACAAGCCTCCAGTAGTAGTCCCGGGCTTCGTCGGGCCTGTTCTCTACGAACTCCCTTATAGACATTATTTCGACCCCGCTGAACCTGCTCAAGTACTTTATATAGTTCTGGTCTACCTGGATGTAGTAGGCTCTACTCGAGGGGTTGAACCCTACTTCCCCTGCTCTCTCGAGGTCGAGAACGCCTTCTCCAACAGCTTCGCTGAAAGAACCTAGATCGATATCCTCCCCGTATTGGGCCGGCTTAGATAAAGCACTCCTAGCTCTGCTCTTAATCTCTTCTAGCCACTGTCTTGAAACCATGCTCGAACACCTCGCCTAGAAGTTCGGGTCCCCCACAATACTCGATCCTCTTGTTCAGCATCAGGCAGATTTTCGTCGGTTGCACATATTTCGCGATCATAGCAGTATGCGTCACTATCAGAGCCGCCTTATAGGGAGACGAATCGATCAACCTCTTGATCACGTCTCCTATTATCTTAATAGAGTCCACGTCGACACCGCTATCAGGCTCGTCTATGAGGCTTACCTTAGGCTTTAAAGCTAGGAGCGTGGCTAGCTCAACCCTCTTGAGCTCTCCTCCGGAGAAGGATTTCCCGAACTCTCTCTCCAACAGGTTTGATATATTGGTTGCTTCAGCAATTTCACTAACAGAACACCCCTTCCTCCTACATATGCTCTCGAGCAGGGTGCTAACTCTTAGACCGGTTAGTTTAGGCGGAAACTGGTGCGCTACCCCAAGACCCTTCTCTACCCTATACTCCATAGGCTTATCCGTTAGATCCTCGTTTTCGAATAGGACCCTGCCTGATAAAACCCTGTACCCGGGGTATCCTATAATAGTCCTGATAAGAGAAGTCTTACCAGAGCCGTTGGGGCCTAGCAGGAAGACTACGTCGCCAACCCCTATCTCTAGCCTAGCATCCTGTACAACAATATTCCCTCCCGCCTCAGCCCTAATATTATCGACTACCAGAATACTCATCAACACACCTTCTCAATTCTATAAACCCACTTGAGAATAATAAATCTGATTAAGATCCATCAACGTATCCCACCAAATCCACCTCTCTATTTGGTATTTTAATCGTGATAAAGCCTCTCCGAGAAGCCTATTTTCATTTCTCGTAAATTTCAGAGGCACTAGCAGTGTTATCTCATATAGCATAGTGCAAGTTGAGCTGATACGTCAGCGGTATTGAAAGCTGAGATTCTTTAGTCTAAAAACTATTAAAATAGTAACTTTATAGAACATAGGAGCGTCGACCTTTACTGGTTCGTGAGGGGCTTCTTCCCGTAGTCTCGGATTCTAGATGCCATGCCCTAGCGGAATGTCCCGGTTTGTTTAAAGACTGGAGGCTACGAGCATGACTCCTATTTTAGCCGGATGTGGGTTAAGATAAGACCGGTGATGTCCGTAGTGGGATATAACAGCAGGATGTACCCTAGTCATGCTATTGCTTCTGTAGGGTGTGTTGTAGTAAAAAACGGTATGATACTCCTCGTTAAGAGAGGGTATCCTCCAGGCAAGGGATTATGGGCTGTTCCAGGAGGGGTTATTGAAGCGGGCGAATCCATTATTGAAGCCTCTAAAAGGGAGCTTTACGAAGAAACGGGTTTGACAGGTGAGCCTCTCGGCTTAGTATGGGTGACCGAATCTATTGTGAAAGAAAGTGACAAGATTAAATACCACTATGTTATACTCGACGTATTATTTGACCCGAATACTATTAGAGGGGAGTTGAGACCTGGAGGAGACGCTGTCGAAGCAAGATGGTTTGATTTACACGAGGCCGCTACAAGTAGTATTGTGACAAAGAGCTCTAGGAGACTGGCTGAAATCCTTCTTAAAGGGGGATACAGTATCATAAGGTTATAGACAAAAAAATTGAATACTCAAAATTTATATTTTCTTATAGCATAGAATATTGTAAGACAAGGTGGGTGTGTTGTCGCCGGATGTAATACTCCTATCAATAGGTGTTATAATACTAATCGCCGGATTACTACTCTACGCCGCTGGTAAGAGAGGGGGTCTTGCTATAACCCTTTTAGGCGGTTTATGGACTATTGCTATGGTAATCTACTATATTTATTCAAACCTGGGTTTCTATGCTGCGGTAGGGTTGAATACTAGTTCAGCCGGTCCAGTCGTGACAACAACGCTGGGTTTCCTAATCCTGATAATAGGTATCGGCGTTGCTGTATATGTTGCTAGAAGAGGTGGTAGGAAATGAGCGAGAAGAAGACCGGTCTCTGGGTTGTTAGTATTATTATAGGTATATTATTCGCAGCATTCTTCATCTATGTCGCCTACGATATTGTAACAAAAGGGCTTTCGAACTGGTCGCAATGGATTATTTCAGCACCGTTCATATCGCTAGGCCGCGACTTCTGGTTCACTGTATCAGGCATTCTCTGGGTTATTGGTACAGTGATATTCTTCATGGAGATGGCTGGCTACACGATAAATAGGCATTTCAGGATTGTTAAAAACAATGTTAAATGGGATGCTGTTGACGTTACAGTTACAGCCTTATCTGCTGCAATATACGGTGGTTCGTTAGCGGCAACAGGCGGTATACCTATTATCCCAGGTTTTACGTGGCTAAGGCCTGGTAATTCCCTCGCCCCCTTATTTGGGATGCTATTCGGTGTTCCTGGAGCGCTGGGGACGGCTATAGGTAATTTCATAGCGGACGCGCTGACAGGTTATTTAAGCATTGGTAGTATAGGAGGGTTCATAGGCAATTTCATGATAGCGTATATCCCGTATAAATTAATGAAGGATCATAGCTTTAGGACTCCCAGGAGTATAATCGAATACTACATATGGGGTGCTGTAGTCGGTAGCGTTTACGTCGCATTATACATATCGTGGTGGCTGGATGCTCTAGAACCTGTTATAGGATTGCCGAGGACATTGATATGGGGATGGTTCGCGCCATGGGTTATATTCAACGACGCAATCGTTACATCAACAATTACCCCGATACTAGGCTTCCTACTGTATCCACCTATTAAGATGAGAGGCTTGTACTGGAAGGATAGAATAGGCTAATTTTTTCCATATTCATACCTCGCTGTTTTTATCGGTGGTCTTTTTTGATTTATGGGATAAGAGGCAACGTGCTAACCCTGGACGATAAAGATCGTTTCTTGAGAGACCATGTAGTCCTGGTAGATAGTGATAGAGGTGTTGTAATCGATATCGTCCCCTACGATAAGTCGTCGGAGTATAGACCTGAGTTTATTATTGGAAGCCCTAGACACCTTGTTACGCCTGGTCTAGTAAATACTCATACACATATACCCATGTACATATTCAAAAACGTGAAGATTGAGAAGACGGGTTTCGAGTGGCTGGAGACCGTATGGAGGATGGAGAGCTGTCTGAAACCTAGGCATGTATACTATGGCTCTATAGCAGGGATTATCGAGCTCGTGGAAAACGGGGTGACTTTATTCGGTGACATGTATTTCTTCGAGGAAGAAGTAGCTAGGGCTGCTAGAGAACTAGGTGTTAGAGCCTCGCTGAGTCTCGGGGTTATCGAATTATTCGAAGGCCCTCCTAAGCATAGTATCGAAGAATCTATCGGTTTCGCAATAAAATATAGTAGGGACGAGCTCGTTAGAGGGAATATAGGAGTCCACTCCCTCTATTCCGTATCCCCTGAATCCATAGAGAGGGCAGTAGCCGAGTCCGAGAGCAAAGGGCTAATCATCCACATTCATTTCGCAGAGTCGCTTGATGAAGTAAGATATCTGAGAGAAAAATTCGGTAAAACCCCTACCGAGGTAGCCAGGGACCTAGGGCTACTCAGAGTTAGACCGCTACTAGCCCATTCTGTCTACATCTGGGATAGCGACCTCCCTGTATTATCCCAGTATAAACCATATATCTCGTACTGTCCCTTTACTATAATGAGCTGGGGTTCCGGGATAGCTCGTGTAATCGAATTCCTAGAGAATCAAATCCCTGTCACAATTGGGACAGATGGACCTTTAACAGCTGGTGTAATGAGCACTCTGTTCGAGATAAAAGTCGGGCTCGCTGCGCAGGGGAGTAGATACGGTAAGCCGATACCGTTCAACGTATACAATCTATTGAAATCAAGTATTGTAGAAGGTAGGAGAGCACTAGGCTGGAATCCGATAGGGCTTGTAAAAGGAGGGGACGCAGATCTCGTCTTATGGAGTACTCCCCCATGGCTAGATCCTATGGACGCTGTTGCTAGCGATATTGCTATGAGCATGGTATACGATTTCCAATTCTTTAAGCCCGTCTATGTTGTTGTGAGAGGGCGCATTGTAAACAAAAGTCCTAGGTTTATAACGTATAAGAACATAATCTATGAGAAAATACGCGAGATTAGAGAAGACCTATCAGAGTGTGGTGTTAGATGAGTAGCGAGGTCGGCTTGTATTACGAGGCTGATAGCATAATCCACAGGCTGGATCCCAGGGTTAAACTATTATGGTTTCTCCTAGCACTAGCCGCTTCAATAGCAACACAATACGATGGTAGCGTAGGAGTTTTCGTATTCATAAGCCTTATCGTAGGGATTGCTCTTGCAAAACTATCTATTAAGAGGCTGATATTGATCATAGCTTACAGTATTGTATTCTTTATTGTCACAATACTCGTCTGGGCTAGTTTCTACCAGAATGTTGGCAGGCAGGTCTTTTATATAAGTTTCGCAAACCTACATGTAACAGATGTCGGCTTGCTTGTTGGGACTGGGAAATTCTTCCTAATAGTAAACCCTATAACAGCTATACTCTTATTCTTTTCAACCGTTAAACCTTACGACCTAGTCCAGACCTTTGATAGACTCAAGCTACCTTATAAAGCAGGATTCATATTCTTCCTATCACTCAGGCTGCTACCGATAACATTCCGCGAGCTAAGGGAGATAATGGACGTTCAGAAATCTAGGGGGATAGAAGTAGACTCTCCGAATCCTGTTAAGAGGATAGCGAATACGATCCCGATATTTGTGCCCCTTATAATACGTATTATGAGCGTGACCTGGGAGATGGCTATTACTTTAATGGTCAGAGGGTTTGGTGCTGGTAAAAGAAGCTATGTCAAGCCTCTGAAATGGGCCCGAAGAGACACTATCGCTCTAGCCGTCTTAACAACATTCTATTTATTTATAATAATAATCACGCTTAGAGGATTCTCTACATACGCGTTTATAGAAGGTGTCAGGGGCTATGGGGGTTATTGAGATCAAAGACCTGTGGTTTAAATACCTTCTAGCAGAAGAGTGGACTCTGAAAAACCTGAATCTCGTGGTTGATAAAGGAGAGTTCACGGTATTAATGGGTCCTTCGGGATGCGGTAAGTCAACACTACTCTACATATTAACAGGCATAATACCGAATATGATTAAGGGTACTATAAGAGGCAGTGTTCGAATACTCGGCCGTGATATACTAAAGTTGCAGCCGTCTGAGATAGTTAAGGAGGTTGGCTTCGTATTCCAGAATCCCGACTCCCAGATAATAATGCCTTCTGTATTCGAAGAGGTTACGTTCGGTCTCGAAAACCTGGGTCTGGAGCCGGGCGAGATCGAGAAGAGAGCTGAAGAAATCCTTAAATATGTTGGTCTATGGGATAAGAAAGATGTTTCACCATGGAGTTTATCAGCAGGTGAGCGACAGATCCTTGCTATAGCCTCTGTACTAGCTCTGAGACCGAAAGTTATGATACTAGATGAGCCTACCTCGATGTTAGACCATAAGAGTACTAAGAGAGTGTTGGAGATACTTGATAGGCTGAAGAAGGACCATGAGATGACTATTCTGGTAGTAGAACACAGGATAGAATGGGCTAGTGAAGTAGCAGACAAGGTGGTTATTATGGATAACGGCGAGTTTGTTGCTGTAGGCAGCCCGAGCGAAGTATTCTCTAAGTACGAGATTATTAAGAAGACTGGTGTCAGACCGCCTATGATTACAGAGGCTTTCTACAAGCTGATCGAGAAAGGCCTGCCTGTAGATAGGATACCAGTTAGACTCAGCGAGGGCGTTCAGATTCTAGCAAACCTGTTTAAGAGGTGATATTGTTTGAGCGAAGAGATCCTTAAGGCAGAAAATATATGGTTCAAATACAGTAAGAAACAGGACTGGGTGTTGAAAAATATCAATTTAAGCATTAGGCGCGGAGAATTTATTGCTTTAATAGGCGAGTCTGGAGCAGGTAAAACAACACTGGCTAAGCATTTTAACGGCTTGTTAAAGCCTTTGAAAGGTAGGGTTGAAGTTCTCGGAATGGATACGAGGAGGGTTCCTACGTCGAAGCTGGCGAGACATGTGGGATATGTTTTCCAGAACCCGGATTCCCAGATATATTCGGCAACTATAAGAGACGAATTGAGCATTGGGCTTAAGAAGCTTGGTTTCGGAGAGAGCGAGATAGAAGAGAGGATTAAGTGGGCGCTGGAAGTAGTCGATTTAAAGAAACCGTTGAATATATCTCCTCACATCCTTAGTTTCGGAGAAAGGCATAGGCTAGCGATCGCAACAGTGCTAGCGATTAGACCAGATATATTCGTTCTAGACGAGCCTTTCGCTGGAATAGACTATAAGAGAAGTCTCCAGCTACTAGGGATCTTCAAAGAATTAACTAAGAAAGGACACTCGGTAGTCCTGATAGGCCACGACCTACAGCTTATTGCAGAACTAGCTACAAGAGTTATATTCATGAGCCGTGGCGAGATTATTAGAGAAGGAAAACCCGAGGACGTCTTAGGCGATATCGATTTCCTTGTAGAAAACAACTATATACCGCTCCAGATAACACAGGCTTCTAGCATATTAGGTCTAGGCAGGATTATCAGGGTAAGCGATTTTGTGAACGAAATAGTAAATAAGGTAAGATCCTGACTTGTTTTAAGATGTCCATACATTGTTTAGCTTATGAAACACCTCTTTATACATAATCTCAATGAGAAAACCCAAACTATTTGTATACATCGATCTCTTATCTAGGGATTATTCCGCTAGTAGCAACCATGGCATTAATAGTATTATAGCCTTTCATGAGGCGCTTGATAAGACACATCAACTATCCTATTGGAGACAAGAGTCCAGATGTTTTAGACTCCTTGGTCATACTGGCATAAGTAAAATGATTACAATATTTTAACGAGTTCTTCAGGACTAATAAACCTCTTATACCACTTCTCAAACAGCTCTCTTGTTACCACGTGTAGCTCTATTGGAGCGTCAATCTGCTTGTACACATCAACCATGATATCGTATCTGGATTCGAAACGCTTTGTTACCACTAGTATATCAATATCGCTTCCCGCGGTATAGCTCCCTCTGACAACAGACCCGAAGACGTATACCTCTGCTTCCGGATCATATCTGGAAACTATTTCTCTAACCCTCTTAGCTACTTCAACATAGTTTCTATAATATTTCAATGGATCTTCAAACCCTTTCGACAATAGGCTTGAACACCTCTAATACAAACCGGGCTATATCCCTCACTTCTTTTTCCTCATATGAAATAGGCAGATATCTAGAAGAGATATATGCTTCCTCCAAGCGGGCGATATGACCTCCTCCCCGCCCTAAAGGGCGAGGTTTCCCCTTAGGGTGGGGAGGTTTGGGGCTACATTCCAGGCTCTAGCCTGGTTTAGCCCCGCGCCCGGTCTCGGGCGCGTTACCCCTACCCCGCTTAACGCGGGGCTCGGGGCTATGGGTTTTCTCTTCGAGAGTATATTGTATGCTCCTACGAGGTCTGCGTTGAATACCTTATTGTGTTTATAGCATTTGATCAACCCTCTAGTTATCCTTTTATGATTTCTATGGGTTCTGCACAATGGGCATGTTGTCGACGTATATTCCTCGCTTACAAATTCTGTTTTGACCCCGTATTCTTCCGCTACCTCAGCTAGCCTTCTGAGCAGGTATCTATAGCTCCAGACATGGGTTATCTCAAAGTTAACCTTAGGGCTTTTACCCGGCTCTCGAGCAATATACCTTGGGTATCCGACAACTACCTCTGATACACCCCTCAGATAGAGCCATTCAACAGTGTTCCTCACAGCCCAGTTAATGTAGCTTCTAATCTGCCTCCTCCACTTCTCATACATCCTCCTAAGCCTCCTAGACGTCTTGAACCCATATTTGTTAAGCGTACTCTGATAAGTGGCCATTTTCCTCCTCCAGTAGAAGCTGATAGACTTCAACGGTCTACCCGATACTAAAAGGGCTGATCCATCCTCGACGTATACTGCTAGGAGGTTATTAATACCAATATCTACCCCAGCACTCTTATTCCCAAGGGGCTTCATAGGCACTTTAACTATTCTACCTTTAACAATTTTCTCCTCAACCTCGAAGGATATGTGCATGTACCATTTCTTCTCATCAGGGTCGTATCGTATCTCAGCCCTACCCTGCTTACCGAAGACGTGTATTCTCCCAGAGTACCTGACTCTGATAGACCCGAGGGCTCCTAATCCTTTGATAACTATGTGTTCATTCTCAACCCTATACTGGTCTTTTCTCACAACAACCCACAACTCTCTCCTTCCACCCTTCTTCCTATACCCCGGCGGGTTAACTCTTGCTATGAATGGCGGTAGTTTCCCCTCTTTCTTGGTTTTTAGTAGTGAGAAGAAGCTTTTCCAAGCTTCGTCGTTTTTGTTGAGAACCTGTTGTGTAGTAGCTGAACCTATTAACGTCTTGTACTTCTCGTAGAACTCTTTGTACGTGCTCTTTAAATCAACCTTCTTAGTCTCGAAGAATATTCTCCTCCTAGCGTAGTTGACCTCATTCCAGAGCTTGGAACTTAAGCTACACAAGGCTTTCAGTTTTGCTTCTGCATCCCTATCAGGCAATAGTCTTATCGTTACTGTCCTCTTCACTCCTCCCTCGCCCACTGTTCCTCAACATACTTCTTAACAATATCGGCAGTCACGTTGCCTACTGTTGCTACAAAATAGCTCCTGCTCCAGAGTTTACCGTATTTAGCTTTTGCCTTTAGCTCTGGAAACCTCTGGAGTATTCTCCTAGCAGACTTACCCTTCAGATAATTCGCTATGTAGGCTGGGGAGAGCCTCGGCGGGCATAGAACAAATACATGGACGTGATCAGGCATAACCTCAATAGCAATAGGCTCACAGCCTATTTCTTCGGCGATCTCTCTCAAGACCTCTCTAGAGTATTCGGCAACATTACCAACAAGGATATCTCTACGATACTTAGGGATCCACACAAAATGGTAGGCACACCAATACTTGACATACCTAGTACTCCTAAGCCCCATCCACCCTAGAGATTCGCCCGCCAAGGCTCTCCCAAGAATACATTAGAGAGTACAAAGCTTAAAAATCTTTCCTCATCCCCGCCCTAAAGGGCGAGGCTTTCAGTTGTAAGTGGTATGCTCTAAAATTGAAGCATAGGAAGGATTACCTGGAGAGATTCAAGAGCTTGAAGTGGAAAGAGGTACACGTTAAATATGCTAGCGGAAAACTCTATGTCTCAATAGTGTTCGAAACACGCTACAAGCCATATATTCCAGCCGGGTTTGTATCGGTAGATATTAATCTGAGAACACTCACACTATTTAACGGCTCCGGGGTCAGGAGGTATAAAACGAGATTTGTTCACGCCCTCTCCAAGAAGGCTAGGGCTGAGGAGCTTCAGAGGAAGTACTCGAAGAGGTGGAAATATAATGAAAATATTCTAAAAAGAATCAGGTCTCTGCATGGGAAATCGAGAAACATTATCGTCGATTGGTGCTGGAAGATTGCTAAGCGTATTGTTCTAGACGCTTTAAAGACTAGGCATGGAATCGTCTTAGAAGACCTCAACGGGCTTAGAGAAAGCATAAATAGTAGAAGCAATAGCGTTAGATGGAAGCTAGCGAGATTCGCATATAGGAGGCTTCTCCACTCTATCACTAGCAAAGCAGTTGAATACAATGTTCCAATAGCTTTCCTAGACCCTAGGAATACCTCGTCGATATGCCCGAGGTGTGGGAGCAGGCTGGAGTACGTTAATAGACTGGCTGTATGCAGTAGATGCGGATTGAAAATGGATAGAGACACTGTTGGAGCATTAAATATCTGGCTGAAAGCTATACACGCGTATGCGGGGGAGCCCGGGTCACCCCTAAGCGCCCCTGCTGTGAAGGATGAAACCAGACGGAGCAGGGGAATAAGAGATGAGGGGATGAAGCAAATAATTAAAAATATTTACAGGTAGTTACAGTTATTCACCAGACCCGAACCCTTTTGTGAATAGCCTTCAACTCCTCCACGATTTCATTAAATTTCTTATCATGCTCTTCTAACCTCTTCAGAATCTCTGAGAGACCCAGATAGCCTGCTACAGCATACCTGAACTCTTTATCGCTTTCTAGTAGCTCGAGGAATTCTTTCTTTAGAACAGCAACCATGAATCCCTCCGCTCTAAAAACATCATTTTTTGTTTTTATAAGTTTTCTTTTGAAAATGCAGACAAAATCTGTGCTCTTCATTATTCAAGCCGTGATAAGAGCAGAGATTGTAAAATTAAAATACTTAGAATAAATGATTTCGAAAACAGAGGAGGAAGCGGGTTCTTGACGTATTTCAAGAAACCTCTTCACATCCTAGCTAAGCCGGGCGAGATAGCTGAAAGGGTTGTTACAGTAGGAGACCCTAAGAGGGCTAGCTTGCTAAAAGACCTTCTCGAGGAAGCGAGGCTGGTGAACGAGAATAGAGGTTTCTACGTGTATACCGGCTTATACAGAAATGTACCGATAACAGTAGCTGTTCACGGTGTGGGCTCTGGTTCGGCTCATATAGTATTCGAGGAATTATACATGCTTGGGGCTAAGGCTATAGTAAGATTTGGTACTACAGGGGCTCTAGTAGAAGAGCTGGACGTTGGCGATATCATCCTAGCACGTGATGCTAGCTACTACAGCGGCGGGATTTACATCCAGTACATACCTTCAGACATAGTATTAAGCGCTTCAGCAGATTTCCATTTATTGAAGCATGTAGACGAGTACTATAGTAGTAAAGGCTATAAGCATTATATAGCAGGTGTTGTCAGCGCAGACAGGTTCTATGTAGACCCGTACGAGTTCGCATCGTTCTGGAGAAGGTTTGGCGTTGTAGCAGTCGAGATGGAGACTGCTATCCTATACATTTTATCGAGGCTAAGGGGGTTCAGAGCGCTCTCAGTGCTTTTAGTAAGCAATAGTCTCGTGAAGGAAACAGGGTACCCGACTACCGAGGAACTGAAAAAATATGTTTATGAAGCTGGAGGCATTCTATTCGAGGCACTAGCTTCTTTTAGACTCTGACAACAACTTTCATCTCGTCTTCTGAAAGAGCCTTCTCGAAAGCTTTAACAGAGTTCTCGATACCGTCTATAACGCTTGTAACAGCTGGTTTCACAACCCCTTTGCTCAAAAGCTCGATCGCTTTCCTGAACTCTCTGAAAGTACCGCACCGCGTCCCTATAATCCTTAATTCTTTCACTACAGCCCTCGTAAGGTCTACGCTGAATCTTGAGCCGGGCGTCGACTTCAAGTGTACTATTCCACGGGGGCGTGCTATCTCTATTGCTGTATCAAGCCCGCTTGTGCTACCGCTGGCTTCAATAACCATGTCGAAACCCAGGCCTTCGGGAGTATTCTCCCTGATATATCCGCTTACTTCACTAGTCGCGATAACCCTAAATCCTCTGCTAGTGAAATACTTTGATTTACGGCTTCCGGGACGTGCTATTATAATAGGGTCGAGCCCCATCCATTTCAATACCTCTGCAAAGAGTAGGGCGAGATTCCCGGTGCCGACGATAGCTACGGTATCAGCAGGTTCTGGAGGATACTGTGTGAAAGCATTTAGTACTGCTGCCAACGGTTCTACCTCCGTGGCTAGTACAGGGTCTAGCATTCCATCGATAGGGTGTAGAGCGGTCTCAGGGGCTATGAAATACTCTGCGAAACCACCGTCGAAATCGATCCCCAGGGTCTTCCTATAAGGGCAGTGAGTGTAGAGCCCCCTCCTACAGTACTCGCACTGGCCGCAGGGAAAGTTTATCTCGCTTACCACAAGTCTACCTTTAAGCCTTCCATCGCTTACAACTATCCCGGAGACCTCGTGGCCTGGTATGAGGGGTTTTTTGAACAACGGATAAGATCCTGTGTAGAAGGCTTTATCAGTCCCACATATACCTACGGCAACTGTTTTAACCAGGGCCCAGCCAGGCGGCGGATGGGGATCGGGTACTTCCTCAACACTAATATCTCTAGGGCCTTTCATTACAAGAGCTTTCAAGACGGGTTTAACCTCTCAGAAAATTTATAAATAAGCATGCATTAATATATTTAGCTGGCCTACGACTGAGGATAGGATTCCTCACGGATGAATAGGCCGGGGACGTATTCGCCGACACACTCCTTCCATGGTGTAATAATGGTTGTAGACCCTTTCGAGAAATACTGGTTGGAATACGATAAATGGTATGACGAACACCCGGAAGTATATAGGAGCGAGCTATGGGCTGTAGAATTATCTAGTAGGAATATCCCTAGGCCATGGCTCGAAATAGGCGTTGGAAGCGGTAGGTTCGCAGCACCCCTCGGTATAGATGTTGGGGTAGACCCCTCGGAGAAACTACTAGAACTAGCTAGCGCGAGAGGCGTTAAAACAGTTAGAGGCGTAGGCGAGAACCTACCGTTCCCGGATAGCATGTTCGGAGGGGTTTTCATAATCATCACACTATGCTTTCTAGACGACCCTGCTACAACTCTCCGCGAGTCCTGGAGGGTTCTAAGAGGGGGCGGGAAGCTTGTTGTAGCGTTTATACGGAGGGATAGTCCTTGGGGCTTGTACTACAGTAGACTCCGGGAGGAGGGGCATAGATTCTATTCCCACGCGAAATTCTACACGTTGAGCGAGGTAGAGGACATGCTTAGCGAAGCAGGTTTCAGGGTTGAGAGCGTTGTTTCAACACTATCCTATCCCCCCGGCGGAGCCGAGGTTCTGGAACCGCCTAGCATAGGGATTAAGGAGACGAGTAGTTTTATCGTGATCAGAGCTGGTAAACGCCTCTAGCATGTTCTTCAATAAACTCTATTAGCTCGTTGAACGAGCTAGGCAGATGCCTAGCCCCGTAGCCTAGTGCTTTGTAAGCCCCCATAGCATTACCTATTAGTAGAGCCCTCTCTATATCGAAGCCTTCGAGCATACCGTAGAATACTCCAGCGTTGAAAGCATCACCAGAACCTGTTGTATCAACAGGCTTTATATCGAGTGCTCTCATCCTCACCTTCCTCTCTCTGCTAATAGCCATAGAACCCTCGCCCCCCATTTTCAGGAATAATGCTTCTGGCTCGAGGAATTTGAAAAGTGATTCAGCCGCCGTGATACTTCTAGACCCTAGTAATACTTCTAGTTCGTCTATATTGAGGAAAACATATGTCACCTTCTTCTTGAGGCTGGCTAATATGCTTAGATCGCTCTTCGTGAACCCGCTTAGGTCTAGGCCTGTCTCTACGTGTTCTTTAGAAGCCTTGTCTATTAGTAGTTGCAGAGAGGCCCCTTTATCGATATTATTGGTTGCGAAACCATAGGCGAAAATAGCTCTCGACTCATCCATTATCTCTTCTACGGTTTCCTCGCTCAACACATTGTAGCGGTTAGCCCCTCTGTATCCGATAATAGTTCTCTCACCGTTCTTTTTAACAATAATACTCATAACACCTGTTGGAACCCCTCTTAAGCTAGACACCCGGTTTACAGATACTCTGTTAAGCCTAAGGTCTTCGACGAGCATCCTACCTATCTCGTCGTATCCGACGCTAGCGACCACGCCTGATTCCAGCCCAAGCCTCCTAATAGCTACTGCTACATTGCCTCCTACTCCCCCCGGGGATGTAAGGCCTCTGCTAGCTACGTAGGAGACGTCTTTGAAAACAATGTTATCGTATTCGAGTAGGTATATTATGTCTAGGTTCAGGTCACCGTATACGTTTACAAGCTTGTTTTTCACGCCTTACCCCTTATCCTATTAACAACCTCCATAAGCCTTCTAACCCTCTCGGGGTCTACAGGGTTCTGGGTTATACCGTTGACTTTGAAATATGTTCCGACAATAGCTCCGTCAGCATGCTTCAAGAGTTTCTCTGCGTTATCAGGAGTTAACCCGCTGCCTACAAGCACCGGAGTGTCTCCGACGATGGATTTAACCTTTTCAATATCCTCGGGGCTCGGGGCTTCACCTGTCATCCTGCCTGTTACTATGATAGCGTCTGCGAGGTAGAAATCAGCCCACTTCGTATGGGTCTCTAAATCGATGCCTGGGAAGACAACGCTATGCTTTTTCACTACGTCTACGAAGAATTTAATGTCTTCAGCGTAGAGAGCCTTCCTCAGCCTGACGAGGTCTGCTGCGACACCGTGGTCGAATTCGCCGGTATCCCAGACAGCCGCTCCAGTGTACAAGCAGACTCTTATAAACTTCGCTCCAGCTGCTTTAGCAATAGCTAGTGCTACCCGTCCCCCGTTGTGTATAACAGTTATGCCCACGGGAATAGAGACATTTTTCACTACATGCCTAGCTACTACAGCGTGAGCAGTCATCTCCTCGGGCGGTATCCTAGAGGCCCCGCTATAGTATGGGAGATCCCACATGTTTTCGACTATTAAACCGTCAACACCATTCTCCTCATAGATCCTTGCTTCTCTTAAAGCTTGTTCCTCGATGACATCAATACTCCAGCCCTTGTAACCGGGAGCGCCTGGCAGAGGGAGGAGGTGTACCATGCCTATTATAGCTTTATCGTTCTTGAATAAATCCCTGATAGACAACAACCTCTTAGAGTAGAGCTCCCTGGCCCACTCGGGTATGAGCTTCTCGAGGAATTCCTTCTTCAAAAACGATCACCCAGGCACGTGTTAGAGTATTGAGTCGACAGTAATATAAGTGCTATGCGAGGTATCCGATAGATTCTAAGAGATTAAATTTATATTTACTGTGGTGATTTATTTCATGACTGATAAAAAAGGTGCTAAGGTTTTGAGCGAGGTAATCCTGGACGTACAAGGGTTGAAGACGTATTTCTATACTGCGAAAGGTATTGTTAAAGCAGTTGATAATGTAAGCTTCAAGCTAAACAAGGGGGAGGTCTTAGGAATTGCCGGGGAATCCGGCTGCGGTAAGAGCACGCTCGCATACTCTATTATAAGGCTAGTCCCGCCGCCGGGTAGGATAGTGGACGGCAGGATCTATTTCATGGGGTCGGATATCCTGAAAATGCCCGAGGAGGAGTTCAGGACTAAGATCAGGTGGAAGGGTATATCAATGGTTTTCCAGGGTGCTATGAACGCTCTAAACCCTGTGTATACTATTGGAGACCAGATAGCCGAAGTACTTATGCTACATAAAGGCCTGTCGAAGAAGGAAGCGTTGCAGGAGACAGCTGGCTTACTGAAGATGGTTGGTATAGACCCTAGGAGGATTAGGAGCTACCCCCACGAGTTAAGTGGTGGTATGAAGCAGAGGGTTGTGATAGCTATGGCCCTAGCCCTTAAGCCCCCGCTTGTAATAGCAGACGAGCCTACGACTGCTCTAGACGTCGTAGTGCAAGCCCAGATAATGAACCTGCTCAAATCCCTGCAGAGAGAGCTTAAGATGTCGATCATATTGATCACCCACGATATGAGCCTTATAGCCGAGATAGCAGATAAAGTAGCTATTATGTACGCTGGTAAAATCGTTGAGATAGGTCCGGCTGATAAAATATACAATAACCCACTCCACCCCTACACCAGGGCTCTGATAAACAGTATTCCATCCCTGAAGAAAGAATTGAAGAAGCTCGAATTCATACCCGGCGTACCGCCAGACCTAACCCAGCCTCCACCAGGCTGCCGCTTCCATCCTAGGTGTAAATATGTTTTCGAACCATGCTCTAGAGATGAACCCCCTATGGTTGAAGTCGAACCCGATCATTATGTCGCGTGCTGGTTGTACTCTAAGAGGTGATCCATGTGGAGGGCTCGGGGTCTAAGATCAATGTATCGCCTGATACCATAATGTTTGTTAGAGATTTGAAAGTATGGTTCCCCCTGAGAAGAGGACTTACTGAAATACTGATGAGGGCTCCGCCTCAATATGTTAAAGCTGTCGACGGGATAAGCTTTGATATCAAACAGGGCGAGGTTTTCGCACTAGTAGGCGAGAGCGGCTGCGGCAAGACTACTACGGGTAAATCACTGCTAATGCTACACGATATAACCTCGGGCATTATAGGTTTCAAGCCTAGTAGCGACCTCATGGATACTTATTCGAAACTAGGCTATCAACCCGAGGTGTTAACCGAATACGGACATATAAACCTAGCTTCTATACCTAGGAAGTTCCAGAGGCCTCTGAGAAGAGAGATACAGATGATATGGCAGGATCCCTACGGTAGCCTCAACCCTAGGTTAACAATATTCGAGATCCTAGAAGAGCCTCTTATAATACACAAATACGGTTTTACAAGGTCTGACCGCTACGATATGATATATAGAGCGCTAGAACTAGTCAAGCTAACTCCCCCAGAAGACTTTATGAACAGATACCCGCACATGCTATCAGGAGGGCAGAGGCAGAGGGTTGTAATAGCGAGAGCCCTAATCCTCAACCCTAAGTTCATTGTTGCCGACGAGCCTGTTTCAATGCTCGATGTATCTATTAGAGCCGAGATACTAGAGCTACTGCTAGAGTTGAAGCAGAAGCTCAACCTGACATACCTGTTTATAACCCACGACCTAGCGATCGCGAGGTATATCGCCAACAGGATTGCTATAATGTATCTCGGGAAGATCGTTGAGATGGGCGAGACGGAGAAAGTGATCAAGAACCCTCTCCACCCGTATACCAAGGCGCTTATCTCGGCAGTCCCGGAGCCGGATCCCTCGAACAGGCTTAGGTTCAGAGAGGTGCCTATCAAGGGGGAAGTACCTAGCGCTGTAAACATTCCTCCTGGCTGCAGATTCCACCCTAGGTGTGTAGCGTTAGACGAGCACCCAGAGCTTAAAGATATGTGCACTCGCAAAGAGCCTCCGATGGTTGAAGTCGAACCCGGGCACTACGTGGCTTGCTGGCTCTACGCTAGAAGGTGACTCATTTGAAGCCAGAGGATTTAACAGGGATAGTAGGCTGGGGCAGCTATATACCCAGGTATAGGCTACCTCTCGGCGAGATAACTAGGGTGTGGGGTTTCAACCCAGAGCAGCCGAAAGAGCTAGACGTAACCGAGAAGAGTGTTGCAGGCGTAGACGAAGACGCTGTGACAATGGGCTGGGAAGCTGCTTTAAACGCTTTGAGAAGAGCTGGTGTAAACCCGAGGGATATAGGTGCCGTATGGTTTGGTACAGAGAGCAAGCCTTACGCTGTGAAACCGTCTGCTACAATTATTGCTGAAGCCCTAGGTATTACCCCGTCTACGATGGCAACAGACCTAGAGTTCGCGTGTAGAGCTGCTAGCGAGGCTATCAGGATTAGTATCGCAGCTGTCGCATCAGGCATGGTTAAATACGCTATGGTTATAGGCAGTGATACAGCCCAGGCTAACCCGGGAGACGTATTAGAGTTTACAGCTTCCTCAGCGGCTACAGCCTTGATTATAGGGCCGAGCAGTGAAGCGGCAGCAGTCTTCGAAGCAAGCTACACCTATGTAACTGACACCCCGGACTTCTGGAGGAGGGCTACTTCACCATACCCTTTGCACGGAGAAGGATTTACCGGGGAGCCCGCATACTTCCACCATATTGTTAGCGCTGTGAAAGGACTACTAGAGAAAACTGGTTTGAAGATAAGCGATTTCGACTACGCTATATTCCACCAACCTAACGGTAAATTCCCTGTCCAGGTTGCTAGAATGCTAGGCATACCCCTCGAGAAAGTCAAGCCAGGTCTTGTCACGCCGATGATCGGTAATAGCTATAATTCTTCAGCGTTGATAGGGTTGTCCAAGGTCCTAGACGAGGCTAAGCCGGGCTCGAGGATACTACTAGCCCCGTTCGGGAGCGGTGCCGGGAGCGATGCATTCAGTATCATTGTAACAGACAAGGTTTTAGAGAAGAGGGATAGAGCGCCTAGAGTGGTAGACTATTTGTCTAGGAGGAAACTAGTCGATTACGCTTTCTACGCTAAGGCTAGAGGCTTGATCAAGAGGATATGAGGTGGTTTAATGAGGTATTCCATACCCAGATTCTGGCGTGAAAGGCTTAACTACTACAGGCTTAAAGCAGCCAAGTGCCTGGACTGTGGTAGAGTACTATATCCTTACACTAGCGTGTGCAGAGTCTGCGGGTCGAGGAATGTTGTCGAAGTAGAATTAATCAACGAGAAAGCCCGTCTACTAACTTACACGGTTATATATACTGCTGGAGAAGGATTCGAGCAGAAGAGGCCGGTTGTAATAGGTATCGTTGAAACCCTTGAGTCTAAGGCTAGGATACTGGCGAGGATTACAGATGTGGATATCGAAGAATTGAAGACGGGTATTATACTCGAACCAGTCCTGAGAAGGGCTGGCGAAGACGGTGAGACAGGCTTAATACACTATCTCATAATGTATAGGCCTGTCCTAGAGAAGGCTGGCTCCTAGAACTAGTTTTTAACCCTCACCTAAGCCGTAGAACCTCTTTATTGTTTTAAATTGGATCAATGATACTTCATCGCTATTCTTATCGAGTACAATATTCTCCCATGGAACTGGCTCGCCGGGTTTCAGGCCTGTATAGACATACTCTATGCTAATACCGCCTGCCTTCAGGGCTCTATTCCACGCTGTTAGACCACCTCCTCTCAAAGCCCATTCTACGAGCACCCTCCCTAGCCTCCTATCGCCGAGCGAGATAGCGGCTTGGATAACCCCTGATTTTATATCGTATGGGCGTATCTCTGCTACACTCCTCAACTCTCCCGCGATATATCGAGCCAGGTTTCTAAGCCTCCCCGGATCCTCCATCCCGATATATGCGAATGGAGTCCTCGCCTTGGGTATGAGAGGGTTGAACGATGCTACAACCCTCCTACCCTTCTTCCTAGCATAGCTCGCAATACTCTTCACAGTCTCCACTGTTGCTCTAACATCCTCTAGCTTCTCGCCTTTGACACCGTATATAAGGTATAATTTAACGTCTAAACCCATGTCTATAATCCGGGTGATCCTCTCTACCAGAGTATTCACGAGACCCGGGTATTTCATTAATAGCCTCTGTGTGTGGAAACTGAAAGACTCGGGTGCGATAGATACTTCTCTTTGCCCAACCGATTTAATCAACTCTACTGCTTCAGGCGTTAGCTTCTCAAGCCTAAGGGATGGTAGGACTGCTCTAGCGCCGGACTCTGCTAGTAGTTCTAGAGCGTAGAAATCTTCGGCTACTACAGGGAATGATAGAGCGTAGAGTACGTAACGGTTCAACCCTGTGTATTCGGCCCCTTTCTCGACAAGGGTCTTGATCACCCCTCTACTCCTGTGTCTGAAGGGTTGGAAAACCCTCTTCTCCATGCAGAAAGAGCACCAGTATATACAGCCTCTCGATAACTCGAGTTTAAACCCTAGGCCGAAGACAGGTTGTCTCTCGGTATCGAATACCTGTCTCAGAGGGTATTCTACGTTATCCAGGTTTTCGACAAAGCTCCTCGCTGCATGCTCTTTCAACCCTGGTATGTAAACGTATTCGAGCCCCGATAATTCTTCGAGGACAACCTTCTTGCTTTCACCGGCTCTAGCAGATAGTATTTCGAGAACCCTGTCTATAGTAGACTCTATCTCGCCTATTATGAAGGCATCTGCGATTTCAGCAAAAGGCTCCGGGTTGGATATTGCTACAGGCCCTCCTATTATAAGCAGTTGCCTCCTCTCTTTTCTGAAAGGGCTTATGCCGGAAGACCAGAGGATTCTAACCAGGTTCGCTATATCCAGCTCGTAGTGGAGTGTCGATAAGATAATAGGGAAGTCTCTTAGAGGGCTCCCTGTCTCAATACTCCTAGCCTCTCCACCCTTCTTCTCGTAGACTACTCTCTCCAGGTAGACATCGTCTCTTCTATTAGCGTACCAATAGAGTATGTCGTGTGCGAGTGAAGATGTCATAACCTCGTAGAAGCTAGGGTAGACATAGGCTATTCTAACGTTTACTCGTAGAGGGTTCTTTAATACCCTATTGACTTCAACCAGTACTACCACCGCTAGCAATATACGTATTACACCGATTATTATTTATATAATTGTTTTACTATATATATAGGTTTGTACGGTATATTCACATTCATGGAAGATAGGTTTTTAACATATATTCGAGATACGTATTAACGGGTTGTAGAATGGTTGATTACGGTAAGTACTATAGTTCTCTAGCTAACAATATCAGAGCGTCTGATATCAGGGAGCTTCTTGCTCTAATAAAACATAGGAGGGATGTTATAAGCTTCGCGGGCGGGATACCCGACCCTAAGCTGTTTCCTAAGAGCGAGCTAGCGGATATATCTAGGGAGGCGATACTGAAGTACGGGGATGAAGCGCTACAGTATAGTGAGACTAAAGGCTTGATCGAGCTGAGGGAGACCCTTTCGGATTTCATGAGGAGGATGAAAGGTATTTCAGCAGACCCCGAGGACATTGTTGTTACAACAGGGAGCCAGCAGGCTCTGGATATTGTTGCAAGGTCTATGATAGACCCGGGCGATATCGTGGTTACAGAGAACCCTTCATATCTTGCTGCTATCGGCGCTTTCAAAGCAGCAGGGGCTAGGCTGGTAGGGGTTGAGATGGATGATAACGGCATGGATACTTTCAAGCTCGAGGAGAAGCTCAAGAGTATTTACAGCACTGGGGGCAGGGTTAAATTCATATATACTATACCAGTAGGCCACAACCCTGCTGGCACAACGCTTAGCTATGATAGGAGGAAGCATCTCCTAGAGATAGCTGAGAAATACGATGTCCTAGTCGTCGAAGACGACCCCTATAGCTACATAACATACGAGAACGGGGTTGACACTACCCCTCTTAAAGCATTAGACAGGTATGATAGGGTGATTTATCTCAGCACTATGAGTAAAATCCTTGCTCCAGGCCTTAGGATTGGCTGGATAGTAGCCCCTAGAGAAGTCGCTAGGAAGTTCGAGCTGGTCAAGCAATACCTCGACCTCCACAGCCCGACTCTCACACAGTTCATTGTCTTAGAGGCTATTAAGAAAGGGCTTGTTGAACGCATGATCAAAGTGGCAACACCGTACTATAAGAGTAAGAGGGATGCTATGTTATCCGCTATGGAAGACTACTTCCCTGACTACGTCTCATATACTAGGCCGATCGGAGGCTTGTTTATTTTCGCAAGGGTTGAGAAAGAAGGGTTTAATACGACAAAGCTCCTGGAAGTAGCTATCAACAAGTATAAGGTCGCATACGTTCCCGGGGCAGGGTTCTTCGTAGATGGTTCAGGATACAATACTATGAGGATAAACTTCAGCTACCCAACCCACGACGAGATATACGAGGGTGTGAGGAGGCTAGCCCAGCTAGTTAAATCCGAGTAGTCTACCCGGCTACTATACTGTTTCGAAACGGAGTATCACCCCTAGCCCTCTCGGAGGGAGATATCCGAGGGAGTCCTCGATATTTTTCACGCTCGCAGTCTTCACATAGGGTATCAAGCTCTTTAAAACCCCGGCCACTTCTTCGCTAGGAGAGTAGGATATGTCAACAGCTTTCACAAGCACTATTTCGTCCCCAGCAGGCACCCTGATATACCTGAGGCCGGCGAAACCTGATACTATAACCTTCCTGAACCTAATCTTCTCAAGGACATCCCATAGGGTAGGGTCGTATCCTCCAATAACAAGGGTATCGAGGCTCGGGGGTAGGTCGTTTACATTCCTATAAGGTTTCAAACCAAGGTTTCTCGCCAGGTTCAGCAGCCTTCTGCAGAGCATGTATACTGTCCTGCCCCGGTTGTACAACACTAGGCTTGTTGAAAAACCGACGATATTACACCCGAGCACTAGTACCTCTCCCTCCGAGTTATCTGCTAGGTGCTGCGCGTGCGCTATATATGGCTCTAGCAGGTGGTCTGGCTCCGGTGACTGGACTACTCTGTAGACTCTCTCAGGCCTCACCTGGAAGTAGGTTGATAGACAACCGTCTTCGTCTAGGACAGTCCTCGAACCTCCCACCATAGGGTTTACGACTATAAACCTACCTGTGAGACCAGTCTCCTCGTGGGATTCGACTACTCTCCCAACGCACACGCTTCCAAGAGTCTTCGGGAGAATGAATGGTTCTACGCTATTTATTAACGCTTCGTCCTGGAAGCCGATGTAGGCCATGTAGTTTTTGACTAGTATCATCCCCTTCCATAGTTCTACAGCAGGCGTCTCAAGGATGCTTACCCTCCCTTCGTACACGACCCTCGTGTTCTTCAACCACGGCACCTTTACTGCTCGCTTTAAACTCTTTAAAACGTTATTATTTTAAAACATTCATATGGGTTATGGGATCCTGGTTTGCCGTTTGAATGGGTTAGCAAAGAGGCTAGGCTGAAGATTATTGAGGTAGTCTTATCCTCTAGGAGTGTTAAACAGCTTGCTTCCGAACTAGGTGTTTCCCCTACTGCTGTGAGAAAATATTTGAATAGGAGGGCTTACCCTAGCGATGAGGTTGTTTCGAAGATTATTAGGAATCTAGCCCCCTATGAGAAGGAGAAGGTGTACGAGATACTGATAGACGACCTCACCGCCTCCCTTAAAGATCTCGCTGCTCTAATAGACGACGACAGGCTGAAGAATCTGCTTAAGAGCAGGGTTCTCGAAGCGGTGGGCTAATGGAGCAGGGTAGGAGGCCTCTCCTAGCGTCGGGTAGGGTTGTTGAAGACTACGGGCCCCTCCTGAAATACGTTGAGCTAGCTAGGCAGCGGGGATTAAAGCCGGAGTCTTATAGCTTAACCAGGGAGGACATAGACTATGTCTCGAGGCTTGTGATCGAGAAGATCGATCTAGCGAGCTTATTGAGCGACCTGAAAAGGAATTTTATGAAGAGACTCGACTGCGGTCTCGCTTCGGAAGCATACAGGGAGAGCAAGAGCATAGCACTCGGGGAGAGAGAAGCCTGCGAGATGCTAGCATCGATATACGCTGGCTGGCTTATAGAAGCATGCGAGACACTCGGCATACTGAGGATAAGAGAAGCATACAAGCCCGGCAGAGGCTGAAGACACTGCTCTAGGCAAAGATTAAAGTTATCACAGAACCCGCTATACACAACACCGTCCTCCACACGCATACTAAAACCATACGCCCCAACACGAGCCTATAATAGAACACCCTGTACCCCCAGCCCCGAAAACATTATGATACCGGTCTGAAACCGAATCCTAATACAAATTCCCATGTGGGACATGGGATTTTTGCCTAGGGCCCGTGTTGGCAAAAATGGATCAGGGGTGTATTGGAGATCGCTTGGTGTAATTAAAACTCTTAACACTTTAATGATTGATCGGTTTGGATCATCCCATGTCCTACATGGGAATTTTGTCTAAAACCATAGTACAGAGGGAGGCGATCACCCCTCATGATCGCTTCTTCGATATTAAAGCCTAGTGCAAAACACAAAACTTAAATATCCGGTCCCTTCAAATATCTAAATCAAGAACCAAGCTCGGAAACAATCGAAAAGAATTGAAAGCATCGTTCCTACTCTTCCTAATCTCCCTATACGCCTGCAGCAGAAACAATCGAAAAGAATTGAAAGCTTACAATGACATTCTCGATTGCGTTCTTAATCGCTTGAAACAATCGAAAAG